>JANMHA010000434.1:0-8713 GCA_031374925.1 Pirellula sp. | reverse complement strand
TCATCCAAATCAGCTTGGATTGCGTTATACTTCTCTCCGATCCATGTAACGACTTGTGCATCCGGCATGCGATCCATCTTGGCGGAAATGCACCCCAGGAATCAACCTCAATTCGGTAACTTATTGTTTAGCGACGCCTTATCAACTAATTGTCGATGGCGGCAACTTCACCCAAGCTAGCACTGATCGCTGCAGCAAGCAGTGGAATAGATGTCTGGGCTGAAACAAAGCGAACACTCCCATCGCAATAGACGGCCATCGCACCACCAGTATGGAATGCGTAGAGTTCGTTGTTGTTGTTGCAGTTCATCGCACATGGACCCAGCGAAGTAACGCCATCCGTGGTGAAACCATCGACCCAAAACTCAGAATCCGGGTCAGCCCAGCCGGCTCCGCTTGCCCTCAGCGTAGACACCTTTGCGCCACGACGATATTGAAATGGGCGACCCGCATCCTCCACCCAAGAAAAGGTATTCGAGCTTCCATCGGTAAGCGAGCTGAATCTCATTTTCGTGCGTCGATTGTAGAAGGGTGGACTCATGCCGGTCGTGAACGAAGAGATCGTGCTCATAGGCAGAATGGACCCTATGTATTGCGTCGCATCGGTGCTCGGGTTGGCTGGATCGTAGCCTGGAATCGCTGGCATCAAGCTGTACGGTGGTAGGCCGATCTTCCCGTTCATTCCGTTGGCGATGGAGTAGTCTGAGGCGGCGGCAAGCCATCGATTTGGCGCAGTGCTGCCGGGTACGTTACCAGTATCAAGTCTCCCACTTTCGGGAGTCGAAGGGCAATTAAAAGAAGGTATTTGGTTGGCAATTGCAGCCGCATTCGCCGCGCTCGACCACGTCTGCTTCAAGTCGTACAGGTTGTAAATCGCAGTCTGCTCCATGTAGGGCAGTAGAAAAATGCCAGGTCCATGCTGAATCGTGCCGGTAGTCGGTGCCGGTACCCCAAACTCAGTGACGGGAAAACCTGGCGCGGAATCAACGCGAGCCGGAGGAAAAAATCGGTAGGCGCTTTCAAAATTTTGGATCGCCAAGCCGATCTGCTTCATGTTGTTTTGACATTGCATCCGCCTGGCTGCCTCGCGAGCCGCTTGAACAGCAGGAAGCAAAAGTCCGACTAAAATACCGATGATGGCTATGACCACCAAAAGTTCAACCAGCGTAAATCCACGACGACGTACCATCTTCATTTACCTCCACAATTTAAAAGACAATAAAAGACACTTCTCGGCAATCGCCAGTGCCCACAAACCGACACTCAAACCGACAACCGTGCTCGTGCTCAGTGAAACGGTGCTCGTGCTCGTAATCGATTGTTCCTATTCGAGCACGAGCACGAGCACCGCCCCATCGGGCTGAGCACGAGTAAGAAAACGCTACCAATTCGTTGTTTTTTAAATTCGGAAACCGAGCGATAAGCAACGAATGTCATAAAAGGACTAGTTTAGGCCGTAACCCCCTCACTTACTTACCAACTCAAAAGTTGGAATCACGGTCGTTTTTGCCTCGACTTTTGCAGTGAGTCCAGATGTCTTTGGGTCAGCGAACTTGGGCGGTAGATTCACACGCGTCTTTTCGCGTTTAACTTGGTCTCCGCCGTCATCGCTATTCGCTTGGTAAAGCGCGATACCAACGGTGTATTCTGCGGCTGGAGCACCATCGTTCGATGAATACGTAAATAATTTGAACTTGCCGTCTTGGTCTGTCACCCCTTGAGGCAATTCTTCCCACTTGAATTTGGTCTTGTCTACCGCATGGAACACGATGACTGCACCTGCCAAGGGCTTACCATCGAGCTTTACTTCTCCGCTTGTCGGATAGGTCTTCTGTTGAATGCTGCTTTCGCAGCCCGAGAGACAAACTAGTCCCGAGCAGATGGTCAGCGCTACTAGCAAGAAATACTTAAAGCAAGGCATCTGATTTCTTCTACCCCCACGGCTTCCAACAATCACAGCGCGATACTTAGATACTTATTCCTTTAAAGGAACGATTCGGAGAACGATTACAATGCAGCAGCGGAGATTTGTCAAAGGCTAACCAACTTGGAGTTTTTGTATTCCACTGCGATGCCAAGAAACAACGGCATGGTCCATTGAACGTAAGGCAAAGTGTTTACACCTATGTCAAATCGTCAGCGGCAGAGGGAAGCCCGTAAAGCTCCTCAATGAATCGATCAAATGGAAAAGAACGAACCATTATCGGTCCGCAACCCTTGTGTGCGTTCCCTGTCGGTTCTATGGCGACGGACAAGCCGATGAGCGATTGTGAATTTTCCATGAAGCTATTTACTATCGGAAGATTTTGGCTCGCACCAACGCGAGTTTAGATCGCGTGGTCGAGGGGGAAAAACGGTTTCGAGAAAGGCGATTCGTGAGGGTTGTTTCGGCCACATTGACCGCGAGTCGCGGAGCGACGTCGCCTACGTAGAGATTCACATTTCGCTAACGCATTCTTCATGATTCCAACACAGCGAAAAGTTACGATGCTCCAAAAGCTATCAAACCAGCTCGCTTATTTAAGGAGAAGACCATGATTGCGATTAGAGATCGAAACACTGCACGGATCGAAACACATGCCTCTACGGCCGAAGAGTTGTTCGAACTGCTCCAAGCCGGTAATCGGCATTGGGACCGGTCCGTTTCCAGCATCTTTTTCCAGGCTAGGCATTTGGCGGCCAGTGCTGTTTCGGAAAACTCGGAAACGTCGCTTATCGTTTCCGCACTGCTGTTTCGCCCATGTCAAATTCTCGCCTGTGGATCCCTTCAAGCGGGTGATTGGACAAGTGACTCGTTGCACGAGACTGGCACGTATGACTGGTTAGTGAAGAACTTTGGCGAGGAAATTGCTGAGACGATTCGCCTTCAACCCTTTGCGAAACGCTTTTTGGCGACAGTGATTCCCAAGTACTATAGCTTTCTCAATACCAGCGACCAGCGCAGCATTCAGTCCGACGGTGGCTTCATGACCGTATCTGAGAGAATATCGTTTGGCAGGAATCGATGCCACCATCACGCGATGCAGATCGCGAGTTGGATCGATCGAGGTGTCGACCGATGCCTGGAGATTCCCGAAATGGATTTTTTTATCCCATTTATTGAACAGGCACTGGTGAACTAAGAAAGAAATCGCAAGTAGATATTATGTTTAGCAGCGCATTCAAACGTGTACTCGGAATCGTGATCGGCGTTATCGTCTTATTTGCACTCGCATCGATTCGACCTTTGCTAAGGTACTCAAACGATTTGACTCGCGGCGACACATTGACGCAAAAAGGGGACTACCAAGCTGCATTCCATGCCTATGGAGACGCAATCCGAAGATCACCCGATGACCCAGTAGCGTATTTCAAACGGGCGATTGCGATGAGTAAGGCAATGGGCTACTCCAAAGCTCAAATCGATCTCAACGATGTGATTCGCCTTGCCCCAAAATTTGGTCCCGCCTACCGTCTGCGAGCGATAGCAGAACGTGCGCAAGGGTTGGACAAGAAGGCAATAGGGGATGACGCCATAGCCGATCAGCTTGGCGCTCCCACCGATCTCGATGGAATCTACTTTTCCTCTCCGGCAACGATGAAATAGGCGACCGTGCGGCATCGTAGCTAAATTCAGCTACGATTGCCACTCAAACCGTCGCCTGCGGCTTAGGGTTAAACGAGAGATCAGGCCTTTTTTAGCTGCCGATGACTCCGCCGTCGCGTTTGCGAATGGCTACCGTGGCTGAACGAGGTCGGCCCCCTTGGATGGCGTCGGGCCAGTTGCTGACCTTGGCTGGTGCCGCAGGGTCGCTTACTTCGTCGGCTGGCTCACCAGGGTGCTGAATGTTGACGAACATCGTTTTGCGATCCGGCGTTAAAGTAAGTCCAGTTATCTCGCATCCTCGCGGTCCAGTTAGAAACCGTCGAACATCGCCGGAAATCGGGTCAGCCGCAAGCATCATGTTGTTGCCTAGCTCTGCATAGCCTTCTTTGCCGAGAACGCTGCTGGACATGTCGGTCTGAATCCATAGCACACCCGCCGAATCAAACTTCAATCCGTCTGGGCAGCCGAAGGCATCCCCAACAACGTTGCCTTGCTGCGTGGGTTCCTTGTGAGCAGGGTTTCCCGCTAATACAAACACTTGCCAACGGAAGCTCAAGGCAGTTGGATCGTCCCCTTGTTCTTTCCAACGAAGGATATGGCCGAACAAGTTGCTAGCCCTGGGATTTGCTGGGTCGGTTTCCTTGCGGCCTTTATTGTTGGTCAGTGAAACGTAGACTTCGTTCGTCTTCGGATGAACCGCAACCCACTCGGGCCGGTCCATTGGCGTTGCGCCCGCTGCAGTCGCGGCCATGCGTGTCCCTATACAAATGTCGGCGGCATCGAATCCGACGCTGTCCTCCGGCCCTTTCTTGACAGGAATTCCGTTTTCGCCTGGAACGAGCGCCAACCAGCGACCGGTTCCATCGGCATCAAACTTAGCGACATACAGGACGCCGTCATCCAACAAGTCCATTCCGCTTTGCTTCGTGCTATTCTCCAGTGGCTTCCACGCCTTTGACGACACGAACTTGTAGACAAACTCGTTCATTTCATCGTCCCCCATGTAGACAACAACTCTGCCGTCTGGCGCAACGACTAGCTCTGCGTTCTCATGCTTGATACGACCAAGCGCAGTTCGCTTGACGGGAACGGAATTCGGCGAGAACGGATCGATCTCAACCACGAATCCAAATCGATTGGAATCGTTGTTTGGATTGGCTAGGTCAAATCGACTATCTTGTTCCCACCAACGGTAGGCACTCACTTTCTTGTCGTCGATCGTGTAGGCCAATCCCTCGTGCCGAAGTCCGTAACGTTGTTGTGCTAGCGTAGGCCTAAAGGTATCGCTACTCGTTCCAAAAACGCCCTGGAAATTCTCCTCGCAGGTTAGATAGGTTCCCCAAGGTGTTCTACCTGCTGCGCAGTTGTTTACGGTTCCAAACACATATCTGCCCAACAACTTGGCTGCAGGCCCGGAAATTCGCATCGGCGTATCGGCGGTAATCCTTCGAGCCAGCGGGGAATCCACCACTGTCCATGTACCGTTGAAGTTCTTGGCGATTTCTACGATGGAGACCCCATGCGAAGCCATGGACTTTCGAACCTTTTCACTCGGCATCAAAGCCGGTGGCAGTGGCGCCAAACCATCGGCGAACAACAAGACTTGATCGGTGTACTCATGATTGACAGCCAGCAATCCGCGTTCGTTTGGGTCTTTGCCTGGGATCGAAAAAAACTCCATGCCGTCGTGCCCCATTCCAGCTTGTCGCATCTGTTCGTCGGAAGTGTTGGACGCATCGGAACGAAATTGAGGCGATGTCCCATTAATGGGGTCGCCCCAACGATAAAGCACATCGGAAACATATCCCTCGGGAACGACCAGCGTATCGTTTTGCGACGGAGGGACATTCTTAAATTGAAACAAGGGCGTTTTAGGAATCGTTACGACAACCTCTGTCGCCTTCGCTTCTAGCCCAGACTGCTGCATGAGCGCGGAGCAGGCGCCAACCATGGAAACATTCAGGAACATGCGCCGATCCAAGGTCGCGTTAATTATCTCGCGAAGGGAACAGGAAGGCGAATCTACTCTGGGATTGCTTCGACTGACCGATTGCGTCGTTGGAATTGCCATGGTTAATGACCTGCAGTGGAAGTAAAGGAAATGTATCCGAGCAGACTGCTTGTTCGGCAAACGGAATTGACGGAAAGTGTAACGTTTTCTTTGGTTCTGGTCGCAATCGAAGTCCGGACTTCATTCAAATTTCATCCCGCATTACCAAATCGGTTATGCGAAGTCATCTTAATGGATTGTTAATTATTTCTTCGCACTTTCATCAAATAGGCCCTGTATAGTCACGCCTGATTACTGCTGAGCGCTCTTCGGTCTGGAGCTTGCATTTTCGGAGTCACGCCTGAGAGTTTCAACTAAGTTCAAACTCCAGTCGTAACGGCGAGCAGCAGATCAAACCTAGCGTAGCTGAATTCTCACGAATTGAGCTACGGCATCCGATAACCGTTTTTATTTTACGACATAGTACATGGTTTTGATGTTTTTAAGGGGATTTCAAATGGCTAGTTTTAGATGGACGCGACGCGGCTTTACGCTCGTCGAACTATTGGTCGTGATTGCGATCATAGGCATTTTGGTGGGGCTGTTGTTGCCTGCCGTTCAAGCTGCTCGCGAAGCTGCTCGCAGAATGCAGTGCCAAAACAATCTCAAGCAAATGGGATTGGCGATGATGAATTACGAGTCGGCCTTTAAGAAATTCCCAAGCGCACTCATGGGTGCACGTGCTGGAGCTCCCGAGGACGATGGGGTGGGTTGGGCCGTAGCGATCCTTCCGTTTATGGAACAAACCGCACTTTATGCGCAGTTGGAAGCTGGTAGCCTAGCACTCGGAGCCCCGCTGGGAACACCCGGCATTATGCGGAGAGCTAAAGGTGGGACATGGCCAAGCCACGGCCCTCTAGGTCCTTTTACAGTATCCGGTTCGGGCGGAAGCTCAACAGCAACCACCATCGTTTCGGGCGGAGATACCAAGCTGTCCGTTTACAAATGCCCCTCATCGGTGTTGCCCGACACCTGTCCTTTAACATGGACTATCCCAGGTGCAACTACTAGCTCAATCCATCATACAGGTCAGTTTTCAGCGGGCTATGCTACTAACGATTACAAGGGAGCGGGAGGCAGTAACCGAGGCGACTTCGGAGTGCTGCACAAGCTCTTCGAGAATCCTAGTAACACCCGAATTGGGGACATCACCGACGGAACAAGCAATACAACGTTGATTACGGAATCGACCTACCTGACTGGGAACGGCAATCCAACCACTTTGAATCCGACTGCATTCGAGGACTGGCCGATTTGGTTTGGTGGCCCCAACACCGATGAGTCTGTTCGTACCAATGGTCGTTTCAGTTCACCGATTAATGCGCAAACCAACCCGAGCAGGATGGTACGCGCGATCAATGACGACTCTGCCTTCAGCTATCACACAGGGGGCGCTCAGTTTGTGTTCGCTGACGGTTCTGTTCACTTTGTTAGCGAGTCTGTGGCACAACAAACCTACAGCGATTTGAACGACAAGAGTGACGGAAGAGTTCTTGGGCAATGGGAATAGTTCGCGCCCGACTTGAACGCAATAGATAGGCTAGGGAAAGGGTGGAAAGAACAAGAATGAGTCACATTGTTAGAGCGATTGTACCAGCGGCATTTGGATTGGTTTTTTGCCTAGGCTGTGGCAGCGGTTCGGACTATCCAGTCGCCGCAGTTAGTGGAACCGTCACTTGCGAAGGGAAAGCCGTGCCGAGTGCATGGCTGTTCTTCGAACCTCTGTCAGGCGATGGCGCTTCTGCGCTTGTAGGAAAGCAGGGCTTCGGGATTGCCAACGAGAAGGGGGAATTTGTAATTACCACCTACAACACAGACGATGGGGCAGTCATCGGTAATCACAAAGTTCATGTAATGCCTCCCAAGAGTGACGTTGTTCCTGGATTCAAGTGTCCTTGTGAATTTGATTCCGAGAAAGAACCTATTTTGGTCGAGGTCAAGAAAGGTAAAAACGAGTTCAAGTTCACTTTGCCAATGAAGAAAGCTGGCTCGCAAACGCAATCGAAACCGCTTACACTGGATGAAAAAGAAGCATTGCGAGAAGCGCAGCAGGAAGAGCTAGCTGCAAAAGCAAACGCAAAAGCAAGCGCTAAAGCAAAGTAAACGGAAGATCGAGATCGTTTTCTAGTGGACATATCCGACAGTTCCAATTTGAGCGATGCTGATGGAAACATTCCAGAAGCATCGCTTTTCAATTGGGCAAATCGGATTTTTTCGCCGGTTGACAATGCCAGCGTCACGCTGTTCCGGATTGGCTTCGGTGCGATGTTTTCATGGTGGGCATGGGACTATCTCGCGACAGGGCGAGTGCATTCCATTTACGTTGAGCCGATTTTTCATTTTTCATACAAGGTTTTCGACTGGGTGCATCCACTCCAGGCCAGTGGAATGATTGCAGTCTTTTTGGCGATCATCGTGCTTGGACTGCTAGTGTGCGCCGGTGCTTTCTACCGGTTGTCATCGATTCTGTTAGCACTAACGTTCACCTATGTCTTTTTGTTAGAAAAAACCAACTACCAGAATCACTACTACTTAATGATGTTGATTGCTTGGTGGATGCCTTGGTTACCACTGGCGAAAAACGTTTCGTATGATGCCTCTCGCCTTCCAGCGACTGCTGGATCCACGACGACAGTATGGGTACTTTGGATGCTTCGATTCCATATCGCCCTACCGTATGTCTTTGGTGGTTTAGCGAAGTTGCATGGAGATTGGCTTGCGGGTGAGCCGATGCGGCAAATCCTGGCTTCTCAGACTCAAATGCCGCTCGTGGGACATTATCTCAGCAACGAGCCGATGGTCATGCTCTTTGTCTGGGGAGGACTTTTGTTCGACCTTGTTATCGTGCCTCTCTTGCTAGTTCGCAAGACTCGGGGAGTTGCTTATTTGATCTGCGTGGCTTTCCATTTGACCAACTCAGTGCTGTTTAACATTCATGTCTTTCCCTGGTTTATGATTTTTGCAACCACGCTGTTCTTTGAGCCGGATTGGCCTCGAAAAGTCTTGGGAGGATCCCCGATAGCGTTAGAATCAACTGTGCAAACGCAATGGAGTGATTTTTCAACTCAACGCAAGTT
>JANMHA010000363.1:0-1583 GCA_031374925.1 Pirellula sp. | reverse complement strand
TCACAAGGGAAATTGCAAGGCAACGAGTATACGGTCATCGGCTACATGGAGCGCTTTGTTCTGTACAAGGGAAATTCATACCCGTGGACGGAATATCTGTTGTACAGCAATTCCATTGGCTTTCGATGGCTGGTCAATAGCTCAGACCACTGGTCCTTCGTCGAGCAGATAGATTTCCCGTCTGCTTGGCCGCCGCCAGACCGTGTTAGTTATAAGTCTGATAGCTATCGAAAATACGACGTTGGTACGGCGACAGTGCGTTACGTCCTCGGTGAATTTTCTTGGCGGGTCGAAATCGGCGAAGCATCCGAGACCGTGGACTACATCGCGCCGCCGCACATGATATCGTTCGAGCGAACATTTTCTTCCAATGCGAACAAAACCGATGTGTCCGCAGAAAAGCAAAAAAAAACCTCACCATCCAGTGCTGCTTCGGAGGAAATCAATGTCTCCCTGGCAACGTACATTTCCGTGGACGAACTCGAAGCAGCCTTTGGCGTGTCAGAGATCCGTCGACCTTGGGGGGTCGGTCCGATTCAACCCTCTCCAAACATCGAGGGATGGAAAATACTTTACTGTAACCTCGGCTTCGTCGGACTCCTCGCCTTGATCTATTGGGCGTTCAGCACTTTCAAATTGGGCAAGGGGGCAGATATTGGCACGATGTTGCTCTCAATGCTCTTGGTGTCGCTGATGCCGCTGGGCATATTGTTTTACAAGCACAATTTTGAAGTTAAACGGTGGGCAAATAGTGACTTCAGTCCCTATTCCCAAGGGCAAGAGTAAAGAGTAATTAACTCATCGCAGCGTTTTTGTATTTTTGGATTGATCCGAGAGCAGAGCCGCTGTGGTGTTCCTGGAAATTTTTGAACAAGGGTATTCGCTGTGAAATCACTATTGGTTACCTATCTCGTGACGGGATTCGGCGTTTGCCTGGGATTTGGCGTGTCCGCCTATTCCGGGTGGCGATTGCCTAGTTTTGATAGTTCCTTTGGGCCCAACTCGTTCATCGGACGCTCCTCAGGAAGCAGTTCCTACATTGGGCGCTCCACAGGTGGTTCTTGGGGAGGGGGCAAATAATGGTCTCTTTCAATCAGCTTCCGCCTTCGGTGTTATTGGCACTCGCTGATGGCAGCCAAGGAGCGGGGTCCATAGGGCTCCTTTCGTACCACTTGTTGGCAGTCGCAGTGTTTTCCATCGTTGGGATTGTCGTTTTGACGATCTGTTTGTTCCTGATGGAGAAACTGACTCCGTTTTCGATCGTCAAAGAAATCATCGATGAGCACAATGTTGCACTTTCGGTGATCATGGGTTCCATCGTGATTGGTATCTCGATAATCATCGCCGCTTCCATTTTGGGATGATGCGATGATCAACCGAGCCCCTCTGTCATTGCTTTATTTGAACGTCTTGGCGATCGCCACGTGCGGACTGATTTACGAGTTGCTGGCCGGTACCTTGGCCAGTTATGTGCTAGGGGACTCTGTTACCCAGTTTTCGTTTGTGATCGGCGTCTATCTTTCTGCGATGGGAGTAGGCGCGTGGCTGTCGCAATACATTCAGTCGAATCTGGCGAGAACCTT
>JANMHA010000350.1:0-17086 GCA_031374925.1 Pirellula sp. | reverse complement strand
GACAAGAAAACAAATAGAAAAGAAGGAGAACAGGGATGATAGTAGAATTGATGGAACGATTCATGGAGTTTGCAACAACTTGGCTTTGGTTGGTTAGCCTCGCAACTTGGAGAGCAATGCCAATTCTTGTCATCGTGATTGGAATCGGAATAGTCCTTCGACGAAAGTTATCGCCATCGCTGCATGCTTTGCTTTTGACCATCGTACTGGTCAGGCTGCTGCTGCCCGTATCGGTCGGAAGTCCACTGAGTCTTCATAAATCGATCGACAAATGGGTTTCAGGTGGCCGAGTGGAATCGGCAGAACGATCCATCTCGAATCTTGCACACGATCATGCGTACGGGATTTTGCCCAATGTGGATCGTTCATCGATGCAAGACTCCGCTACGCAAGTTCCAACATATAACGCAATAGCAAACGACTTCTCTTGGGAGGCAATCTCCTTCGCCGTCATTTTGATCTTTGTTGTCTCGGTCTCTATCGTTCTTCTTTTACGTGGTGTGCTATCACACATCCGGTTTGCAATCAGACTTCGTTCTTGTCGCTTGCTCGACCAACAACCGCTAATCGATTTGTTACTTCGCGAGTGCGACTCTCTCGTTGTCGGTCGGAGGCCAGCATTGCGCGAAGTACCCTCTCTAGCTGCACCAGCGGTGTTCGGACTTTTTCGGCAAACAATTTGCATTCCACCTAGTCTCATCGACACATTGACCGAACAGGAACTACATTGGGTCATTCGTCACGAATTGGCCCACATTCGTCGACGCGATATTCCTGTAATGATTTTGGCCTCGGCTGTGGTCGCATTGCATTGGTTCAATCCCATCGTCTGGTTGGTTGTGAGCCGATTGCGAGCTGCGATGGAAGCGGCCGCAGACCGACTTGCCGTGCAGCGCCGATTGCCAAGCGAAGCTTCCGCATATGGCAAACTACTTCTGCGACTTGCTGAAGAAAGTCTCATGGCTAGCAATACGCCAACTCTTGGGCTGATTTCATTTGCATCTGGTAGTCGTCTCAAGCAGCGCGTTGCAATGTTGATGCAAGATGGCAGACCAAGCAATTTGCCCGCAAAACTATGGTCCCTCGGGTTGGTTGCTGCAATTGCATTCGCTGGCTTGACAGACGCGAAGGATTCAGTTGACAAACGGATGCCCCAAGTCCATTTGCTTGAAAGCGATTCAAAGATCTCACATACAAATCCTTGGGGAGCCGACATCTTCAACGTGCGAGAAGATGATGGACCTTCATTCATCGAAAGCTACGACGTTACATCCATTTTTGAAACTATGCTGTTGCCAGTTCAGCACAGAGGAAAGACGGAACTGGAGCAATTTACGACATGGCTTCCATTGTCGCCATCATTGATAGGTAAGCTGCGAGTTGAGGAACATACTCTCACAGCAGAACTAAGGGCTAGGCAACACCAGCTTTTGAAACAAATGATTGAGACTTGGGAAAATGGAGAACCCCGACAGATTTCAATCGAAACTAGGTTTATTCAAACCAATATTAAGACTGCAAGCACTATTGATTGGGTTGGGCGGAAAATTGATTCAATGAGCGTCAAAGGCATTGGGCCAGCAATTGCAGCCCACATCGGGGAAGCTGAATTTGCACAATTGATTCAAACAGCATCAGCAGATCTCCGAAGCAATATTTTGTTTGCGCCAAAGGTAACCATGTTTGGTGGCCAAACGGCGAACATCGCAGATCAAGTTCAGCATTCATTTGTCACAGGCATCGATCCCCAACCTGAGCGTAGCCCTAAGCCTGTCGTGTCGATCATTGACGAAGGACTTAGTTTGCTGCTGACTCCAAAGGCTGGTGAAGACGACAGTATATCATTAACATTCGAAATCAGAGCTTCTCGCATTGGAAAGGTCTCCTATGCAAACTTGCCGATTAAAACGTCGGATGGCTCCGAACCTCAGTTCACTGTGCAGGTACCGGCAACAGAACAGTACGAACTAAGCTCGTCGGTGAAACTCGAAGCTGGAGAATCGATTGTCGTTGCCATCCCTCGAGTGTTCAGCAATGAGCCAGGTGCCGACGCGGAGACCACAATGATCGTCGCTTTGACGCCAACGATCGTAGCCACTCCGGAAAAGTCACTTACGCCCGGCCCCAACCGCTAGCGACACTTCCCCAAGCCTAGAGAGAATCCCAATGCGTCCAGTACTTCTGTGCATCTTGCTCGTATGCGGATCGGCTGGGTCATCTAGCGCTCAGCAGCAAAAGGCGATTACCAACAGCATCGGGATGAAGCTGGTGCTGATTCATGCGGGATCGTTTACGATGGGGTCGCCGGAGTCGGAGATTGGAAGGCAAGAAAACGAGACACCTCACGAAGTGATGATCAGCAAATCCTATTACCTTTGCATCCACGAAGTAACAAGTGAGCAGTTTAAAAAAGTCATCGGATGGAGTCATAGCCAGTTTCGGGGAAACGAACTCCCAGTTTCTGATGTTACCTGGACAGACGCGATTCTATTTTGCAAAAAACTGTCTCTATTACCCGACGAAAAAAAGGAAGGCCGGGAATATCGATTGCCGACGGAAGCGGAGTGGGAGTACGCATGCCGCGCTACTAGCACGACATCATTTTGCTTCGGCGAGACACCAGAAGAGTTAGGAAACCACGCTTGGGTCGATGAAGGACCTCTATCAAGCCCGCACCCTGTGGGCACGAAGAAGCCAAACAGATGGGGCTTGTTTGATATGCATGGAAATGTCTCGGAGTGGTGCCAGGATCTGCACGGAGAATACCCTGATTATGCAGTGGCAGATCCGAAAGGTTACGGCAGTGGTTGGGGACGCGTATACAGGGGTGGCTGTTTTTGCCGCAGCGCAGAACATTGCCGGTCAGCGTCTAGGGCCGGAACCAAAGAATCAGACATGTTTTACAATGTTGGATTTCGAATCGCACTAACTCTGCCCGATATGAAAGTGGAATCGGCACCGTCAAATAGAGGGCAGTAAACTCTATTGGCACCCACAAGTCTTAATCGATTCACTGACAACAGTTGGACATAGTCCGACGCCGCCAGTTGCCTAACCGGCGCAGCCGCGTGCACGACTAGATCATTTAGCCATCTCAGTAGTCGTACGACAGGAAGATTAATGACAGGAAGATTTCGTCGCAATCATCCTGTCATGCATTTTAATGTCAAATGGATCCCTCCAAAGTCAGTGTTTGCGATGCAATGCCATCAAGTCGATCTTCCGATTATTCCGATAAAAGCAGTTGAGGCAGCGGCCGAGATGGATTTTCGTTTGAATCGGATAGCAAGCAAACATGGGGAGTCCGGAGTCTAACAACCAGCTCGGCCACCTCTCAATTTGCTTGGCAATGCTGGCAATCGCTGCCGCCACCGCTTGTGGATGTACACGATCCCAGTATCGTGCCGCCGCGGACAAAAAGTCCTACTCGCTGATTGCCAGCAGACTTGTTGATCCGAGGTGGACTTTGCCAACTCGGACCGTCGAGCCGGTTTCACAGTCCCGGTTGGGATTGCCCTCCAATCTGGACTGCAGTCCCAAGCCGCCCGACGACCCCGCCGCCGCTCCGTTAATGCATTTTCCAGACGGGCATCGCAACACCAAGTATTGGTCAAAAATTCCAACAGCGAACCAAATCGAATCACCCGTTTGGCTTGATCAATTGCCGCGTGGCGCAGACGGCCAGATCAAGCTGACCCAGGAGCTAGCCGTCGACCTAGCATTACTTCACTCTCGTGACTATCAAACTCAATTTGAGTCCGTCTATCTGAGCGCGCTTGCGCTGACCGGTAATGAATTTGAGTTTGCTACGCAGTGGAGCGGCGGATCCGGCGCTCAGTACACAGCGACAGGCTCTGACTTGGGTGGAAACAAATTGTTGCAAGTGACCGATCGCTTGGGTCTTGGACGACGACTTGCTGGTGGCGGCCAATTCGCGACGAATGTTTTCAATTCGTTTTTTTGGGACTTCGGAACCAACACAGCTGGCAGCAATGGACTGTTTGTAACTTCGTTTACGCAGCCGTTGCTTCGAGGCGCGTTTCGGCATGTGAGACTCGAAACCCTAACACAAGCCGAGCGCAACTTGCTCTATGACGTCCGCGATTTCGCTCGCTTTCGGCGTCGATTCTACCTCGATACGTCCAGTAACTTTCTCAATCTGCTAACCCAAGTGCAATCGATTCGCAATGCTCAAGTCAACATCGCCAGTCTGCAGTTGAACCTGATCGAGCACCAGGAGCTACGCGAAATGAAAATGGTTTCGCAAATCCAAGTGGACCAAATATTCCAAGAGTATCAAAACGGTAGGCTCGTACTCTTGTCCTCGGAGCAGAACCTAGCAGCCTCTCTGGATCAATTCAAGTTTCAATTGGGCTTACCGCCGTGGGTACCGTTTGAAATAGACGAGTCGTTGCTACAGCAGTTTGAATTGGTCGCCCCAAGCCTGGTTGAAGTTCAAGACAAGGCTCAACGCCTCTACGAGAGACTGCTACAGTACACGCCCACCGAACAAACCCGCACCGAGGTGGCTCCATACCAAGTCTTGTCCGATTCCTACGAGGAGTATCTCGAACTGCACGAGCAAGCGGCCGAGTTGATACCTGGCATCAAAGTGGATTTGCAAAAATGGCAAGCGAGGCTTAACTCTACAAACCCGAAAACGTTTGGCGAAAGCGATCAGATCGATCACAAACAACAATCGGACTTAGCAAGCAGGATTGCCACTACGATCAAAGAGCTCGAAACGGGGTTTGAAAAACGAGAGCAGTTTGATCGTGAATTGAAGCAGAAGATCGAAAAGTACCACGACATCCCAAGCTTGGTGGATGAGGTTCTCAACGACAGGGGTGGAGCGGTCGCCCAATCCATCAAGCCCGAAGTCGCAGCGTGGCGCAGTCTGTATTCGGCCATCGGCGGGCCACTGCGCGAAAAGATATCCAACCTCTACATCGCTCAGACTCAAATTCGTTTGTTCTTGATCGATATCGACAAGATCGAGATCGACCAAAAATCGGCCATCACTTTCGCCCATCAAAACCGACTCGACCAAATGAATCGCGAAGCCCAGGTAATGGACGCGTTTCGAAAGATCGAGGTAGCGGCCGATGCGCTCCAAAGCGAACTGAATGTCAACGGACAAATGGGACTAGGTTCTGACCCGTCGAAGAACAATGCGTTTCGACTGGATTCGTCGGCGAACACATACCGAGTCGGTGTCCAGTTTGATGGCCCACTCAATCGACTCAATGAACGCAACGTTTATCGCGCTACACAGATCGCTTACCAACAAGCGAGCCGAAACTACGTTGCCGGCAAAGACACGATCGCCAATGAAGTCCGTTCGTCTCTGAGGCAGATCGAACTTCGACGGCTCAACTTCCAAATTGCGAGACAGCAGCTTGTTGCAGCAACCCGCCAAGTCGACCAAGCACAAATCAATATTCGAAGGGCCCTTGAATCGAGCACCAACCTAACTCGTGACCTGCTGCAATCGCTTCAGGGTTTGTTGAGCGCGAAAAACAATTTGATTTTCAATTGGATCGATTACAAAATTGCAAAAATCCGACTCTTTACCGTCCTAGAGCTTCTGTACCTGGATGATAATGGGACTTGGATTAACGCGGACTTTTCACTGGAGCAGCTCAAAGAAATGATCTCCGATGAAAACTACTTTCCACCCGAGATACCTCCGGTCTCGAGTGAGCCAGCGGCGCAACCTGTGGGTTCACAGGTAGATGTTAACGACGTGCCAAGTGACATTCCATTACGGAATTGATTGAATGAGTGTTGACACAAAAATGGAAACCAACGAATTCGAGAAAAGCATTGGTCGTCGCAAGCCAGCAAGATCCATTCGATGGCTTGGATCGTTGGTGCGTTTTGGATTGGGAGCTGCATTCGTTGCGGCATTTGGTTTCGGCCTTTTCGAACTCTATCGCAGAATGAGCCCAGCGGCGACTGCCGATTCGGACGTTATGCGTCATGCCGTGCAACGCCGCACATTGGACGATACCGTTATCGAACGCGGAACAGTAGAGAGCCAGAATACAGTCTACGGCAAATGCGAATTGCCGGGCTCCGAAAGCAGCATCGTGTTCATCGTCCCCGAGGGTACCGTCGTGGCAAAAGGGGACATTATCGTTCGATTGGAATCGGCCAAGATCGATCAGCAGATCGCTTTGAAACGCATTGCGCTCAATGACGCTCAGGGGAAACTCAAAGAAGCGCAACAAAGCCTTATCGCCAAACGCAACGAAGGCGAGGGCAAGATCGTCACTGCAAAACGCGAGCTAGAAATCGCGAAGATCGAGGTGATCAAGTATCGGGATGGGGACTTCATTGCGGAAGAGTCCGAACTGCAAAGAATGATCAAGGATGGCCAAGCGCAGTTGGAGAAATTTTTGGACGATCGCCGCAAGATTGAGGAGCTCGTCAAAAAGGGCTATCGGTCGCCCGAACAACTCGATGAATCTGGCCTACGTGTAGAGAGTTTGAAGAAAGCCGTACAACGGGATGAGCAGAAACTTAGCAACCTCAGGAAGTACGACAAACAACTTAAGATGACGACGTTTCAAGGAAAGGAGACGGACGCTGGCAAAAAAGTCGAACGCGAAATCTCCACGGACAAAGCGGAGATCGAGAAGGCCGAGTCGACGATTGCCAGTGCCGAAAATCTGGTCAAACTCCATCAGTCTGAATTGGATGAATTGCTTGAGACACTGGCCAAATGCGAAATGAAGGCTCCGCAGGATGGAACCGTTGCTTACGCTAATCAACCGTGGTTCGATGCTTCTCAAAAGATTCGAACAGGCTCCAAAGTTTATCAGCAGCGCGATATCTTTTTTTTGCCGGACATGCAAAACATGCAGGTCAAGCTGGGTGTGCACGAATCGATTATCAATCGCATTAAAAAAGACCAGTCCGTCACTATTCGACTTGACGCCTTTCCGGACGTGAAGTTGAACGGAACGATCTCCTATGTTGCGGAGTTGGCGGCAAGCAGTTTTGACGACGCCAAGAACTATGATGCAACGGTCCTCATTAAAGAAATTCCGGAGGGTATCTCATTGAAGCCGGGGATGACAGCCGAGGTTGAAATCTTGGTGGGAACTTATGAGGATATCTTGGCCATTCCGGTTGGAGCCGTAACAGAGCATTTTCAGCTGTCGTATGTCTATATTGCAAAGGGAAATGAATTCACTCGCAAGGTAGTGAAAACGGGGCGTTCGACACACTCGTTCGTTGAAATAGTCGAGGGGCTCGAGCCTGGTGACATGGTAGCCATGGACGCATATCGACGTGGTACGAACGACTTTGCATCGGCTGAACGCAAAGCGGCAGGAGCCAATCAGCCAGCAGGCAAAACGGGCGAGTCTGCCCAAGGTGCGACGGAATGAGCCGACGGTCTTGGTTGCATTGGGGCGGAATGTTCTCCACCGCCTTGCGAAGTGTGCTCATGCACAAGCTGCGATCGTTTCTGACTATTCTCGGACTGGTCTTTGGTGTAGCAAGCGTGATTGTGATGTTGGCAGTTGCCGAGGGTGCCAGCCAAGCAGCTCAGCGACAAATTGCGTCGCTGGGAATCAACAACATCATCGTTCGAAGCGTGAAGCCGGCAGTCGATGGGCCCATCAATTTCCGGTCGTTTATCTTGGACTTTGGACTGAAGTACGACGACCTCCGACGCATTCGAGAAACGCTCGATACCGTTGTGCGTGTCACGCCGCTCCGAGAGTTTGTTCATGAGGCCCGATTCGAGGATGCAACCATTGATGCCAGGCTAGTTGGAGCGGACCCAAGCTATTTCGCAGTGAACCGATTGGAGCTCGCGCGCGGGCGATTCCTCGATCCCGCCGATATAGAATCGAGGAACAATGTATGCGTGATCGGCGAGGAAGTTGCTACGCGGGTTTATCGCGGCCAATCTGCAATTGGCAAATCCATTCAAGTCAACAATCAGCACTTTTTTCGGATAGTCGGTGTGTTGATGTACCGCACCCCATCAGCGGGAATTGGTTCGAGTTTGGCTGCTCAAGATTTGAATTTGGACATCATCATCCCCATCACGACAGATCGAAGTCGGATTGGCGACGTTCTCATGCGTCGGCAACAGGGTAGCTTTTCGAGACAGCGACTGGAACTCAGTCAGATCACGATCGAGGTGGCCGATCGATTTCAAGTCAAAGCTACTGCGAATGCCCTTGATGGGCTGTTGGCCAAATACCATCCCAACAAGGACTATGCCATTACAGTCCCGCTCGATCTCATTGAACAAGCGCAAGCGACGCAGCGGATCTTCAACTTTGTTCTGGGGGCGACAGCCGCAATTTCGCTTTTGGTTGGAGGGATAGGAATCATGAATATCATGTTGGCCAGTGTGAGCGAACGAACGCGAGAGATCGGTATCCGCCGAGCGTTGGGTGCCAGGCAATCGGATATTGTATTGCAGTTCTTGATCGAGACCGCGTTTCTATCCGCCGTTGGAACGCTCATCGGGCTAGGATTTGGAATCGTCTCGCCGCCGTTGGTTTCGTACTTTTCGGGCATGACTACGATCGTGTCGCCATGGTCGTTGGTCATTGCATCTGCGGTGTCGCTGTTCGTTGGCATTGCATCCGGCATTTATCCAGCCAGGCAAGCAGCTAAACTGGACCCCATCGAAGCCCTGCGACATAGTTAAATGGCTAGCCCCAGAACTGCTGGCCGGCATTTTAGCTTTGCTTGGAAGTCCGTAACGCCATGGCTTTCCCGCACTTCGGAATGGGATCGGTCGAATTCGACTGATCGGACTGATCCGTCTGATTCGACCGATCAGTTCATAAAGTTGATACAGAATCCAATTTCAAGATGGGATTGGGATGCAGTGGCAGTGTTCGATAAAGGAGCGCTGAAAATACGAAAACAAAGCCGATCGTGTACCAGACGCAAAAGTCCAGTTGGGACATCACAACCTCTCCGACAATGCTTCGACGTCCAGATAGGGCAACTCCTTGTCCGATTTTAAGTGCAAGTCATAGTGGGCGATCGGCAGGCTGACTTTGATTGTTCCGGAATTGTCAATTGTGAACGCGCCGAAGTTCTTTTGTGTGTCGCCGTAGTTCCCGTTCGTGATTTTGACCTGCAGTCCGGTGAGCGGCTCTAGTTTCTCGCCGCCAACAAACCTCAACAACATGGTGTGAGCCTGCTTTCCGAGTTCCTCTGCCGATTGCTCGGATTGCAAAACAGAGGAAGCTTTCACTACTGCTGGTTCCTGGGGTAGAGCGACAGCACCGAGCGTCCTTCGCCCCATCGGTATGAGAATTCTTTCGGCCGTGCAGCTCTCGAATCCGGGTCGGCGATGCAGAGCCAGAGGATGTTATCGTCGAGATCGCCCCGCTGATAGATGCCTGGGCACGTCTTGCCCTTGTCGGGACCGCTCAGGAACGTGAGGTCAATCTGCTTCGGACGTTGGTTTGAATCAATCGTGAACGATGCCTTTATTTCCTGCCCGGCAGCGTCGGTCCAGGAAATGTCATTTCCTTTAATCGTCCACCGCAGTTCGCTCCCTTCGCTGGACTTATCTGGCCCCTTGCCACCAGGGAGCGGCCACGAACTCGGATCTTTATTTCTTTTAAAGTTGCCCGTATCAAATTTCCTAAGAGTCCACGATCCCTGCAACACGATGAGCTCGCGTTCAACGTCACTCGGCTTGCTCGGACGCAGCATCCAGAGTCCTGTCCCCACGTCACTGCTCATGTGAAACTTGGTCGGACGCGGGGCATCTGAGCCCGGGTCTTGAATGGCGATCATAAGGCTCTGCTCGTCCACACCTCCCCAACCAAAGATGCCCTGGCACTTAGCGCTCTGGAACGGTCCGTCGAGAAAAGTCAGGTCCATCTCAAACGGCGCACGGACGAATGTCAGATCCATCTCGCGCGAGCTTTTGACCGGATTGATGTTGAGCTTCAGCTTCCACACTTCGCCTTGGCGGCGCCAGAGAAGCTCATCGTCTTTGATCGTCCATTGCCACTTGGACGCTTCTTGCTGCGTGCTACCCAACGTCCTGTGCGTCGAATCGCAGAGCGTCATGTTCCACACGCCCTGAAGTCGTTTGAGTTCGTTCGCAGCGGATGGTTGGTCTGGCGGCGTAACGCGATAAATGACGATGATCGACTGCTTGAGAGAATCGCCTGCGGAGAAATCCATTGGACGCGGCGCATCCGATCCGGGATCGGTCATGCAAAGGTCGCGATGATCCTCATCGCCTTTTGATTCATAAATCCCAATGGACTTCTGACCTCGGTTTGGCCCGTTGAAAAAAGTAAATTCGATCTGCTTGGGAGTCTTGAACGGATCAATCGTGAAGTCGACGTAAATGCGCTGACCGTCCTGACCAACCCAGGTGATTCGATTTCCTTCGATCACCCATCGCTTTTCACTCTTGCGGCCGTTGCTATCGGTGCCGACGCCAATTGGTTGGGGCCAAGTCCACGGCTGTGAAAAGTCCCAACACCACGTTCCCTGAAACGATGCCAGTTCCTTCGCCAGGATCGTCTTTGCGTCTGAGCCGGTCCGCGGTGAGATTTCCGCAGAGTCCTTGTTGGGCTTTGGCGCGGGCCTATTTTGCTTCCACCAGGCGAGCCATGGTTCAGGTTTCTCTTCAAAGTTCTCCCCGGTCAGACGCCGCAAATGTTGATAGACCATGCCGCCGACATCGTTACTGGATTCGAGTTCGCTCATCATCAACGGCAGCGCGTCCTTGCCGCCCATGCTGGCCAGGGCGGAAACTGCGTAGCCGTAAACTTGCTTGTCTCTAAGTAGAGGAACGAGTCGTGGCATGGATTCGGGATACTTCAGGTTGGCGATGGAATTGATCGCCTCAATCCGAACCTGTTCGTCGGAGTCGTAGGCCAATTGGAAGAGAATATCGGCGAACTTTGGATCGGCTTGATCTCGAAGTGCATAGGCGCATTCCTTGCGGATGTCGATAACTTTGTCTTGAGAAAGTCTGAGCAGTTCTGGTTCGAGCAGTTTCACGGCTTTGCCTCGCAGGCTGCGGACGGCTCGATTGCGAAGCTTGTCGTTTTCGTGGCGGGTCAGTTCCGCCAGACGTTCAAACGAGGCTCGCGTTTCGTTGTTGAGCTGGATTGGAATCCAATCAATCAACCCAGCGCAATCGCTCATGATCTCGGGGCGATTCGACAACAGGCCCTTCGTGATTTCCTCCACCACGAAGGGTGTTTGAAAGCGGCACATCGCAAAGACGATTTCAGGCCGAACCTTCTCATCAGTTTCCGTCAGCCAGGCATCTCGCAGACCATCGATTAATGATTCGGGCTTTGCACTACAGCAAAAGCCGATTGCTGCCGCGAGTTTGGACGCAGCAAGTCGCATTTCCCCTCGATCGTCTTTCAGCGCGGCCATCAGGACCGGAACCGCATCGGTGATTTCACGGGATGGATTCTCTGCAGGAACGATGTTGTGCCAATGAGGATCGTCAGACCATCCACCAAGATTGGGTGGGGACATTTTGTTGAAACGACGGTAGTAGGCTCCGTAGATATTGTGTGGCCACTTGAGATGTTTCAGATGTTGTTCGGTGATGTCCTGGCTATCTGCTTCCAGGTAGACCGAGCAGTAATCAGCAAACGAGCATTGGCTGATGGCGCGGCAGAGCGCGTCCTCATCAATGGGATACAGGCCAGCATAGGTTTCGGCATCTGTGAATCGTTGGATGAAGTAATCGCGACGCAGGTTCTCAGGCAGCCGATCTGTCGCGTTGAGTTCGTCGATGACCCAAGCCAGTCGTTTTGATTGCGGTGAAAAAACGGCGGAATCCAACGTCGGTGCATTCAACGGCGGTTTTGGAAGTTCTGCCGCCAAGAGCGTAAGCAAATGCGGCAATGACGCAGGCCCGAGTGCGATCAGCCGCTCGCGTGCTGCCACCGTGTTGGTCGCCAAGTCGTTGGCCAGAGCGTTGACTCTTTCGGGCGTGACACTCAAAACAAACTCGGGACGCTGGCGATCACGCAGGACGACGAAGTCCGGTTTGACGGACTGCCACCACTGCTCCCATTGGTCCGGCGTGAAGACATGTTTGCGACCGGTCAATTTCCATAACGCCGACATCACGGCGACCTGCGTGACGCTTGCCTGATAGCTCTTCATTTGATCCGTAAGACTCTGTGTCCCATCGAGCGACGTGTTTGGACTTGTCTTGAGTAACCTGATGAGCGCGGGGACAGACTCGGTGCCCCCAACTGCTCGCAACGCGAGCGTCAGGTGA
Organism: Pirellula sp.; assembly: GCA_031374925.1. Lineage (GTDB taxonomy): Bacteria > Planctomycetota > Planctomycetia > Pirellulales > Pirellulaceae > JBKCUI01. The sequence continues at coordinate 4,821 of JANMHA010000350.1, read as the reverse complement.
GTTGCCAAAATGTCCGATGCGGCTGAATCGTTCAATCGCTGATGGACTCGCGGAATGGCGCGATCGCCCAACTCGATCAATCGGCGGATACGTGCGTCGAGCATTTCATCGCGAGCGTATTGGCTCTCCCAAATGCTGACATACACCGCTTGCGGCGGAGCTCCCGGCTGTTGAAAAAGGCCACCTCCTGTCATCGGCAACAGACTGGGCAATTGACTTTTCGCCAGCTCATCGAGCAACACATCGGGATCATCAACCTTCGAATAATCGCCAACGACCTGCGGCTGATCGACTTGAACTAGCGTGGCGACTACTGCCGGTTTGTTCTCATCTTCTCCACGCACTCGTTGAATGCCGCTGCACTTCGCGTCATTATCGAACATCACGAGTAGCGTAAGCCCGTCGCCCAGCCCGATGTGATGCGTGACCTTCTCACCATCGAAGGTTTTTCGAGTCTTCAACTCATGTTGCTTGACGAACTCCAGGAACTGCGGCTCGGTCATGTCGACCGACAAGCCACGCAGCTTCGGATACGGCTTGAGAAAATGGAGGCCATTAAGAACCAACATTTCGACCGGCTCGAACTTCACCTTCACGTCAGTCTTCTGCCCTGGCTCGAGCGACACGTTTTCGAACGTGACTCTGTAAGTCATCGGCCGCAGACGAATCTCGAAGTGGCTGGTGTCGGAAGCAGGAAGTTGGAAGAGTTTTCCATCCCCTTCGTTCGTGGTCCGTGCAGCTCGCGCGTCGGGGTCTTTACTATCAAACTCGAGGCGACCCTCACCTTTCTTGTCGATGGCTCGAACTTCCCACTCCGTCCAATCTTCAAACTCGGGCAATAGCTTGTATCGCAGGGTCGTCCCGGTCTGGTGATCCTCGATGCGCACGATTTGAATGAGCTTTCGTAGTGCGGTCGTCGTGGCGTCCACTGGGCTTTGAGGCAATGGCTGGCCATCCAGTCCGATCAGCCAAGCTGGCCCCAACGACTGGTCCGAGACGGTGACATGAACGGAAATCGGCTGCTCATCATCGAAGCCCGCCGTGGATTGAACCTGATAAACAGCGGCTTTCACCTGTTTGGACGATCGCTCCTGTTCACGGAGAGTGCGCGCATCCGTGACCCATCCACCAACTCCACCGATCCCGGGCTTCGGGTGTGGACTCCATCTCAAATGATGGGCCGTGATCAATGACTCGCCACGCGGAGATGTCAGTTGGAAGGCAAATTCGCGGAAGGCAATCGCGTTCTCACCCATCAAGACCAAGAACAACTTGAACGGCGGCGCAGCAAGCTTCGTCCCATCGGCACGCCACCAAGCTTCTTCTTTTCGCCGCCTGCTGCCATCGGGACCAGCCGCATCGGCAAACGCCACACCTGCCAACTCAACTTCGACGCCGTTTGGCAACTTGGCCGAGACCTTCTCCGACTCTGTATTCAGCTGCGTTCGGCGTGGGGCTCCCGGCCCCGCCCCTGGTTTGGACCGCAAGTCTTGGCTGGAGTTGTTTGCCGTCTTTGTTTCGTTGTCTGAATTTGGGAAACCTGCCGTTGGGTCGCGGGCGGGGCCGTCGGCAAGCGTTACTTGCTTCGGTGGTTCTGATGCGGCGCGAAGATTCGCTAAAGCTTCTTCGACAGCCTCGCGGCCTGCGGCGACCTTGGCGGCTTCTCCTGCATGCGTCAAGATGCGGTCGTCCTTTTCTATGCGGAGGATCGCGACGAGGACTGCATTTCTCACGTCGATGTCGGACTCGTTTTCATACTTGCGAAGCTTCGGAATCATCGACTTCGCCTGACTGCCGAGTGCAGCCAGGGCAGAAGCCGCAAGAGAACGATCCGCAGACATTCCTGCGGCAACCTCGCCCATGAGCGTTTCGAATCCGCGAGCCTCATCGTAGCCTGACTTCACCAGTGCTTGGGCCGCCCAAATGCGAGCCTCCCTTGGCTTCGATTTCAACAATTTGACAAACGTTGGTCCCAACGGCCTTGCCAGTTCGCCATAGCGCCCCACTTCATAGACCCCACGGCTCCAAACGTCCTCATCTGGAGAGCCGAATCGATTCGCAATGGCATTCATGACTTCGGTCGATGACGGACCGATCTTCACAAGCGCCATGAGCGATTCCTGACAAACGATACCATCGGTTGACTCCAAAAGTTTGATTAGCACCGGTATAGCGGCGCGTGCTTCTTCGCGGATGTCTCCCAACACAGTGATCTCGTGATACGGGACAAACTTTGCAGTCGGAACCTGGGTCGCTGACTCCAATTCCCTGATCAGCAGAGGAAGCACCTTCTGTGGTGCGTGCCCTCCCAGATAGACCATGGCCATCCGACGTTGATCCACGGTGGAAGATTCAGTTCGATCAACAATCTTGATCAGCGTCTTCACAACGCGATCTTGCTGCCGCACCAATGACAGCGAGCTATACATCTGGCTTTCAAACCAACCGAATTGCCACGAGCCACCACCGTCATCCGGTTCAAATGGGGTTCGCAATCTGTCGAGCACGAACTTTTCGACGTCCTCGTCCTGAAGGTTTCGATATGGCTTGAAGAATTCGAGTCCGTCCGACTGGGGCTTTGCCTCATCCGATTTGACTTCTATTTTCTTCAGGGGTTCGAGCGTGATCTTCGGCCACTTCAAGCCGTCTGCGTTGAGCGACGCGACGATCCGTTGAACCTCCTCATGCGTTTCCGCGCGGTGAGTTTCGATGACCAATTCAGCCGTTTCCGAATTCAAATCGGACTGCAGTAACTTCAATATCCCAGGCAAGCCCTGCAGCCGAATCTCGGCCAAGATGCCAAGAGTCTTGCCGTCTTTGCGGAAGGTAACCGTTGCCAGTTCATCCAGCGGGGTCACGGTAACACGTGGTGTGCATTTTTGATTGGGCAAGAGCGCGAGGTCTTCGCAGTCTACGCGGTGCGTCATTGGTCGCACTTTGATCTGAAACACGTCGATCTCGGACAACGGCAATTTGAATACGAATCGATCGGTTGTTTTCGGCGTATTCGGTGTGACGATCGTTCCATCGACGGCGATTGCAACTACAAAGACCTGAGTCGAGGTTATCTGCGAATACGAACGATTGAGTTTCACGGCGGTTTCGGTCGCCGACTTCTTAATGTCTGCGACTTGGACATCTTGCAACCAGTCCTTGATTGGATCGCTGGCATTTGCGGCTGCTTCGACCTTGCCATCGGTTCCAATGGTCCCGACGTCAATCGTTGGCGCATTTGTATAATAGAAAGCAATATCACTCGGATCCTCCTTCGCGAACCCAATGACGGCTTGATGCAGCATATTGCTGTTCTCATCCCAAGCCATCGCGCTGTGCTCTTCCTGCTGAGCACCAAACCACAGTTCACCGTTCCATTTTGGCATCCTGGGATTCGCGGGCGTCGTCAGCTCCATGGGGCGAGCCTTCAATCGAATCACGAATTCACGGAATTGCTTTTGTTCCGGCGCGACCGACAACGGTTGGAGCTTCTTGAACGGTTCGTTATTAAACGGAGTGCCATCCGCTTGCCACCATTCATTCGTCTTGCGCTGCGTGCCACTTGGGGTGACGATATTGGCGTAAGCAACACCAACGACCTCCAATTCTTGACCATCCGGAAGTACCCCGGTGGATCGCGAACGAACGTGGAGATCCGAATGCGAGGAAGCGGCTTCCGTTTGGTCTTTGAGCCACACCTCGCGATCGAATTGACTTAACGTCACTTCGAGTGCAGCGGGTTCCACGGATTCTGTGACAGTGACCTCTGACGTTCCTCCCCAACTTGGCGCGATGATCCCGGACACCGCCAGGCTGTGGTCCGCATACGCTTCGATGAAAATTTTGTATCGCCCGGGAGGAAGTGGTTCCGTCTTGAATTTGCCGTCCGCGTCTGCGTTGAGTGCATCGAAGTGCGTGACGTCGCGGTGATTCAGCGAACCGCTGCTGCGTGCGTTTTCACTGCATACATGCACAACGAGAGTATTGACCTTCACGTCTGCAGGAATCACCACCCGCCCCGAGATCGGCTGTCCAGCCGGTCGCGACAAGCTGATTGATTTGGTCTCCTGATCCGCAGGCTCGATCCACTGCCGGTCGAGATAGACACTGCTCTGAGCTTTGCCCGTTCCATCACGAACGATGTCCACCAGCCGATAACGTGCCACTCGGTATTTTCCGGCCGGTAAATCGCTCAACGTCAGCGAGTCACCGTTCTTCAGCCGACTGAAGCGAACTCCCCCGTATTCGTCGCTGCCGTACTCATCGCGCCGTCCGTGTTTTGACTGGAACTCGGGATCAATCCGCTCGACGAAGATTCGCGTCTCAGCTTCTGCTTCGGGCATGTCGTACTTGATTTTCAGACTAACGGAAGCCATTGGCGTGTCAGGGGTGTTCGAATGAGCATCTACTTCTGTTTCCATAGATTCCTCAATGGAACTTACATTGTCTGACGGCCGATCACTCTTTCCTGAATGCGACCAGGCTAACATTGTGCTTCCGCCCACGATCAGCATGGCCAAAACGAGTGCCAGCGTAATACCGGCTCGCGATACGTCCAGCTTCGGAGGACGCGAAACCAACAATCGCAAAATTCGCAGTTTGAATTCGGATGGCCTTGTTCCCGCGCTGCCCAGGAGTGTCGCCGGGAGTGCGGTATCTGGTTTTGATAGTGCAGATGCAAGCTCTGCCACTCGAACGAGTGCGTCGGCGTACAACGGGCGATCCCATCCAGCGGCTAAAACCATGTCGTCGGCTGCGTTTTCTCGCTCAGTGCTGATTCGACGGCTGACAAACCAGACAACTGGATGGAAGAACAAAATCGCTTCG
>JANMHA010000332.1:0-9328 GCA_031374925.1 Pirellula sp. | reverse complement strand
CTTTCGCGGATAGGCTGTGAGTTTATTCGCAAGGTGCAGAAGTTTGTCGCCTTTTGCTCCGCAAAAGTGTGTTAACGCGGCGAACTTTCGCGGAGCGAAAGGCGACAATAATAAATTCACAGCCTAGGAGCGAAAGGCGACAATGAACCACCTGCCCAAACCAATAGATGACTAGCGATTCCATCCAGAAATTCTTTCGCAGCGAAATCGCTTCGATGAGCCCCTATACCCCTGGCGAACAGCCGCAAACGGGGAAAGTCATCAAGCTCAACACCAACGAGAATCCTTACCCGCCCTCCCCTCGGGTCATTGAAGCGATCCATCAAGCGACTTCAAAACTGGAACGGTATCCAGACCCACTCGGAACCTCTTTCCGACGTGCAGCAGGAGACGTACTGGACGTTGATCCAGAAATGATCCTCTGCGGAAACGGTAGCGACGATTGCCTCACGATTCTGACGAGGGCATTCGTTGGTTCCGGTCAAAAACTCAGACTTCCTTACCCTAGTTATATTCTTTACCGTACTTTGGCCGAATTGCAGTCGGCTCTATTTGAAGAAGTGCCTTTCGACAGAAACTTTGGCTTATCCGCAAATTTTTTCGCAATGGATGAGTCGCTGAAATTGATTTACTTGCCCAATCCAAACAGTCCAAGCGGGACAGTCGTCGATCACGCATCTATCCTGCGACTGGCGGATAGTGTGGACTGCCCCGTCGTTGTTGATGAAGCGTATGTGGACTTTGCACCCGCGAATTGTATTGCACTGATTCAGCGGAACCCAAAGATTATCGTAACGCGAACCCTGAGCAAATCGTATGCATTGGCCGGTCTTCGATTCGGATACTTGGTCGCTCATCCCGAGATTGTGCAGACGCTTCGCAAGGTCAAGGATTCCTACAACACAGATCTCCTTTCCTTAGCTGGCGCAACCGCCGCAATTTCCGATCAAACATGGCTAAAACAAAACGTTGCCAGAATCGTAGCAACGCGAACACGCATGTTCGTAGCATTGCGAACGCTCGGATTCGACGTGATTGAATCGCATGCTAATTTTCTTTGGTGCACTCGAAGCGATCGGCCCTTGAAACCGCTTTATGAGCAACTCAAGAAAAACGGAATCTTGGTCCGCTACATGAACTATGCGGGTTGGGGCGACGGCCTGCGCATCAGCGTTGGTAGCGATGAGCAAATCGACGCGATGCTGGTGGTGCTCGCTGAATTGTTGGGAAACTGAGATATTGTCGCCTCTCGCTCCTAGGCCGTGAAGCAACGCTGTGAAGCAACGCTGTGAAGCAACGCTGTGAAGCAACGCTGTGAAGCATTTCCACCAGCAATTCGCTTAGGTTGAGTGGGAGCTTGCCTCCCCTCAACCTTGTTTTGGCGTACTACGTAACTGCCCGCTAACCGCCGCACTTCGCTCCTGCCTCGACCGCCTTAGGCGGTCGAGGCAGGAGCGAAGTGAAGTAATTTAGGGTCTGAGCCGCGTATTAGTACGCCAAAACGGCGTCCGTCGGAGGCAAGCTCCGATCGTCCGTCGGAGGCAAGCTCCGATCGGACGAAAATGCTTCTCAGCGTTGCCCCGGGAACCAATAAGCCTCTAAAACAATTCTTTGATCTCGCGATTACCGAAGTCAACTAGCGGGAAGGGGCGACCTGCTGGTCCTGGCAGGTGGCTCTCGAGATTCAGGCCAAGTGAATGAAAAATGGTCGCGACGATTTCGGGCGGCTCCGTCGGTCGTTCCACTGGTACCGCGCCAATCGGATCACTCGCCCCAACGATTCGGCCTCCTTGAATGCCTCCACCCGCGAAGTAGACGGTAAAGCACTGAGGCCAGTGATCACGTCCACCCGCCGGATTCACTTTCGGCGTTCGACCAAATTCGGCTAAGTTGCAAACCAATGTGTCGTCGAGCATTCCACGTTGATAAAGATCTTCAATCAAGGCTGAATATCCTTGATCGTACATCGGAGCCACCACGTTCTTCATCCCTTCTATGGATGTGAACGGCTTGCTGCCGTGTATGTCCCAACTGATCTCGTCGAATACCGTCAGAAAAGTATTGATGGTTACGAACCGAACGCCTGCCTCAACCAAACGACGGGCAAGCAGGCAGCATTGGCCGAAACGATGCATGCCGTAACGTTCGCGGACAGCCATGGATTCTTGATTGAGATCAAATGCGTTTCTAGCGTCTGGACTTGTCATCAGTCGATAAGCCGATTGGAAGTTGTCATCCATCAGCTTGGCAGATTCGCTCGATTCAAAGTTTCGGATCGTGTTGTCAACAACATCTCGCATTCGTCTGCGACGATCAATACGAGCCGTTCCGATGTTATCTGGCGGAAGCAAATCGGGAACTTTAAAATCCTTTTGAGATGGATCGGCCATCAATGCGAACGGATCGTGTGCTTTGCCTAAGAAACCGCCAGCCTGTCCATTCGGTAGATTGCCTCCTCCTCGCCCCATTGTCTCAGGCAAGACCACGTGCGGAGGCAAATCGGAACGACGACCTAACATGTAACTTGCAACCGAACCGACGTGCGGTGTGTTTACCCCTCCGGCGAACTGCCGACCGGTTTGCATGATCTGCCAACCTGCATCATGAACGGCAGCCCCACGATGAAAGCAAGATCTAACGAGCGAGAATTTGTCCGCGATCTTGGCGTGAAGCGGCAGGATTTCTGAAATTTGCATACCAGGTGCGTTGGTAGCGATTGGCTGGAAGGGACCGCGAATCTCGACAGCTGCATCAGGCTTCATGTCAAACGTATCGATTTGACTCGGCGCGCCAAGGTTAAAGATCATGATGGCGGAACGTTTGCTTTTGCTCGGGTCGACTTTGCCTGCTTCGGACGCGGCGAGATACTGCGGCAATCCGAGGCCAATGGCTCCTAACGATCCCACTTGCAAAAAGTCACGGCGAGTCACTCCGTTGCAAGTTTGGGAGGATCCTTTTCCGGTAAAGGTAAGCATCGTTGCGTCAAGCTCCGCGGAGAGTTGGTGGGCTGGGAGGTAAGTCCAAAGACACTCTAGTATATCACGAGACGTAACGGTGAACTACGTTCCTTCCATTTGGGCAATCGGCAGTTACGCAGGTTGTCCGCCTCGGAGATGCGGCAGTTACGCAGGTTGTCCGCCTCGGAGATGCGGCAGTTACGCAGGTTGTCCGCCTCGGAGATGCGGACCTACGGATCGGATTAAACGACGATTCTTAGCTTGCGGGGGACGATTTGGATGGAAACAGGTAGTTCACAGACCCAGTCACCGTCCGCTTGGCACGACGTAATCGGTCCCTTTTTAATCACCGAATCAGCGATTTCGATCTGTATGGAACTGCTGCGAAAACGGCGCCACTGCTTGAGTATTTGATGTTTTCCTCGAACGACATTCCAGTAGTACCACATACTTCGAATGAAGCCGCCGTGGTCGAAAACACCCACGTCCAGGTAGCCGTCATTTTCAATCGCATCGTTCATGATCGAAAGGCCAGCCGCATAGCGAGGCACATTGAATACAAAGACCCAACCGCCATGTATCTCCTCCAGCTTTCGACCATTCTCATCGTAAATCGAGATTCTCAGCATCGGCCATTGGTAATGATAAAGTGTTCCTACAATCGCAGACCAATACGTCCATTTGGAAACATGTGACTTTCGCGATTGATGGACGCTCCGAACCACTTCTGCATCAAACCCGACGCTCGCCATCAATAACGACAACTGGCTATTAACCATCATGATATCGATTGGATTGGTTCGCAATTTCTGAATCAAACGAGCACAGGCAGCAGGATCCGCGGAAATGGAAAAGTACTTTGCAAGTAGATTCTCCGAGCCCGTGGGGAACAGAGTCAGCGGTATGTCGTGAGGGATTAGGCTCGCAACCTTCGATGCCGTGCCATCACCGCCAGCCGCAACCACCGTCCTCAATTCAGCGGACTCAGCGAGTTCTTGACATCGATTGGCCATCTGATTCAAGTCGGTGTGGATCTCGCATCGAAAACCGAGAGCCTCAACGGCACTTTTTAATTCCAGTACCAATCCTTGGCGACTGAACGAACCGGACTTGGGATTCGCTGAGATAATCACCGTCTGGTTCATAGACACGCAACTCTCGCTGACTAAGTTATGGCCCGTTTGGATTCCACATTGATCGACTTGAGCATACTGACCAACATCGCTTTGAAAACCATTTCAAGCCCTTCGAAATCTCTATCTTCGGCTTGGATTTGAACAAGATACGTTTTGCGATCGACCGTGAATGCCACAAACCTGGAGACCACCAGCAGATCCAAGTAGTAGAAGTGCGCATCGCCAGCCCGGCTATCGGCCAAGGGCTTGCCATCCAACTCAAGTTCGGGATCGATTTCGTCGTATTCGATGTTGTCGTATTCGGACTTCATGATGTCCTGAGCTTGTTCCAAGGCTTCGCGCGGCGCAACAGTCCACGAATACTCGGTCACCGTCATGAAAGCAGAGGTTGGGCTTTCGAGTGTGAATCCGACCACGCGTCCCTCGTCGGTATCTTCGGAAAGGCTCCAGTTTTCTGGATACATGCAGGACAAGCCAAGGCCTTCGTAAATTTTGGTCATAACTATGCTGCTCGGCTGGCTCGTCGTTGAGGTGGCGGTTCTCTCCAGCGGCGATGAACCCACCAATATTGTTCGGGAAAAGATCTAATGATCGTTTCGAGGCACTGATTGTACCATCGAGTCAACGAGGAAACGCTGCTGAAATGTTCTCCTCCATCGACAGGGTCCGCAATCCCCAAAACCGAAAGCTCAAAATTCATTGGGCCCCCGGTCCGAACACTACAACAAACAATCATCGGCGCACCGCTCGAAAGCGTGAACAATGCAAGCCCCTTGTGGCACGACGCAGGCTTGCCAAGGAAATCGACCCAACATCCCTTCGCACCAGCGTGCTGATCCGCCAGTAGCGTCAAATTACCTCCTCGGTTGAGCAGCTCCTGTATCTGTAGTGAACTACCCTCCTTCGCTAAAAAGTACTGGCCTCCCAGCGACCGAAACTTGGTGATGTAGCTGTGCAAAAAGCCATTATCTAGCGGCCTGGCGACTGTTGTCGTTGCAACTCCAAAAAGACCGGTAAGAAAGCCTGCTAGCTCAAAATTCCCAAAGTGCGCTGACACCAAAACCGTTGGACGATCATCCATTACGATCTTGAGCATGGAACGGCGATCGGGAATGTGGAAATGCTCATACCAATTTTCGCGATGAACCTTGCGCGGTGCTTGAGCAATCTCGCACCCCATCAACATCAAGTGGTGCCACATCTTTTCGGTTACGTATTCAGAATGTTCTGGCTCCCACTCCGGAAAAATCATTTGCAAGTTCTCACGAATCAACGACTGACGCAGTGGAATCCAATTCGAAAAAACTTGCGCCAACATTCTGCAAATACGATCACAACGTTCCAAAGAAAGGATCTGAACAGCACAGACCACTATTCGAAAAACAAAATAGGCGAGGCGGTCCTGCAAACCAAATTTCTGATTCTCATGAATTTGGTGATTTGGCTCGAGCGACATAGCGACCCATCCTTTGGTCGTGTTGAGAAGTTCCGGTGCTGCCTATTGTGCCTGACTTGCACTTTTTGGCAAATACCAGAATGTCGCGTTAGTCATTTGCTAGCGAACGGGTGCTAGTCCGTGCAGTCGGCGCAGAATTCCAATTTGACCAATATGGATCGACTCGTGAAGCGGACAAAATAGCAGTGCCCCGAGCTTGTTCGGATGGGCTGCGTAAGGCATTTCAGTCGGTTGCAGCAGCTGTTCTGCAGAAAAACCAGGGAGTGCTGCCAAGGATGCCGCATGGATTTTCGAAAGGCACTCAAGCAAAGATGCCTTGGTGGGGATTTCGATTGGGTCCGTGGGGGGCACGCTGCCTCGTCCGAATCGCTTGCGGAGCCAACCGGGCATTAGCTCTAAGTCACCTTCGGCGCGGCCTCGTTGTCGGAAAAGCATCAGTCCATATTGCGAAACGGCCAAATGCCCAACTTGCCAGGCGATATGCGAACTTGCTCCTGTCGGACTGATGGGCCAAAGCTCTTCTGGAGTATTCTCTAATAGGTCGAGCGTGTACCTGCGTGCGAATTCGACTTGCCCTAGAACCGCGTCTCGCATCGCAAGAACACTTTCGCGAGTCAAAACCGTGCTAGGCGTCGTGTTTTGGTCCATAGTAAAATCCAATGGCCGATCCTGAAAAGCCATGCAATAGATCGAAACGTGTTATTCTGGTCAACCGCTAGTGTAGCATCGTGTGGCACGTCCCTGAGTTTACGAAGGGCGTGGGAATTGCTAGAAACATTTGGACACTTCTCGGCGAACACCACCACGTTTTGCTTTCAATAGTACTCGTACTCAATGAAATGGTACGCGTTCTCGATGCAGCGATTCGAATCGAGTACGAGTACGAGTACCGCCGATGGCTGAGTACGAGTACGAAAATCCCGGGATTGCCATCGAAGACTGGTATCGAATGGTAGCTTTCAGCGAGAAGTGTCACCATTGGCCTCAAGTCCCACGCCCACGCGTCGCTTTGGGCGTGCCACACGAGTTAGTGGGCATGCCACACTGGGCTACTTGCTTGGATGGCTCAGTCGCGAGACAATACCCACCTACCGGGCATTGCATTGCTCGCCTGAAACCGACCTCGCACCAAAAGTCTTGCAAAAACGTGTCCAACGCGCCTCAGGGAAAACCGGCAAAAAGCATCGGGGATTTGTTGCGAGAGTTCCGCGAGCATCGCGATCAGATGCGAAGCGAACTCAGCAAGATGATCGTGGGCCAAGACGAGGTCATCGAACAGCTTTTTGCAGCTATTTTCACCAAGGGGCATTGTTTGCTCGAAGGGGTCCCTGGGCTTGCCAAGACATTGATGGTCTCCTCGCTCGCTAAAATCCTCGACGTCAACTTCAAACGGATTCAATTTACTCCCGATTTGATGCCCTCGGATATCACGGGGACCAATGTTCTTGAAGAAGATTCGCACGGAAAACGCGAATTCCGTTTCGTCGAAGGTCCTATCTTCACCAACATTTTGCTGGCCGACGAAATCAATCGTACGCCGCCGAAAACACAAGCCGCACTTTTGCAGGCGATGCAGGAACGTGAAATCACGGTCGGCAGGAACACGTACCAACTGCCCGAACCGTTTTTTGCGATCGCAACACAAAATCCAATCGAACAGGAAGGAACCTATCCACTTCCAGAAGCCCAGCTGGACCGATTCATGTTCAATATCAAAGTTGGGTATCCGACCGCGGAAGAAGAGGAACGGATTGTGACTTCGACGACCCGCAGCGAACGGCCCGAAGTGAGCAAGATCCTTTCGGCCAGAGCGATCATGAATATCCAGAAACTGGTCATGAGCGTGGCCGTCAGTCCATTTATTGTGAAGTACGTCGTCTCGTTGGTACGAGCGACCCGCCCAACCGAACCAGATGCACCGGAAGTTGTGAAAGAGCTTCTCGATTTTGGAGCCGGACCGCGAGCAGGCCAATTCCTCATTCATGCAGGCAAAGCCATCGCTGCGATGGACGGCCGATTTAGCGTCGGCATCGAAGACATTCGGAAAATTGCGATTCCGGTGCTAAGGCACCGATTGAGCACAAATTTCCAGGCACAAGCCGAAGGAATGACTACCGACAAAATCGTTACACGTTTGCTCAAGGACATCAAGGAACCTACCGTGCCAAAATACGGCGGGATCGATCCAAAACAGCAATAAGCAAGTTATGGCCCAGTTGAACGTTCGGTTTCTGACTACCGGACAATTCAGCGGTTTTGAGGTCCTGGTTGTGGGGAGCTTGTCTCCCCTCAACCTTGTTTTGGCGTCCTAATCAACTGGACATCAACTGGACACGCTCGGCCCTGTTAGGACGCCAAAACGGTGCCCGTCGGAGACAAGCTCCGAGCGGACGAAAACGCTTCACAGGCTAGAGACTTGCAAGACCGTTGCACGGCATGCCGGCAACGACTTGGATCCAAATTGCGCAGGCGGTACAAGCATTGATCGAAATTGCGCAGGCGGCATAAACATCAGTTTCAACGCAAAGCGCAGCCTCATAGGGAAATGACACCTTTTTTCTAACCGATACTCTCGCACGAATCGAGTTACCGCGCAAGCTTACGCAGACAAACGGACCTTGAGATTTACGAGACTTGGTTATGACTGCCCCAAAACCGCACTACCTACTATTCTGCGATGGCAATGTATCTGCCAACGGCGAGAACGCGGGATCACAAAGGGGCAGATGGCGATTTGTTTTGGAAGACCTCGTTTCTGGCGAACGAATCGAAGCAACCGATCAAGAAATCGCATGCGCTCCGGATCGATCCGCACTCATATCGGTTTTGCGTGGTCTAGAAGCGTTAGAACAACCGAGCCGAGTTACGTTGGTGACGACGAGTCGATATGTCACACGCGGACTTCAATATGGACTATCGGAGTGGCGGGACAATGACTATTCCTGGGAACATTTCGGTGCCGTTCAACCAATTCGGAATGCCGACATTTGGAAACGCATCGATCGAGCCCTTGCCTACCACCAAGTCCAATGCCGTTGGATGGCGCAGGAGGGACTTGCCGACCCGCAAGAGGAGCCGATAGACAATAATCTCGCCCATCGTCCTGTAGACGTGCCAACCGCGATCGTTGAAACGGTAAAGTCCTCAACCGTACAAACCGCCCACCGACGGTCTCGAACCGTCGATGCCACCCGCACCAACCTTTCTACGAGCAAGGTTCAACGAGTCTTCGTCGATACACCCGTGTCTTGCGGCAGTCCAAACAACAGTCGGCCCCTCCTCTCCCGTCCTTCGGATCCGATAGCGATTCGAGCCCAATTGCCATTGGAACCTGCAACCGATACCTTGGTTTTTGACGGCAACCTCGAAAAAAGGGAAAATTGTCGTAGATTACCAATGTTTTTTCAACGCTCGGTTGCGAAGCTCGCCGTTTTCATCAATCGGTTGTTGTCGCCGTTTTGGGTCGTCTGCCGTGGTCCTGTTTGGCTTTGCCGCCACTTTTGGGACGCGATCTTAGCCATAGACGAATGGCTCGAATCTTTCCTGCGTTGCCTTTTCTTGCTTGACCCGGGCAAAAGGCCAACGCGTCGTTAGTTAGTCAATCCCTTCCGATGACGCTGCGATACACGTAATCATCATCATTCGGTATAACCATTGGAGAAATTGTGCATACCCAGATCAACCTGAAATCCTTGACCAGCATTATCGACGGAGTGACTGCGGACCCAGCTAGCGTTTTGGGCCCACATTCCATTCATGTTGACGGCAAAAATGCCGTT
>JANMHA010000300.1:0-6783 GCA_031374925.1 Pirellula sp. | reverse complement strand
CTGCGTGAGGCGAGATCCAAGAATATAAAACACTCGAAACGAAGACGATAGCAAGACAAATTCCAATTGTTCTCTTACTAGGAATTGCTTTCCCGAGGAACTGAAGTACGGCGGGACTTACTGCAGGAAAATGCCACGAAGCGTTCCTGACGACTTGAACCGGAAAAATAGCGCCTGTACCAGGCGCAACTGGCGTGTTGGCGCGACTAATGCTCCACAGTCTGAATCTGCGTTCCTCGTTTTTGTCGATAGCCATTTAGGACCGGTTTCGTTAATGCAAAACGTATTAGTTCAGCGGTCTCTCGTAAGTGGCAAAAGCCGCCTGTAAGCCTTGAATTCTAATCGAAGCGATTGTGCGTTGGCAACATCGAAACACTGTCCCACAGCAAGCAGCCAGCGCCAACGTCCACAGTGTTTGTGCTCCTAGGAATTCCCAATACTCCCACGCAACATCATGTGGAAAACGCCTGTCGCATGTAATTCTACTCAGAAAGTCAGTCATTGAGCGTTTTTCCGAAGGTATGCAATGACCCTCGGAACGTGAACACTTAGTGGGACGCCCACCATGTCGAGCAGCGTGGGCATCCAATCAATGCTCTGAATCACCGTGTCATTCACCGTGCCGGCCTTCGCAATACCGGGCCACGCGATGAGGCACGGCTCGCGCACGCCGCCTTCGTAGAGGCTCGCCTTGCCGTTGCGCAGCGGAAGATTGCTGGTGGGAGGCGACTTCATATCCGCCTGGAAGCGTGCACTCTTGTGCTCCGCGTCGCCGTCCTTGCCTGCCCAACTCACGCCACCGTTGTCGGAGAAAAAGACGATGATCGTCTTATCTGCGATGCCACATTCATCGAGCGCGTCAAGCACGCGGCCCACGCCGTCGTCGAGACTTTCCACCATCGAGGCATAGACAGGATTGCGCTGCGGATTCTTGGGATCGGCGAGCTTGCGATACTTCGCCACGAGTTCGTCCTTCGCGTCATACGGCGAATGGACGCTGAACTGCCAGTAGTTCGCATAGAACGGGCGATCCTTGTTCTCGCGGATGAACGTCACCACATGCGAAGACAGCGTGTCCTCGATGTGCTCACCCGCCTTGCCCTCGACCTTCAGCGACGCCGGGAATTTCCACGGCGCGACGTAACTGCCCGCCGGTCCCGGTCCCGCCCAGTGCGGCCAATCCACATCGAAGCCATGCTGCGTCTCTTGGTCGCAAGCTTGGGGCAGGGACGCAAAAAACGGATGTGAGTTCGCCTACCCCAACTCGCACCGGTTTGACACACCGGAGCGTCGGTGTTGACTCGGCTTCAAACCAACAAGCAGCTCGCCTGCCTACTCGACCAGCCAGATGGGGTATACTTCGAATGTATTTATCGTCAACATGAGAATTACTAATTAATTGGAAAATGCGATACCCATGAATATCACGCCTGAGTGGGAACACACGATTGATCGGCTGAAAAATTCGCAATCCTGCCGTGTCGTGTTTCGCAAGAATGGCTCGCATGTTTTTGGAGGCAATCCAACGATCAACTACACGGCTAAATACCCCACTCCAAAACGCTTCCCCGCCGATAGCTCGCTTCAACTCGCCGCCCTTTCGACTCGATTCGCACCTTTCCGGTCTTCGTAATGGTTGCTGTGCAATGCCCAAGAGCGCCTGCATCTTTGGGGGTTCCTCCTCCATATCGAAACTTCAAGTACCACCCGTTACTTCGTTCCGTACTCGAACCCAACTGTTGGCCGTCAACAACTGACATTGAAAGCGCAAAAATTGCAAACGTCAACAAAATACATGTTGGGTGTTGGAGCATGAATCGACCTGCTTATGGTTCTTAAATTGGCTAACTTGTATTCACCCCAGTTTGCGATAGTTATCCCTGAATCTTGGAAATTTACGCTTCCCAGACGTTAGCGTACATCAGTCTACCCGATCCCGATGAGGTCGCGCAACTAGAAAGATCGAATGTTCACTGATCGGGAAAGGTCGCGTCTGACCCGTTTTTTGTCAGCCATCTGACTGGATAGAGCAATACGCTTAGGATTACGAGAATCGCGATACCCAGGAGAGCGGGCATTACGACGATTGGCCCCAGCGATTGACCGCGAAATGCGAGAATGATTCCAGAGCCTAAAATGGCCACGCCAACAAGAGACAAACTGATGGCGATCCAAGGCGCGAGTAATTCCGCCAAAAGAACTTGTGAAATGAGGATCGATAGTGCCAACCACTGAAGGAACGCACCGACTGCGCCAATCCGTGTTTCACCGAGCAGTGCTCTTGCAATTTTGACCAAGTACTTTCGTTTCTGCACCTGCGGCCATCCTGCGTTGGTGAGTAGTTTCAAAGACGAACAATTAGCAGTATTCCCCAACAGCATCGAAGCGGATCAAAAGGATTACGACTCCAAGCCAATACGCTCCCCCGCCGCTAGTAAACTTCAGTCTATCCGTTCCAACAGTCGAACGCCACTTGCACAGTAGATGCGCTACTTCCGAATCCCGCCTCAGTCCAACCTGTGGAAATGGTAGAGGCTGGTATTCACAGGCGGCGGTCCATCTGTGTGAATATGGCGTTTGCTATTCAATCGTTGCGTTCGGCATCGCGGCTCGCAATTTTTGAAGACCCGCGTTCGTGACACGGCTCCCCTTCAGCCTCAACAGTCGCAGGGATGAGAATGAATGTAGCTCAGTAAATCGTTCAATCCCAGCATCGGTAACCGCAGTGTCGCGCAGATCGAGATGAATCAAATTCCCTTCAAGGTGGATTAATCTGGCGTCGGTAACGCGAGTGCCTCGGAGAATCAGTACACTCACCCCGTGAAGATGCTTGAGTTCAAGGTCGCCTATCAAGGTGCCCGCGAGATTAAGGACCGAGAGTGCCTCCGGTAAATAGCGGAGGCTCAACAAATCTGTGGAAAGCAGCCGAAGGCTGGAGCGAGCTATGTCCACATGTGGATGGGAAGCTGGTGGCCTAGGGGAAACGTCCAGCGAAATACGTGTCCTACGCCGAGGCTTGGTTATCCCACGTTTGGGTTCAAGACCTTTCGAAAGACTACCTTGTCGACAGCCGCATCGTAAAAGTCCCGAATTCGTGCCTCTGCCTCAAACCCATTGTTCACGTAGAATTCGCGTACATATTCAAATTCGTCAATACCGGCGGTTTCTACTAACAACAGTCGTTCCCCTCTCGCGGTCAGCCAATTTTCAACATGGCGAAGAATAGCCTTTCCGCGACCACTCCGTTGATGATTTGGATGAAGAGCAATCCAATAGAGGTTCCACGTTCCATGGGTCATCTTTTCAGGTGCCATGTATGCAACTCCAACCGGACCGTTACCATCATCATCTGTGAACCAGACATCATGTTCACTCGGCGATTGCAACATATTTGACAGAAGCTCCGTTTGGTCTGGCTCAAATAGGCCGGAAGCGGTCGCAATCGCGATTAGGGCGTCAAAATCCGTTTCGATCGTCGGGCGAATCAATGGCTAGTCCGATCGTCTTGATAGTTTTCGAAAATCTAGTGGAAACGTTCTGACACGATCCGATGCAAAAGGTTCGCGCGCTTTAATCAGTTATGCTTAGCCGCTGTGGTAGCTGCTAGGTTGCTGCTAGGCCGATCCTGCAGGAGTACGACGCTTTCCACAGTGGATGAGGTAGCCGTGAATCCTGCCGAATCTGGGAAGCTAGCAGCTAGTCCACCCACGTTCGTACTGGCGCTAGTATCTCACGGTTCCAAACAACATGCCGATTGCTAGTCCTTCAGCCATTTCTGAGAGCGGGTGCTCGATACTTTCAAAGGCGCATGTGCATTCCGTTTTGTCGAGATTAGTTACCGTCAGTACGGCACCAGGATGCGAGGATTCGAATTCCATCCCCACGTAAACACCCGCTTGTTCGCCGCAATCAAGCGAGACGGTCTGGGTTATTTTCAGAAAACCATTCGGCAACTTCTCAATCGTGGCTTTCTTGATTCCGACAACATGAGTTTTTATAGCATCAGACGAAAGGAAGGCCCTATACTTTTCGGGTATCGAGGGAAGCCCCTTAAGTTTCTTTGGTCGCGTTCTTTCCAGGCAGAATGCCGAAGTTAGCAGTGTCCGGTCGCTATCCTCGGCGCGAAGACAAAAGCCATGAACACGGCCCTTTGGAACCAAGAAGTACGCATCGCCCCAGGAAACGATCAAAAAAGTTTTAGGGAATTCCCCAGCATGTTTCTCAGCGTATTATAGGGAGACGGACAACTCAGAATCATTAACTACGATCACCCCACAATTTCCTGCGTGCACTCCAAAAATGCCATGTTCCAATGTCGCTATACCATGTTTGACGGATACGAAAATGGATGTGAAGGTATCAGCGCCAGAGTTCCCTAGGTACTCACCTTCCCAAGGATTAGACTCGCTTCGCGAGTGCTTTAGAATCTCCTTTCGCGTTTGACGAACATCAGCCACAAGTTTTGCATTCTCAATGCGAAAAGTCTCTTCGAAATCTTGGGCAATGATGTAGGACTGCAACAAAAAAAACAAAAGAAAGAACGATTTCATGATCGAAGAATCTCATTTCCATTGCGAACGGAGAACCATCGACACACTTCCTCGCCGACGACCGTAGCTAGCGTACTTCAGTCTAGCGATTCACCCTTCCAGTCCTGAAGCATATCAAGACCACTGGTAGCGGTGAAATAAATGCGTTTCCCTCGCCGATCATCATTCGCATTATCTCCGAATGTCAAACGCAGATTGAAACCCTGCGGAACACTCTCCGACCAGCGATCCATAATGAAATCGTAGGTAACCTCAATCTTCTTGAGTATCGGGTAAGTCTGTGCTGTCAATTCTACATCCGGAAGACGCAGGCCGCGAAATAAGACTGAACCTTCAGGTTGATCTGGCTGGCTGCCAGACGCTGATCGCCGCTACACCGATCCAGCAGGCGTAGTCTAATCGGCCGGAGCCAATGTCCACATTGGGAAGGATCCAACTTGTGGAAGCGGCCGGGCGCTGGCTACCTCTGCGTCCATATGTGGATGGCAAGATTGCGGCTAGGGAAGAGGCTAATTGTTGCTTGATCGATCCTGCAGTCGACGTCATTTCCACAGATGAGCTAGCGGTTCATCCAGCCGAATTCGGGAATCTCGCTAACCGCCCCCGCTCGTCCCTAGAACAACGACGCAGAATCTAGTCCTTTATATGTTCGTCCGGATTCTGTCGGCATTCAACAAGTTATCCTAACGGAAAGTCGGGTGATTCACAAACGATCGTGACGTCAACGTCATCCTCGAAAATGCTTCGAATCGTATCATGCAGCCTGTTAACCTCGGCGGATGTGTCAATCGATCGTAGTTTTGTCCAATTCCATTTTTTACCTTTGGGTGTGAGTATAGTCACGCAAAGATCGAGATCATCGGAATCATCGATTTGCATACCAAAGACTCCGATCCCACATGTAAAATCCAATCCCTTGTCTTTGGCAACTGGATACCAATGGAAAAATACGGGCCCGCGGTTAAGCCTCGGCGGTCCCAAGTCACCCCCGGATCAACTGGCCGACTTTTCGGCTGCCAGACTGGCCTTTTTTTCGACTGCCATTTCCACCTGGTCAGCGCGCGAGATAATGAGTGGCGTTTGGTCGCCCTGCCGACCGATCTCGCGAGACGCGCCAGCCCAAGGTCGAGAACTTTCAAATTTCCCGATTCTGTTAAGATGATGTTGCTCGGCTTGATGTCACGGTGGACGACTTTCATCTCATGGGCGAAGCTAAGCACTTCGGCGACGGCGATGATCCAATCGACCGCCTGGCGAATCTCGACCGAATTCCCGGCCTGTAGTGACCCATGCCGCCACCGAGCCTCTCAAGGAGCAGGTAGTTGCCGAGTCTGAGCCGCTTGATTCGGTCGGCCACGATTTCGTCCACCTGATAGAGCGTAAGGATTGGGAGGCGTTCTCCGATCGCAGAGTCATCGTCTGGAAAGCGTTCATTGAGGCGTTTTAGAACGGGCACAAAGTCGTCAACATCACCGGCTTCTGCCGCAGCAGCATCCCAGTCGTCCGCCTTTACAAGCCCCAAGGTGACAAGCTTGGCCTTAAGACTGATCATGTTGAGTGCCATGATTTTTCTCCACACAGATATATTGTATATTGCGTTTATGCGGTCTTGATCACTTGATCGGCCAATCTCTCTAACGAGCGAGGTTTACCGTGTCATTCTACTGCGAATCGCAACGTAGGGCTACTAACTCTTCGCGCAGTCTATTTGTTTGAGTGGCTAGTGAAGTCCGGCGAAAACGTGATTACGACTTCTCGTCATCCCGATAGCGAAAGAATTCAATTCGACTCATCCTCGGCAGTGAATTCGGACTTGTCAGGTAAGGATTTACCAGACGAGTGAACGATTGAATTTATTAAGCAAGAACATTTGAGCACGATGGACGCCGACTGGGAACGGTAAACCCACGGTAACGGAACAAACTCAGGTATGTTTGCCCACCGCCAACTCGCTCCGGTTTGACACGCCGGAGCGTCGAAATCCATATGCAGTTAGCTGCACGGTCCGGTAATTCTTAGGCGGCGAGCAGGAACGAGACACGGTTGAGGCGGTCATCAAACAACTTTCAGCAATCGCCTGCAATAGTACTCCTAGCAACTCAGGCCACGCCCGACGCAGTCCTCGAAAGAACGAAACCGAATGCAACCATGTCCGACGGGGGCTCTCGTTACAATGTACACCTGCACGCGAAGGAAGTCCTCGGGCTTGGCTGACCTTCGAGGCCACGCAGGA
>JANMHA010000279.1:0-47321 GCA_031374925.1 Pirellula sp. | reverse complement strand
CTCCGGCCAAGAATCGACCGTAGTTCTATGTTCCGCATCCATTGGGAATCTTTACAGTTGCTTCTTGCGTGATGCCGCGGGTTTTGCGAAACTTGCCCAAAGTGGAACCTTCTCGCATTTGAGTTTAGCGGTTGAGTCTGTTGGGCTGCAAGAATCTTTAAGGTTTCATTACGGCCGACCCTCCCCGAGGGAGGGTAATCAGTTACATATGAAAGTTCAATGTGGAAATTTGGCCTGCGATTGATTTGCTCGGTGGCAAATGCGTGAGATTACAACAGGGCGACTACAGCCGAAACACGATTTTCAGCGATAGCCCGGCAGACGTTGCGACGAGGTGGTTCGAGGCTGGTTCTCAATTCCTCCATTGTGTGGATTTGGACGGAGCTAAGTCTGGAAGTATCGTGAACGAGCAGGCAATTCTCAGTATTGTTGCTGTGGCCGAAAATCGAATCGTTCAATTAGGTGGCGGCGTTCGAACCGAAGCGACGATTGAACGGTTGCTGAAACTGGGTATATCTCGCTTAGTGGTCGGTACTGCAGCCTTAAAGGACCCTGCTTGGTTTGCAAAAATGTGTGAAAAGTATCCAGGCCATTTGGTGCTTGGATTGGATGCGCTCAATGGAATGGTCGCGACCGAAGGGTGGCTAGAGAATTCCCAAACGCCCGCCGGTGAACTGGTGGATCGCGTAGCACAGCACACCAAAGCTTGTGTGGCGGTCGTGTACACAGACATCTCGAAAGATGGGATGATGGCAGGACCTAACTTCAATTCGCTGGCCGAAATCCAAGCAACTAGCCCGTTTCCCGTCATTTGCTCTGGGGGGGTCACCACCATGCAAGATGTTCGCGAATTGATCCGACAAGAGACCGCCGGCGCCATCATTGGTCGTTCCCTTTATGAAGGCCAGATCCAACTCGAAGAGGTACTCGAACTTTGTCGCAGCACTGATTGACGAAGTGTCAATCGAAGTCGTCCGATTAGTCACCCTCCGGCCGAGCCTCCCCGAGGGAGCGAGGGAGGGTGACTTACTCGCTAGTCGGACGGCACCACTCGTGCGTTCAACCACCGACATCGTCAGCGCGATGATCATCTAATCCTTCTTCCCATAGCGATTTTGCGTCTTCTTGCAGTCGTGCGCCCACTTGGGTAATGACGTTCATGCACATGAAATTGGCTCCGCGGGCTGCAATCGCGGGTGAGTAACCATGCGTAATACCGTAGAGAAAGGCACCTGCAAACATGTCTCCTGCGCCGGTTAGGTCCTTCGGGTGGCAGGCAAATGCAGGAACATGCGACTCTTCGCCATCGTACCGAACGAACGCACCATGAGGACCGTCGGTAACAACGCAGTTGGGCACCAGAGATTTGAGGGCTGCAAAAGCCGCTTCGCTGGTTGCTGCCTTGGTCACGGCGATCGATTCAGGTGCATTACAAAAAAGCAAATCGCTTTCTGCTAGCGCGGCTTGAAATGCGTCACCGAACACTTCTGGAATGAATGCATCCGAACATGTTAACGCGACTTTGGTTCCTGACGCTTTGGCTGCTCGGATCGCTTCTCGAATTGCCGTTTGTCCTGTGGCTGGGTTAGCAAAAACGTACCCTTCAATGAACAACCAGGTGGAGTGGGCGATACGATGTGTGTCGACATGCTTGGCTGCCAAATGGCTTGATACCGCCAAGCAGGTCCGCATGGTCCGTTCGGCATCGGGGGTAATTAGGGCAATGCACGTTCCGGTTGTTTCGCCGACCATGATTGGATTTCCGATGTTGATCTTGAGGTCATTGAACTCTTCCGCGTAATGCAGACCATAACGATCGTCGCCAACACAACCAATAAATGCCGAACGACCGCCTAATTGCGAAACGCCAATCACAGAGTTGGCAACGGAACCGCCGCTTACCAGGCGAAGTTCACGATGCCCCTCCGAAAAAAGGTGCAACAGTTTGCTTTGTTCTTCGGCATCGACTAATCGCATCGTTCCGCGTTCGAATGCGAGCGAAGCAAACTCAGAATCGTCTAATTCCAAGAATATATCGACGATGGCATTTCCTAGGCCACAAACGTCATAGTCGCGCATCGCTTGGAATCTTCTTTCTGGTTTGTTAATTTCGTCGGGGCTCAGTCGCAAAAAACGCGTCCGAACGCTAATCTATCGGTCGGTGAATTCTAGTCCAGATTGCTCAGGTCGGAAGTGCAACCCGCACTCCTAGCCCAGAGTCTCAATCATTTCTTCCCACTCCCTCGACGATGGCCCATGACAACAATCCCGAATTCTTGGCTCTTAGGTCCTCGAATGTTCGATCTTTCGGGTCGTCGAGCCATCATCACCGGCGGCTCACGAGGCCTCGGGACAGCGATGGCTGTGGCAATGGCCAGTTGTGGCGCAAAAGTTCTACTGACAGCTAGAAAAACCGATGATGCTGAGCGCGTCGCCGACTCCATCGCGGAAGCCACCAACCAATCCGTTTACGGAATGGGGCTGGAAATAGGCGATACCGAAGCGTTTCCTAAATTCGCGGACGAGTCGGTCGAGAAACTCGGGGGCGTTGATATTCTCGTCAACAACGCTGGCATCAATATCCGAGGCCCTATTGAGGCCCTATCCCTAGAGGAATTTCGGAAAGTTTGCGATGTGAATGTGACTGGCGTTTGGTACTTGACCAAGAATATTGTACCGTTCATGAAACGGCAAAGCTCCGGTCGTATTATCAATATCGCTAGCACGCTGGGGACGGTAGGTTTGGCGAATAGGACTCCTTATGCGTCGAGTAAAGGGGCTGTTGTCCAAATGACCCGTTCGCTTGCGATTGAGTTGGCCAAGAATGGAGTCACGGTGAATGCCATTTGCCCGGGACCTTTTTTAACGCCAATGAACGAATCCATTGCTGATACCGAAGATGCGAAGCGCAACATCCTGGGGGCAACAGCCCTAGAACGTTGGGGGAAACTGGAAGAAATACAAGGAGCGGTTGTTTTTTTGGCGAGCCAAGCAAGCAGCTACTGCACTGGCAGTTTATTGACAGTCGATGGAGGCTGGACGGCAAAGTAACTTTGCTAATCGCAGAACGTCGGACTTTTCAAAGACATCCAACTTTTAAGCAACCATGCCAGAAACCATTTTTTCCAGAATCGTACGAAAAGAAATCCAGGCCAAAATCGTCTACGAAGACGAATTGAGCTTGGCGTTTCATGATGCAAACGGCCAGGCGCCGGTTCATGTATTGGTGATTCCAAAACGGCAAATCGACTCGCTCGAAACTGCCTCGGTAGACGATGCAAATCTGCTAGGACACTTGCAAATCGTCGTTCAAAAGGTAGCAAGAATGCTCGATATCCACGAGTCGGGCTACCGAGTCGTCATGAATTGCGGTCGCGATGGTGGTCAATCCGTTGGACACATTCATTATCATGTCTTAGGCGGTCGAACGCTGGTCTGGCCGCCGGGTTGATTTATTACGATTCTGGATTCCACTGGGGGAATTTTTCCAGTTGCTCTTTCAATGCAAGACGGGCGCGATTCAGTCTGGACCGAACTGTCCCGATCGAGATTTGAAGAACTTCTGCTATTTCTTCGTAGGCCAAATCCTCCATCTCGCGAAGGACGAGGATCGATCGATGGTCCTCGGACAGGATCGCTAGAGCCTGGTGGACCAAATCCACTTCTTCGGACCGAGACATTCGCGAATCAGGGGCTTCCGTTTTTGACTTGGGTTCGGAACCTGAAACCTCCCGGCTTTCTTCGAGGGACAGGTGGCTGCGTCGGCGCCGGCGTCTGGCCAGTGCAAAGTTGAATGCAATTCGATACAGCCAAGTAAAAAAACGGCTGTTTTGTTGGAAAGTATCGAGTTTGATGTAGGCTTGGATAAACGCTTCTTGAACGACGTCTTCCGCTTCGTCGGTGCTACCTACAACACTGATCATGGCCGTGTACAAACGGTCTTGATAACGAGTCACCAAGACTTCAAAAGAGGAGCTATTGCCGTCAAGTGCGGACTGAATCAATTCTTCTTCGTCGTTCACACTCGCCTACAAAACTTGAATGAGGAGCAATAACTCTAGTATCCAATGTGAACAGGAAAGGGGGTTTTGTCAAACCTTACTCGTATCTAAGGGCGTCGATTGGGTCGAGTCTACTGGCCCGCCAAGCTGGATAAAAACCGAAGCCAATTCCGACCGCTGCCGAAAAAACGAGACTTCCAATCGCAGCCGACTGACTGACAACGATGGGCCAGTCTTTGCCCGATGAAATGGCATTGATACCCATGGTAAGTGAGACGGATCCCAACACACCCAGCAGGACTCCGATCGCGCCGCCGATAACCGAGAGCACCATCGACTCGACCAAAAATTGCAACAGGATATCCCGCGGTCTAGCCCCGACTGCCATTCGTATACCGATTTCTCGCGTGCGTTCGGTTACCGAAACGAGCATGATGTTCATGATGCCGACGCCCCCAACCACAAGCGATATTCCCGCAATGGAGGCCAGCATGGCGGTAAGGGTGCCAGTAACGAGGCTGAAAACTCCCGCAATCTCAGTCGTGTTTGCGACTTGGAAATCAGGCTGTTGCCCCAAGCCGATACGGTGTCGATCCATCATTAACGCTTCGATCTCCTGCTGTGCTTGGCTCATTAGTTCAGTGCTGCGAGCTGAGATGAGCGCGACGTCCACATTGTTGAAATTGCTCCCTTGAAGTCGTTTGCGCACAGTGGTGTAGGGCATCAGGACAACGTCATCTTGGTCGTCCCCCACGATGTTGGCTCCTTTGCTAGCCAATACTCCTACAATCTCGAACGGAATGTTTTTGACGCGGACACTCTGACCAATCGGGTTGGATGTTTGGAAAAGTTTCTTGACGACTGTGTGGCCGACCACGCATACCTTATTGGCGTTATTGATGTCCCCGTCTGAGAAAAAAGCTCCCAAACGCATTTGCCAATTTCGAACCAGCAAAAAATCAGCCCCAACTCCCATCAAATCCCGCGGTCGGCAATTGTTGTTACCGGAAATCACTTGGCCGGCAGCCCCCACGATTGGGGTGGCCGCCAGGACGCTGGCGCATTCGCGGCCGACAGCGTTTACATCGGCAGCTGTAATCGAAGGGAGTTGGGCAGCTCGCCCTCCGCGACGGTTTCCTTGTTGCAATACGATGACGTTGGTGCCAAGGTTTTTAAACTCACCCTGCACCAATTCACTGGCTGAGGTACCGATGGAGACCATAGCCGTTACGGCAGCGATTCCAATGACGACGCCTAAAATAGTAAGGCCAGCTCTAAGCTTGTTTTTTGCCAAGGCACGCATGGCGATTCGAAAGGTGTTGAGAAAGGACATTCGGTGCGATTACCAACAGAATTGGGTGTTAGGTGGAGCGGCGGGTGTTTATTCGGTTGAAAAATAGTGCAGTCTGAATCGCCGTTGGTAGCCGGGGCCCTGTGCACGCCAAACCATTCTAACCGAGCGTTGGGGTGAATTGCCGTTGCAATACTGGAAAAAGGAGGTAACATTCGGCATTCAAATCTAAGAATCTAGGCCTCCCGGAAATCCTGAGGTCGTTGTTTTAAGCAGATGTGAGTTTCTCTTTACATGACCGTTACAAAAGAACGAAAACAAGAAATTATTGGACAATTCCGCACACACGACGGAGACAATGGATCGCCCGATGTGCAAATTGCGATGTTGACGGAACGAATCAATGGAATGACCGAGCACATGCGTGGTGCCGTCCGTGATTATTCGAGCAGACGCGGTTTGCTTCGAATGGTTAGCAAGCGACGATCGCTTTTGGATTACGTTCGCAAGCATGACCCGCAGCGGTATTTGGATTTGATTGGCAAATTGAATATCCGCAAGTAGTAAATTGAGATCTTGGGCTGGTTCGCTTGAACCAGCCCTTGGCATTTGTTGATTGCGTTTTGAATTTCTTGGTAGCGTGCGCATCGCTCAAGATTGATGTTGGATGTGGTTAAGCCCACATAAATAATCCTGTCGCGTTCAGTTCGCCATGGGGAAGCGTGTTGAAAGTCGGTGAGGCCAATGGGTGGCCTCTTTTGTCATCTCTTTTTTGTCGTTCTCTTACAAGTTCTCGGCGAGTGGATCGCCGGTCGTCTTGATTGGAATGGGTCGCCCTTCTTCTACCAAACGACCTTAGGCAGGATCTGCCCTACGGCCCAGGACTGTTGATTTGAATGTAGATTTTTGAAGGAAATATTTTAGTGAAAATTCGAGTAGAAAAAAAAATCGGCGATTCCGTTTTGGCTTTTGAAACTGGCCAGCTTGCGAAACAAGCCACCTCTTGCGTGCTCTGCCAATATGGCGATACCGTTGTCCTGAATGCAGTCTCCACTGGTCCATCTAGGCCAGGTACAGACTTCTTTCCGTTGACCTGCGATTATCGAGAACGATTTGCAGCCGCCGGCAAATTCCCGGGTGGTTTCCTGAAGCGTGAAACTCGGCCAACGACAAAGGAAACGCTGACTAGCCGGTTGATCGACCGCCCAATTCGCCCGCTGTTTCCAGAAGGATTCCGCGACGATGTTCAGGTTCAATCGATTGTATTGAGCAGCGACGTTCAGAACGACGCAGACGTACTGGCCATGAACGGTGGCGCATGTGCATTGTTCATTAGCGCCCTACCGTTTACCGGCCCGATCGCTGCAACTCGCGTTGGCCGTGTCGATGGAAACTTTGTAGCGTTTCCGACGCACGCGCAATTGGAAGACAGCGATTTGGACATGATCGTCTCTGCCAATGAACGTGAAGTCGTTATGGTCGAGGGGTTTGCACAGGAAATCCCCGAAAGCGAAATGCTGGATGCCATCAAATTTGCTCACGGTATTTGCCGCGAGATCATCGGTCTGCAACGCGAGCTTTTTGAAAAAATCCAGCCGACCAAGGCCCATTTCCCGATTCCGGATGACACCGAAATCGTGGGTCGCTTGAAGTCGTCCTACTACGATCGATTTAAGGATGCTAAGCAAGCCGAAGGAAAGCAAGCACGCAACGATGCATGCAACGCACTTCGCGAAACCGCGTTAGCCGAATTGATCCCGGATCCGCAGGCCGAGGGTGCAATCACCAAAGATACTTTGTATCGCGCATGGCATACGCTCGAAAACCGCGTTGTTCGGGATTTGATTTTGGCTGGAAGACGTGCGGATGGCCGAGACAGCATGAGCTTGCGACCGATTCACTGCGAGTCGGATTTGCTTCCACGCACTCACGGAACGGCTTTGTTCCAGCGTGGTGAGACTCAAGCATTCGTGACAGTCACGCTCGGTACCCCGCGAGATGAACAACGCGTGGACGGGCTTGTCGAGGAGTACAGCAAAAAATTCATGTTGGACTACAATTTCCCATCGTTCTCGGTCGGGGAATGCCGTCCTATTCGCGCTCCAGGTCGACGTGAAATCGGTCACGGAATGCTCGCCGAGAGATCGCTCGAGCCAGTTCTGCCGGATCCAGATGATTTCCCGTACACGATTCGTTTGATCAGCGACATCCTCGAAAGCAACGGTTCATCTTCGATGGCCAGTGTCTGCGGTGGATGCTTAGCCTTGATGGCCGCGGGAGTTCCGATAACCAACCCAGTGGCTGGTATCAGCATCGGATTGGTCCGTGAAAAAGACTCCTACGTACTGTTGACCGACATTCTCGGAGACGAAGATCACCATGGCGACATGGACTTCAAGATTTCAGGAACTCAAAACGGAATTACTGGAATTCAGCTCGATCTCAAGATCGACGGCATCAGCGAAGAAATCATTCGCGCTTCGTTGAAGCAAGCCAAGGAAGCTAGGATGGAAATCCTACGAAAGATGCTGACCTGCATGCCTCGTCCACGTAGCGAAATCAGTCGCTATGCCCCTCGGTTGCTTCGAACCAAAATCGATCCAGAGAAGATTGGCGCTTTGATCGGTCCTGGAGGAAAGAACATTCGTTCCATCCAAGAAGATACCGGAGCGAATATCGATGTGGATGATGAAGGCAACGTAACAGTTTCCAGCGGCGATGCAGATTCGGCCCGAACCGCACTGGCTCGAGTCGAGGCTTGCACAGCAACTGTTCAAATTGGAAAGATCTACGACGGTACTGTTTCGAGCGTCCGTGACTTCGGTGCATTCGTTGAGATCCTTCCCGGAAAGGACGGGCTTTGCCACATCAGCGAACTCTCCAGCGGCTACGTTCCAAGTGTTGATGCGGTTTGCAAAGTTGGCGATACGATGAAAGTCATCGTCATCGACATCGACGACCACGATCGCGTTAAGCTTTCCAGGCGACGTGCCTTGGAAGAACTCGGCATCGAAGATGAATTTGCGACCGCCGAAGGTGGCGAGGGCGGAGAACCGGGCGAAGAGGGGGATATCGATCCTGACCGGCCATTTGAAGATCGCGGTGGCGATCGTCCCGAAAGAGCTTCTTCTGGCGGCGGTGGCGGACGAGGACGTCCGAGCGGCGGAGGCGGAGGCGGATTTCGTGGCCGAAGCGGTGGTGGCGGTGGCGGTGGCGGTGGTGGCGGTCGCAGCGGTGGAGGCGGCGGCGGTCGAGGCCGAAGTGGCGGCGGTGGCGGTCGACGGTAAGAGCCCTACTCGCTCTTTAATGGAACAATAAAAAAAGGGCGTATCGCATTTGCGATACGCCCTTTTTGTTTATAAAAGTCACCCTCCCAGCACCGCCCAGCAGCGGGAGGGTTACGAAACCGCATAATCTCTTAGTAAGGGCTCGATGCTCCGGTGTCAGGATCACCGACCATATGGAAGTGGTTATGATCGATGTAGATAACTTCAACGCTTTCTTTGTCTTCTAGCGTGTAAGGAACCGGCCAACCGTTGATTGTTCGTTCCTCGAAATATACTGTGCATTTGTAGTGAGCATGGTGCAATTGCGCGAACCCGATGAGCGGGATAAACCGCGGATCATCGATGTAGTCCGCCATCTTTTCTTTCACGATGCGAACTCGATTGCGCTGCTTTTCATAGAGCAATGGTACCCCACCTCGGATAGGACGAGCCTTTTCCAGGGCATGAATGACTTCGTCGTCGCTGGGTGGATCGATGGCGGCTACAGGGCCACCTGGGGTCAAGGGTCCCATAATCGGAACACGGGCGTATCGCTCGTGGACGTGGAATTGGATTTCCTCGTTGTCTTGCAACAGAGGACTGATCGGAATTGGAACGCCGAGGGGTCCCATCGCGACATTGGCAAGATTGACACAGCCGGTCTGAGCGCCAACCGTAGCAAGTAATAATAGACTGGTAATTCGTTGGAAACGCTTGCAGGACATCGGTATAAACCCTTCTCGTGGCGGAGACGATGACTCGTCGAACAATGTTGTTTTCGGCTGGGGGAGTGTTAAGACTTGCGGGTTTTTCCGTCTGCAACGAAAATTCCTTTAAATGGGAGTGCATGCATTCTTTGGCGTGTTGCGTGGCTTGCCAGAACTCCCCGACTCAAATAACTTCTATTCTGTCAAAACGACTGCAATTCCTCGCACTCAACCAACACAGAAGCAATAACGCATGCCCCAACTTTCTCATATGGTGTATTTCACGCTCCTCGATGATTCAGAAGCGAAGATTTTGGAGTTGGTGAATGCATGCAAAAAGTATTTGGATGATCATCCGGGAGTTCTCTACTTTTCGGTTGGCACTTTAAACCAAGAGTTAGCAAGGCCAGTCAACGATCGCGGCTATCAGGTCACGCTGAATGTTGTTTTTGAAAGCCGCGAAGCCCATGACCAGTATCAGGTTGCACCCCGCCATCTAGAGTTCATTTCGGAACAGAAGCCAAACTGGAAACAAGTCCGCATATTCGATTCCGACCTTGTGTAACGATGCCTAGCATGCCAACCGTTTTAGACCGAATCGTCGCGAGCAAGCGAGAGGAAATCGCATTTGCGAAAACTAGACGCGATCTGCATTCGCTGGTGGAGGCGGCTAAGCAAGGTCCTGAAATCCGCGATTTTTTGCCTGCGTTGCAGGGCTATGAATATGTCCGCTTGATCGCGGAGGTCAAGCGTGCGAGCCCCTCCAAAGGGATGATACGTCCTCAATTTGATCCAACGGATATCGCCATCGCTTACGAAGCCGGCGGAGCTGCGGCGATTAGCGTCTTAACGGACGAACCCTTCTTTCAAGGACGCTTGGACTATTTGACAGCAATCCGAAACGCAATTGGTATACCAGTCCTTCGAAAAGATTTTATTTTGGACGAGTACCAAGTATACGAAGCCAGGGTAGCCGGCGCGGACGCGGTATTATTGATTGCAGAGTGTCTGGAGGGGGACGAATTGCGGCGCCTTTACGATCTAGTGCAGCAATTGGGAATGACCGCCTTGATCGAATTTTACCACCCACAACATCTAGAGCGAGTGCTTGCGACAGGAACCAAGTTGGTGGGTGTGAACAATCGCGACTTGCATACCTTTGCGGTCGAGTTGGACCACGTGATTCACTTGAGGAGAGAGATTCCTTCGGATGTAGTGGTCGTAGCCGAAAGCGGAATTTTTACGGCCGTCGATGTAGAGAAAATCCATTTGGCCAACATTCAAGCCATGCTGGTGGGCGAGTCGCTGATGAGACAATCGGACATACGCCAAGCGACCATCAATCTGCTTCGGCCTCCATTGTAACCAGGAGGCCTTACTTTTTTGATCGAAGGTCAAATTCCCCGACTCCCTCTCCGGTTAATTTGCCATTAGCGAACTTTTTTGTGTGGTAGGAAAAACGAATCGAATTTGGCGTAATTCTACCTTCGCCACCGACCACGGCCGTCGCCACACCACTTTCACTTGTCACGTCTATCAAAGTCAGTTTCGACCCCGATAATGCCAATCGCCATTTCGTCTTGAGATCAGATTTGACAGCCTTGGCTTCCAATGTAATTGAGTTTGAATCGCGATCTACAATCTCTCCCTCGCAGACGAATTTCTCACCGTTGATGAATCGTGTCCCTACCCATTGTCCAGAAAGTTTTAGTGGATCTACTTTTTCTTCAATCAAACGAGGCTTTGACTTGCCATCTGAGGTCCCAGGTTTTGCTTCCTTTTCTGTAAGTTGCTTGCGAAATTGTTCACACTCAGCCATCAATTCTTTGATTCGGTCTTTCAGCTCTTGGTTTTCTTTATGGAGTCGAGCGTTGTCAACTTCCAGTCGGAGAATGAGCTTCTTTGAGAGGTCGGTTTGGGACCAGGCCGTGTTGCCCAAAAGAATTAAACACGCGAGGACAGTCAGAATGCGCATAGTGTTTGAATTCCAGTTGTTTTTATGCGAACGAACAAGCGAAAAAAGAACGGGTAGACATCTTCCCCAATACAAACGAATCGGAGCGACGTGCAAGAATGAGCCAGTTCTTTTACGCTATCACCTATGTTACTTCGAACACTTCCCTTTTTGCTATGGGGGGACTCGATTAGATCATCTGCTTTTTTTCGATTCCAACTATCCATTGATCCTGTTTTCTTCATTCGATGATGGACGGTACCCGTTGCAGTTAGGGCGACTGGGTCGGACTTGAATCGAGTGCACTAGCGGCTCTACTGAAACGCGGTTCAGCTCCTCAGCACGAGAAGTTGAACTGCGAGACAAAACACCACACCCATCTGGCGTTGTCTTGTAGCATCGCAACGATAGGTACCAACGATAGGTGCAGGCAACGATAGGTGCCAGGCACTTATTTAGGGTACCAACGATAGGTGCCAGGCACTTATTTAGCACAGCGATAGGTGCCAGGCACTTATTTGGCCCTCATGTCGGCAATTCGTGAACCCTTGAGGAAAATGGTCTGTCGAATTATCATTCTTCACCCTAACGAAGGTGGCTGACCCATGGAAGGCTGCGATTTTCATGTTCATACATCCATAACCCCTTGATAATCCATGCGGCACTTACTTTCCGCTGTTGTTCAAAACGTTCCAGGCGTACTGGCCCATATTTCTGGGATGCTCGCCTCGCGAGGTTACAACATCGACTCGCTCGCTGTTGGAGAAACCGAAAACAAAAATCTTTCCCGAATGACTTTTGTCGTTATGGGGGACGATCGCGTTTTGGAGCAAGTCCGAAAGCAATTAGAAAAGATCGTAACCGTGGTCGCGGTTCAAGATATTAGCTCCCGAGACTACGTGGAACGCGATCTAATGTTGATCAAAGTCGGTGCTGCCACCGGTAGTAAGCGGACTGAAATTCGCGAACTTGTCGATATCTTCCGTGGTAGAGTTGTGGATGTTGGTTCCGAGGAACTGATGATCGAAATCTCCGGTCGCGAAAGCAAAATACAGGCCTTCATAGAAAGAATGCGACCGTACAACATTCTCGAATTGGTACGCACTGGGCGAATCGCGATGGTTCGAGGCAGCAACCCAGATGAACTCGACGAATCGTCTGCAACCGAGCATCGGAGTGAGTAATCGCCCCGCCAATTCTAACACGAGTAAAAAGTTGGGGTTTGGCAAATCCCAGGTTTGAAGCCTAGCCTCCATTCCAATCGAAGCCAATTTTTCAAACAGAAAACAGTTACCTTCCAACCTCCAATCTGAAAATCGATTCTTCCATGGCAGCCATTATCTACTACGACAACGACGCAGATCTTTCACATCTCAAGAACAAGACGATCGCCATCTTGGGCTATGGGTCACAAGGACATGCTCAAGCTCAGAACCTGCGAGACAGCGGTTGCAAAGTAATTATCGGCCAACGCCCAGGTGGCAAAAACTACGACCTAGCTGTCAGCCACGGTTTTCAGCCTATGGAAATTGATGAAGCGACCCAAAAGGCTGACCTAGTCAATTTACTATTGCCCGACGAAGTCCAAGGAGACCTTTACCGAACACATATCCGGCCCAATTTGGTTCCTGGCAACGTGCTCATGTGTTCGCACGGTTTCAATATCCACTTCGGTCAAATCGAACCCCCAAAGGGTGTTGATACCCTTTTGGTCGCACCCAAGGGCCCCGGTCACTTGGTACGAAGCGAATACACCAAAGGGGGCGGTGTTCCCTGCCTCATCGCTCTTGGTACTGGTGCAAGTGAAATAACCAAGAAGCTTGGACTCGCCTACGCGAAGGGAATCGGAGGGACTCGTGGCGGCGTGATCGAAACCTCCATTGCCGAAGAAACCGAAACCGACTTGTTCGGCGAGCAAGTGGTTTTGTGTGGTGGAGTAAGCGAACTGGTCAAAGCAGGCTTTGAAACGCTTGTCGAAGCCGGCTACCAACCCGAAATGGCTTATTTCGAGTGCATGCATGAACTCAAGCTCATCGTCGACTTGCTGTATCAAGGTGGATTGAACTACATGCGCTACAGCATTTCGAACACCGCTGAATTCGGCGACTACACTCGCGGTCCTCGTATCATCACCGCTGAGACAAAGCTTGAGATGAAGAAGATTCTCAAGGAAATCCAAACCGGCAAGTTTGCTCGAGAATGGATTCTCGAAAACAAAGCCGGTGCACCTGCCTTCAAGGCGTCGCGCCGACTTGAACGACAACATCAAATCGAAAAAGTTGGCCACCAGCTTCGCAGCTTGATGAAGTGGATCGACGCCAAAGTCGTCGACTAATGGGACACTTTCTATGTGCCGTACACTCTAGCAACGGCCCGAGGGCAGTCGTCACGACGGAGCGTGTCGGCTGCGAAGTCCGCCATGTTTGTTTGCCAGGGTTTGTGTTGAATTTAGACACGATCGGGAATGTGGAATAGTGACCCGATTTAATTTACGGCTGTTATCGCGAATTCTGCGGGCAAGCTCTCTTTGGGTTATAATTTGGCGTTCTGCCAGAATCCTTCCCACGCACACGCTATTTGCTGGATGATCCATATGTTGTCGAACTGCCTGCCAATTTCCCTAGCGACACTCTTGCTTTGCAATGGCAGGCACGCCGGAAAACAAATAGCCTGCTCGATTCTAGCCTTCATTCTGTCTTTGAATTCGTCGATTGCCTTTTCCCAAAAGATCGATCCAGAGATTCAACTTGCGGAACCAAAATCCGAAACTTGGTTTGGTTGGTTTGAGACTCCGACCCAGCAATTGAGAACAATAGTGAATGTTCAACGTGACAAGGAGGGGGCAATAACCTCGGGTTCCATTGTCAACCCCGATGAATCCGCCAACGAACTTCCTTTGAGCAAGTTCCAAATCAACACCGATGGCGCTTGGCAATTTATCGTTGAAAATCCAATGGATGTCAAAAATCCAGCAACTTATAAGGGGTTTCAATCCTCTGTCGACCAAGTCGTTGGTGACTTTGAGCAAAACGGCATTAAGGTGCCGTTGACGATGCGAAAGGTCGATTCGCTGCTATTTGGGAGACGCGAAAACCTGGGTGCCGATTCGGTATGGCGTGGGACACTCGACATGAAATTTCGCAAGATGGATTATCGCATTCGCGTTTATTCCAAACCGCCATTTGCAATGACCAACGCGCCAAAACTGCTTTTTGACTCGTTGTCCGAAAAAGCCATTGGGATTCCAACAGAAGTCAGCCTTGGCGAAGACGGCATAACGACATTCGAAATGAAATCCGTGGGTTTCAAGTTTTTGGCCAAATTGAATGAAGACGCCAACGAATTGGACGGTCGTTTTATTCGAGGTGGGCTTCAACTGCCACTGGTAATGAAACTGCAATCCGATAATCCACAAAACAAAAAAGATCCCCCGACTTCCGTTCCAGCGACAACAGACGTTCCAGCGACAACAGAATCGACGAAGGTCCGTGAGGAGACAAGTCCTTTACCTCCGGCAATTGAGACAGCGGTTCCACTATCGAACAGAGAATTCATCTCATCGGCGTTTTTTACGGAAGCCCCGTTCGAGGTGACCTACGGAGGTTCGAAGGCAAAAGAAAAAGCACCAGATATCGCAAAAAAGGGGATCCAACTGTCTGGTACCATCACTCTACCGAAAATCTTAGACGATTCGAATCCGCGGAAGTTTCCCGCCGTGATCATGCTTACCGGTAGCGGGCCACAAGATCGGGACGAGACCATTGGTCGGCACAAGCCGTTCCAAGCGATTGCTCATTTTCTTGCGGAAAACGGCGTAGCCTCGCTTCGCTTCGATGACCGCGGTGTTGACCAGAGTAACGGGGACTTTTTGAATTCCACTTCCGAAGATTTCGCTAAAGATGCAATCGCAGTCTGGAAGTATGCTAAAACGATTCCTGGAATAGACCCGTTGAGAATTGGTATGCTTGGCCATGGCGAAGGGGCATTGGTGGGCCCGATGGCGGCTGTTTGGGAGCATGAGATCGCCTTCTTAATCCTGCTTGCTCCGCCGGGCCTAACAGGCTCGCAAATTTTGAAGTCCCAGATCGATCGCATTTCCGAATTGCAAGGTATGAGCGATGTCGATCGGAAAGCGACTCTGACATTGCAGGGGAAATTACAAGATATCGCACGTGGTTATTTTACAGACGAAACGTCCATGCGTCGCGATATCCAAAATGCGATCAAACAGAATTGGGACAGTCTCAAGTCGATCGCTCAATCGCAAGATCCAAGCGTCGATCTTGATCAGGTTCGAAAAGAACTAACCAATCAAATCGAAATTCAATTTCAGCAACTTAGGATGCCATGGTTTCGGTTCTTTTTGACCTACGATCCGGTACCAAATTGGATGATGCTACGATGTCCGACGCTGGCGATATGGGGCGGCAATGATGTACAAGTGCAGCCTGAATTGAATCGCTCAAAAATCGTACGGGCGATAGGACGCAATCAGAGTCTAGATGCCCAGTTAGAAATCCTTCCTGGTCTGAACCATTTGCTGCAGTCGAGCACGACGGGGCTTCCTGAAGAATATGAGGAAATCGAAGAAACCATCTCTCCGTCTGCACTTCGCGTAATCCGAATCTGGGCTGAGGAACAAGGACTAATCGAGCGCTAGGTCTTATTGTCGCCTTTCGCTCCGCGAAAGTGCGCCTCGCCAACGCACTTTTGCAGAGCAAAAGGCGACATTTGTAAACGATCGAGGCCATTCGCTCGTTGCAT
Source organism: Pirellula sp. (assembly GCA_031374925.1). GTDB lineage: Bacteria > Planctomycetota > Planctomycetia > Pirellulales > Pirellulaceae > JBKCUI01. The sequence goes on along the minus strand of JANMHA010000279.1, from coordinate 31,338 downwards.
TCCTGCAAAACCTGAGCGAGGGCCTCGCTCAGCCACAAAAACGGCGCCAAAGGCGACAATGTCGAGTTCCGCTCTCACCGCAACGGGGGAACAAACACGGGTTGCTCGCAACGATCGACTTCCGTTCGCACCATTCGAGTCGGTCGTGGCACTTGAGCATTGGATGTGGAGCAACCGCGTTGTTGCTCAAATACAGCCCAGAGTCGACTAGGTTGATCGGACGGAAGAACCGTCCTGCAACCCAAAAATAATGCCGTTAACGACATTGCCGAGAGGAATAGACTCGATTTTCTGCTCACGTTTCCGCAGTCCTTTACCAATCGATTGTAAGCGAGCGGCGGATGTCACCTGAATTCTCCTGAAGTCAGCGACGATTGCCGGTCTTGTCGCTATCGACCTTAGGAACTGTCTTTGAACGCAACAGTTTCACTCGATCGCACAATCGTCAAAGGTTGCAAGGTACTAGCCAATCGATTCGGACAGAATTGTCGGCGAGGTTAGCCACTTTTTCATGGTAGATTTCGATGGCCGCTCAGCGTAGGTTGCGAATTGTAGGTTAATCTTCCAACGGTCAATGCCTAGAGTTCTTACGCATGACCACCGTGAATACAGCACGGGCAAACGGAGACCGTAGGCAGCAACGCAATCGGTACCATGGATAGGATTGGTAACAACGGATGTTCCGCAATCAAGCAAAATCAATTGGATCGATAGACGCGAGTGGCTTGTCCCTCGTTTTGCGGATATTGCTATGCTGCGTGTTCACCCCTCTCAGCGGCTGCAATACGCTCTCCCTGCCCGCAATTGATCCCACCGGAAATAGAATCTTTTCCAACGGGTTAACCACTCTCGTAAATCCGCACGATCCCAACAATGGATATCCCTCTCAACAACCTTCTTTCCAATCTCCGCCGACCCCGCCCGCTTGCATGCAGGGTGCCGACGGTAGTGAGAAGAAGTTATGCAAGGGTTGCTTGGCCGGCAAAGGATGCTTGGCCAATAAGAGAGAAGCAGAGGAAGTTCGGGGACGTTGCGGGCAATTGCTCCTGACACCCACTCGCATTGTTGCCCCAGTCGATGGTGAAGTAATTTTACTAGCTGGAGTATGTGGCAAAGATGGGTATTTGGTTACAAACGAACCGGTTGAGTTTATGCTTTCGCCAAAAAGCGTTGGCGAGTTTGTTGAGGTTGGGGACGATGCCAAAGGTCAGCGCCGTTCCTTTTTCAAAAAGGATGTTGGCCCGAAGGTCGAGAAGCTGGGAGTCGATTTCGCACGAGGACGAACGAGTCGAGAAGCGGGCAACATAACACGAGGGACTTCGACGAAAGATGACGACCTTCCCATTCGAAAAGGCCAAACATGGATAAGCCTCACTAGCCCAAGCGAAGGCATCTCGAAGGTCACCGTCATAGCGCCGGATAGCGACGATTGGGACCAACGCCGCCAAACGGCGACTATTTATTGGCTTGATGCATCGTGGAAATTCCCTGACGCGCAAATTGCACGTAACGGCGATACCGCAAGATTGGTTACACGGGTATTGCGTGCTGAGGGTTCGATTGCTGCGGAGGGCTGGCGTGTTCGTTACCGAATTATTAACCCTGAGCTTGCTCGGTTTCTTCCTACTCAGGCAGAGACCGCGGACGTCGAAGTCAATCGAGATGGCACAGCCAATGTGGATATTGCCATCGGGCAACAACCCGGTGCTCAGGTCCCACATGGCACCGCGATCGTTGAAATCGAGGTCATTCGGCCTGCACGCGCAGACGATAACATCCCTGAATTGCCATTGGGACGAGGAACGACGACAGTAACATGGAGCGCTCCTGAGCTTCAATTGAATATAGGCGGACCCGAAATTGGCGTTCCCGGACAACCCCTCAATTACTTTGCTACTGTTGCCAACATTGGGGATCTCAACGCCGAGAACGTTGTGCTTAGCGTCGTCATACCACCGGGCATGGTCCTGCAGTCGCCGAACAGAGAGCCAACCAGTCAAGCAAACGGCGCCCTCGCTTGGGGACCGTTCCCGCTCCCGCCGCGTCAAGCATTTGACATCAGCTTCAAACTGGTTGCGCAAGCGGCTTTGGATGCACAAATACGCTTTGAAGCGACTGGCGCTCCCGGCCTTCGGCAACAAAAGGCTGTTCGAACTCTCATTCAGCAACCGCAAGTCACCCTGCAAATTGCTCCGAGACAAAACGTAAATCAAGTGGAAGTGGGCAATGACGCAGTTTTTGACATCTCACTCGCCAATACCGGTAACCAAACGATCAACGAAGTGGCCATCTCCCTACAAAGCGATCCTGGTCTCCAACACGCGCGTGACAACTCAAATGAGTTGGTTCAAGTCATCGGATTTTTGAATCCTGGCCAAAGCCGAAAACTCGAAGGCGTTTTTCGGGTTGCTCGCGAAGGGGAATTGAATGTCAAAGCGACAGTACAGTCCCTCGGACAAGTCCTAGCCACGCAGACTGCGTCCGTTCGTGGCCTACCAGCTACGCCCAAACGTCCTTCGCTCAGCCTGCAAATCAACAATGACTCACGTCAATCTACGATTCCGGTCGGTGGGGAGATTGCCTTGAGTTGGTTTATCGTCAACACAGGGCCCGTCGCATTGCGTACCCCAGTCGTATCTATGCAACATAGTTCTAATTTAGAAGTGTCCGCGTTAAGTCAAGACGGAAATTACCAAGTCGAGCGTCAGTTGGGTCAATGGCGATTGGCGGATCTGCAACCTGGTAGCCGCGTGCAACTTTCCGGTCGCTTTCGTGGAGTAACGGCAGGCTCGCAGACGAGCGTAGTCGTTGCGGTAGATACAGCCGATGGGATAAGCGACCGTCAGACTATAGCCTTCGACGTTGGCAACGCTCCGTCCGGCTCAGACTTGTTGCCTGGCAACCCGAATGCACAGCCTGGCGGATTTCAACCTGGCGCAAGCGGACAGCTCAACAAGCCTGCGATGTCTCTCAACGAACAAATGGAAAAACGTTTGAGCCTTACGATTCAGCCTGTCAGCAACTCCCTTCGCGTTGGGGACGTTGGCACTTACGAGATAAGAGTTGAGAACCTAATCAACAAATCAGACCAGCGCGTTGCTTTGAGCTTGCTGACGCCCAAGGGGACGGTATTGAAGTCGATTCGCGCGAAGGACTTGCAGTACAAACTCGCCAACAACGATCGTCAAATAGACTTGGAGCCGATCAAGTATTTCCGGCCAAACGACACGTTCTCGTGTGTTGTGCAATTGCGCCACGATGAGGTTTCATCGGGCGAGCTAATGGCATCCGTAACTAGTTTAGGACAAACAATACCGGTCACGAAGAGTCTGAGCATTCAGGTGCTGCCAAGTTATTAAGTACCGTTTTCGCCAAGGATTCCTCAGGTCGAGCGGGAGCTAGTCTACCCTAGCTCGAATCTACGAGCTGAATCTCACATTAGGACGCCAAAACGGCGTCCGTCGGAGGCAAACTCCGAGCGGACAGAGGCAAGCTCCGAGCGGACAACAATGCTTCACAGCGTTGCCCGAAGGAGTTAGCTCGAATGGCCAGCGACGGTTGAAAATCGCTCTTGCCAATGCCTCAAAAAATCCTGGGGGTTTGGGGGCTAGCCGGCTAGCCCCTAAAGGGCAACAATGAAGGCCCGTTCATAACTTTATCTTTGGAGCAACGAGTGGGGGAATTTTCAATAGCCGAGGCGTGCAAAGTTATCTCGCAACGCAGTAACGGATTTCAACCGCGTGTCGGTTTGATATTGGGTAGTGGGTTGGGACTGCTTGCAGAGCGAATCGAACAAGCGCATCGCATTCCCTATGCTGAGGTTCCAGGCTTTCCTGAATCTCGTGTGCCCGGCCACGCCGGAAATTTTGTCCTGGGCTACCTTAGTGGAGTTCCTGTCGTTGCAATGCAAGGCCGCGCGCACCTTTACGAAGGCTGGAACGCATCTAAAGCAACATTCCCACTGCGTTGCATGCATGCTCTCGGCATCGAGTCCCTCATCGTGTCAAACGCTTCGGGTGGCATCAATTCGCGATTTCATAGCGGACAAGTTGTCTTGATCGATAATCATATCGACTGGATGAACCGCAGCGGCATCAACGCCGCTGAAGCGGATTCCGGGGCTGCCTGTATCGGTTTGCCCCAGCGAGTTGGCAATCCTTACGATGCTGGCCTGCTAGCCTTGGCGGAACTGCTTGCGATCCATCAAGGTTTCGCGTTGTCGCGAGGAACTTATCTAGCCACGCTGGGCCCAAACTATGAAACGCGAGCCGAGTACCGGATGTTCGCAAAGCTTGGAGCCGACATGGTCGGAATGAGCACAGTTCCCGAAGTGCTATTGGCAAATCAGCTCGGACTCAAGGTCTTGGCTTTCTCAATTGTAACCAACGTAGCCACCCCGGACGTGCAATCCGTGACGAACCACCAAGAGGTGCTTGATTGGTCTCGCAAAGCCCAAGGCCAGCTCGTTCCTCTTATCGAGAGCATATTGAAGAATTTTGGCAGCGGCCCTCTGTGACGCATCCTCCGTCTCCCCACCCCACCGAGCGAACCAAACCGGGCGGTATACTGTCTAGTCGTGACTTGGCAACAACATCCAACGTCGGCATTTAATCGGGCTTATGAGTTATCCAACATCGATTCCACTTTTTGCACTCGTTGAAACGATCGATACCGAATTGTGTCGAGCTAGACTTCTGCCACCACTAACTCTTCAAGTGGTGACGAATACGTGGCCTCAAGCCCGACAGCGCTTGCTGAAAGGGCTCCGAAAGTACATTCGACGTCTTGCGCCAATACACTGGTCACAAAGCCGACCTATGCAATTACCTGAACATCGCATCGTTAAGCTGACCCTCAATCCGGCCAAAGACGACTATCTTTGGAGGACTCCAATCGAGCTGAATGTCGACCTGTTCTCTTGGACGATTGCCGGATCGAATCGGCAGTGGTTGTGCCCAGCTTTGGACTCGGTCGTCGTTACTTCCGAAGCAGAGGTGAGCGATGCGTTTTTGATTCTTGAAGTCAAGAACATGATGGCTCGTATGCACGATTCGTGGAGGCTTGAGCAGGTTATGGAAACGTTCGGGGACCGAGAGTTTCGGGTCAGCGAACTAACTCGCTGGACTGCACGCGAAATTGCCGATGCCTATGCCGACCGTTCGAAAGGGGCCAGGAGGATCAATCTGAGTGCTTTGCGATCAGTCGCTACGCGGATCGTGACTTGGAAACACTCTCCGACGTACGAACAGCAGGAAACGATCTCGCAATTGGATGAAATGTTGCTGTGCCCTAGTCCACAAAGTGTCTTGCTCGTTGGGCCAGCTGGAGTTGGTAAAACGGCAATTGTTTTCGAGTGGGCTCGCACGCTTCCAGGACTAGTTTTTTCGGCGAGTGGCGAAGTTTCCGCTCCTCCAAAAGAAAGGGCGATCGATGCGTTACTGTCATCGCAAGGAGCCCGCGATGTTTGGGCGACCAGTGGCTCACGACTTGTGTCCGGGATGACAGGCATGGGGATGTGGCAAAAGCGATGCCATCAAGTTGTCCGTGAAGCGCATGAGGCCAAGATTATATTGCACGTCGGATCGCTCGTTGAGCTTGTAGAATCCGGCAAGATCAATGGCCAACCTGGGGTTGCCACCCTGTTACGAAGTGCGATCGATCAGGGAAAACTCTTGGCGATTGCTGAATGCACTCCCGACCAATTGGCTGTCGTACAGCGAGAAGACCCGATACTCCTCCGATGCTTTACCAAGCTGGAGATCAATCCACCCAACGATAAGACTTTGTCGGTCCTATTACGCAAAACGGGTCAGTATTTGACAGCAGAAAAATCATTAGCGGCGGGCCCTCCCAAACGAAAGCGTTCTGCGTCCAAGGAACCGATTGTGCCTGTCGCCAATTTGCGAGATAACGCCGCGTCCTTGTTTGATACCTCAGCGATTGAGGAGTTGATTCGTTTGCATCAACGATTCAGTACTTATTCTGCCATGCCCGGGCAACCTATCAGCTTAATGCGCAACTTAATCGAGGTTTGGCCCGACGGCAAACCAATCACTGACTCGGACATCACCCGCCGATTTTCGAACGATACAGGCTTACCACTCTTTTTGTTAGACGACCTGATCCCTTTGGAAAGCGATGCGATTCGTGCAGAACTCAGTTCGAACATCATCGGTCAACCAGAGCCGGTGGAGCATTTGGTTCGATTGATGACGATGCTCAAAGCCCGTCTGAATCGTACGGATCGACCGTTGGCCTCACTTTTATTGATTGGGCCAACAGGGGTCGGAAAGACGGAGACGGCCAAGGCCTTGGCTAAACTGTTGTACCGAGACCAGGCCAGAATGATTCGCATCGACATGAGTGAGTATTCGCAGCCATGGTCCTCGATTCGATTGATTGGCTCGACTAGAGAAGGGGACGGAGCATTGACTAGCCCCATCCGCGATCAACCATTTTCTGTGGTTCTGCTCGATGAATTCGAAAAATGCCATCCGTCGGTGTTGGATCTGCTCTTGCAAGTCTTGGGAGAAGGCCGTTTGACCGATTCGTTAGGGCGGATTGCCGATTTTCGAAACGCCGTCATTATCATGACAAGCAATCTCGGAGTGGAAACGTACCAAGGCCAGTCGTTTGGGTTCGGAGAGAATGAGAATAATGCCTACGATCACTTCCTTCGAGAAGTTCGTCGACACGTTCGACCGGAGTTTCTTGGCCGCCTCGATCAGATCATTGCCTATCGACCATTGCCAATCGATGTGGTTCGAAAGATTGCGGACCGCGAATTGGTTGAAGTGTCAAAGCGGCGTGGCGTTCGCTATCACAAGATTCGTTGGGAAGTCGAGCCCTCAGCCCGAGATGCCCTCGCCAAGCTAGGCTATGACCCGGTTTACGGCGCGCGTCCACTGCGTCGCGAGATCGAACGCAACATTGTCATTCCCTTGTCAGACTGCATGCAGAAAAGCGGTACTGACTCTAGGCCAAACGTTTCCTTTGTTGTCGACCGCGCAATCGAATCCGCAAAGCCTAGCATTCTCGCTCGGTCAACAGCGGAGCCGAGGGCCAATTCCATCGATCCAAGCGATAACGAGCAACAAAAGTGGCTATTGGATTTTCTCCGCGATTTGCGATATCGAGCGAGTTTGTTGATTCGATCGGAATTGTTCCAAAGAATCGAAAACAACGTCGAGCGCATCTCAAGGCAAATCGATCGCGTGCGGAAGTCGGCACGGACAATTACCAGCCACGGGCGACGCAAGACCGCTGAGGCAAGATTGCAGGCTTTGCGTCAGGAACTTGGGGTAGCCAACAAAGCTATCCATCACGTACACAACTTAGTGCAATGCGTCGAACGACTCCACCAAACGACGATAGTTCGATGGCATAGTCAAGAATTGCGTGAGACTGGCGAGACAATGTTGGAAGCAAACTCGCTCAGCAGCCAATTGAAGCAGCTTTTGATCGGCATGCAGAAAGATGTACAGCAGCGCACTGAACAACAAAGCCTTATCCTCTTGTGCAAGCCAATCCAGGCTGCGAGAGCACTTTGGCATGCGTACGAACGGATTGCAAGTCTGAACGGTTGGCGATTGGTGTTATTCGGGCTTGCACCTTACGATCCAATGTGGGATCCGCTCTCCAAAGAGTTTATGGAACGACAAGCTGTTAGTCGCAAGAAGATTGAGATACCAAAGTCGCGTGAGCCAGCGTTTAGATTGTTGCGGTCGGCAGACGACCCTCTTCTGCCCAAGGCCAAAGAGATCGATGTGTTTCGCATGGATTCCTGGAAAGAGCTAGACGCCATCGGCGACCCTTTTTGCGGCATTGCGATTCAAGCCGATCATGGGGACATAGCGACTTGGTTAGGAGCAGAGGAGGGAGTCCACCACTTCGTTTCGGCCTCGCCAGAAGGGAATAAACGTCATCGTGCCAGGGTCCTCTTGTATCCTGGAAGATTGTTCCATTGGGAACCTCCGGCCGGATGGAATGAGCCCCCCTCTCTTCCCAGCCGCGATCCACGACGTACTTTTCACGAAAGCGAAAATCGACTCGTGGGGCATCTCGTTCGGCATGAGGTCTTGGTTTCCTCGGACGATCCGATTGCGGATTGGATGGAGATGATCCAGCACGAAGGAGACAGCATGCTTTGGGAATCGATTGGATACTCCGATATTCCAAGCAGTGCGACATTCGGCGAAGCGATGGTGCTGTCCTCACAAGGAGCGCGCTAGGACATGCAACTAACTATTGCCATTTTAGTGACGATGCAACGAATCGATGGCCAGCGTCGCTACGTCGTTCGGACGATGTGCCCACCGATTTGCACCGCATCGGATGCACTCCTCAAAACCGCTCTGCAGCGACTATCCAACGAGGTGCGAAAACGGTTGCAATCATGGGTTGATCGAGGTCAGACGCGTGCATTGTCCGCTTGGCTTTACGATCCGCAGGCTGACGTCCATCTCTTTAAAGAAAAACTCACTCTTCGTGACCGCACCGTAAGCTTGAAGACCATCCTGATGGTGCATTCTGTTCCCGGCGGATTTGTGGTTGTAGCCCCATTGTTGGATGATTTGCGGTTTCAGCGCGATGCAAAGGAACCATTAACCTTTCAGGCCACACGTTTGCTCACGCATTGGTGCGAGCAAAAGATAAAGGATGACGAGTCGGTAGATGTGAAGAGCTTCAGTATCACTGGGGACGCATGGGTCGAGCCGCTCGATATCGTATTGTCGATTTCGGAGACCAAGAAGAAAAAAAAACAAGGGCTCGTTGGAGCGCTGCTCGGACAGTCCAATCCAGGTGGCGCCGACTCGCTGCAGCGAGTCGGTCGTTGCCTCGATGCTTTCCGCACCGATCGATGCAAGCTGTTCGGTCGCGATAGCGAAACGGAACGCCTGTATCAGTTGATCAGTTCCCGCCGTAGTCAGAGTGTTGCGTTGGTGGGTCAGGCATCCGTTGGGAAGACGGCCATTCTGGAAGAGGTAGTTCGAAGACGATCTTTCGAACGAAAAAACAACCGACGTCACTGCGAACAAGTGTGGTTGATTTCGCCTAGTCGTGTAATAAGTGGCATGTCGTACTTGGGTCAGTGGGAAGAGCGTTGGCTTTCCATTCTCAAGGAAGCGTATCGACGGGATCACGTCCTTTACTTCGACGACCCTATTAGCCTGTACACCGCTGGCGTTACTCGCGATAGCCAATTGTGTATGGCCGACGTTCTCAAATCTTTTGTAGCAGAGCAGCCGGTTCGAATCATCTTTGAGATGACTCACGAGGCCTTGTCTATCTTGCGACGGAAAGACAGGTCGTTGGTCGATCCCATGATCCCGCTTTCCATTGAGGCGATGAACGAATCGCAGTCTCTCCAGACCCTAGTTGACGTGGTATGTCAAATCGAAGCGGATACACAGTGTTTCTTTCATCCCAGTTTGCTACCGACGATGATCGACTACTCAGCGACGTTGGCACCACAGTTGTCGTTGCCCGGTAAAGCCATTTCGCTTGCTCGAGGACTTGCGATTCAAGCGTCGTCCAAGACTATCACGACAGAGCCCGTCGCAGTCACAAACGGCGAAGAAGAGAATGAGACAATGCAGTGCGTTTCGCGAAGTCTGACCATTGAGGACCTTGATCGATTTGTGGAAGAGCGAACCGGACTGCGATTGGCGTTACGGCAGGGTACCGTTAGCGTTAAAGAGCTTGGCGATGCACTCTCGAAGATGATCGTTGGCCAGGAGTCGGCAGTGAAAGTACTTTCGCGTTATGCTCAGCGATCGCTACAGGGGCTTCAACCGGTAGACCGGCCGCTCGGGGTCTTTTTGTTCATGGGGCCAACGGGGGTAGGTAAGACTGAGTCGGCCAAAGCATTGACGCGATTGTTGTTTCATGACGAGTCACGAATGGTTCGGATCGATATGAATGAGATTTCCTCCGCCAGTGCCGCCGAAGGACTTATCGGCACGTTCGAACAACCGGACGGTAGGCTTCCGTCCGCTTTGCGTAGACAGCCTAACTGCATTCTATTGTTAGACGAAATTGAAAAAGCCCATCCAGATGCACTTGACTATTTGTTGCAAATCATGGGTGAAGGTCGCTTGAGCGATGCTTCTGGCCGAGCCATCGATTTCCGAAATGCGTTCATCATCATGACGAGCAATTTAGGTTCCGTAGAAAGCGCGCAATCCCTCGGTTACGAAATCCAAAATGCGAAAGTCGGGGAGACTCAGCGCGAGACGATCTACCAACGAGCAGCCAAGCGTTTCTTCCGTCCGGAATTCCTAAATCGGTTGGACGAAATAGTAGTCTTTAGTCGACTCGAACGTCGGCACATGCGTCATATCGTCGACCATCATCTAGGGGCCTTGAAACGCCGCGATGGGCTCTCTCGCCGACGCATGTTCCTGCAGGTGGATCACGAAGCGACTCAGTGGATTATCGAACGGGGATACGACCCCGCGCTAGGAGCGAGGGCCATCAAACGTGCCATTGAACAAGAGGTGACGCAGCCGCTTGCGGATCAGCTTTCCGCTTGCCACATCGAGAATCCGGTTTGGACGCGGCTTCGCATCGCAAATGGCGTGATCAAGTGCGATACGCATGAATTGTGGATTCTTCCAACGAAAACGCTCCCGCCAGAACCTGAAGCCGAGGATTGCTTATCCAAAGCTAGAGCCTGTGTGGAACGCATTCGACAGCAGTTATTTGACCGATCCCCGGCGAATCCAGAAGCTCGTCATCGTTTAAACCAAGTCGACTACTATTCGATTCACAGCGCGTTGATGGAAGCGTCCGATTGTCTGAAAGAGCTAACGGAGCGGCATAAGATCGGCAAAGAGACCGTGATTGCGCCCATGCAGCCGTCGATCAAGACGACGTCCGGTAGAATTCCGCACAGTCGACATCATCGATCAATCAGTGCAGAGGAAATCACGCGCGTGGAACGCAAATCGGACCTAGACTTGCAAGAAGGCATCATGGAATCAGGTGCTAGAGCGTCCATTCGGAGCAACCCCAACTCACCTGTTCGCGAATTGATGCGATTGTTAGCCATTGCTGACATGATGTTGAAAAGGATCGATGAGCCCTCTCGCTGGCTCTTGCGAGTGCGATTTCTCAATCCACCGGGCGAACACTCCATAATCGGCTTTGAAAAAAAGGGACGCAGCCAGACTTTGCTTTCGTTGAATGCTTTTCCGGTTCAGATGACTGCATGGTTACGTGATCTGTTTCTGGGGCTTCAATATTCGGTCTCCTTTCAAGAGAATCGTGCGTTGGCAATCGTCGAAGGGGCGAGTGTCGGTGGCCTGCTAATGCAACTGCAAGGAACATATCAGGTTGCGGGGGATCATGGCATGGAGCGATTGCTGCTAATCGAAGCCAAGGCGATTGACGATGCAGTCCAACTCGAGGATCGGAGCGCCTGTGATCGGGAAGCAGAACAGTTTACAAACCAAACAGATGGCTTGCCAAACGCAGATTATTGCGGTCGAGATGGCTGGACGATTATTCGTGGGCAGTTCGACGATTGGATTCAGGATTTTCGGACTGGGGGGCGAGTCCCCCTCAAATTCAATCGCGAATGGGAGGAGTGGTTGGTAGATCAATTGCCGCTGCCACAGGAATTTGTTCTAAAAACGTAACACAGGCTGCCAGCCTGTCTTCAGACAATGCGGACCGGCGGGCGGCCAGTCCTACGATGAACCACAGCTCCAGAAACAAATATGTTTTATCAATCCCCTATTCTGATTAGTTGCCGCGACGATGGCTTGATTGTGGCTACGTCGGTCATCGAAGCGTCGGTTCAAGCGGTCGCACACACACGATCCCACGCCAAAAAGTTACTTGAGCGGCGAATGCGCAAACTTCTGGAATGCAGTTGCATCAGGCTTGATCGCTTCAAGTCGGTTGTATTAGAAAAGCGTTCTTTCCCTGCCCAGCCGATGCACATTCAACGCCATCGGAGATATCCAGGGGGGCCGACCGTGAATGTGCCAGTACGTTACGTGAAGATCGTTGACAATTGGGACAAACTGTTCGGCATCTTGCCCGATTTCGGGATCCATTTCTATTGCCCCGTTGAAGAAGATTTCGATGCGATGTTGCAGGAGACCGTACGGTCTATGCTTGCATCCATCAGCCCCGAGGAAATGGTACTGTGTTGGCCCCCGAATTCGACAGAGCTCGATTGGCTGCGAGTGAAAATCCGACCGAAAACGCGGGGGAATAACGGTCCGGATATCGAGACTCTATCGACTGTTGCCGAACCCCTCGGTAAGACTCGTCGTCCACTCTTGCCTGCCGACATTCGCGAATCCGAGCTTCGCCAAATCCGTGAAAACCTACGTTACTCCAACTGCCTATTGGTTGGAGAAACAGGAGTTGGCAAAACGACACTGATGCATATCGCAACCCGGGATGTCTTCCAAAAGATACGCATCGAGGCACGGCAAACCAAAGAACGAACGACACTTAGCGCCAGATTCTGGCTTACTAGCGCCAGTCGATTGATTGCCGGCATGCGGTATTTGGGGCAGTGGCAAGAGAGATTGGAACGGTTAATTGCCGAGTTAAGTGAATTGCAGGGCGTTTTGATAGTGGAGAATCTTCGTGATTTAATTACGATCGGAGGTCAAACTCCAACCGAATCTTTGGGTGCCTTTCTCGTTCCCTATCTACGAACGGGGCAATTACGAATGGCTTGTGAGGCCACTCCAAGTCAAGTGGAATACTGCCAGCGGCATTTGCCGAGCTTGATCGATCAAATGGCGATTGTACGCATCGAACCACTTCAGCCGAAGCCGGAAACGGATCTAATTCGATACGTATTGAGCCAGAACTGGGATGTACCGATTGCCAACGTCGAATTGGAATTGTCGACTTCAATTCAACGACTCTGCCGACAGTTCCTGACCAGCCGACCCGCTCCAAGTGCTTCGATCGCATTTTTGGAACAATGGCTTGGTAAGTTGCGAAAGCGACTCAACACAGGGAAGGGGAGGGATGGTCCGAAAGGGCTTCGCGGCGACCCAAGTTGTTTGACAACGGACAGCGCTATCGAGGAGTTCTCACACTGGACTGGTCTGCCGCAATCGTTATTGCGAGATCAAGAATTACTCGAGCGAGATACCGTTGTCAGCGCACTGTCCGAGGAAGTCATTGGCCAGGCCGAAGCTTGTCATGGAGCTGCAACCGTTGTGATGCGTTTGAAGTCTTCGATGAACGACGTTGCTAGACCGTTCGGGTGCTTGTTGTTTTGCGGACCAACGGGGGTAGGTAAAACACAGTTGGCCAAATCGCTAGCCAAATACTTGTTCGGAGCGGATGGTCAGAAAACACGATTGGTCCGACTCGATATGAGCGAGTACCAGTCAGGAGCGGCGGGGCAACGCTTTCTGAACGACGCGAATGGCGAACCTGCAAAGTGGATCCAACAGATCCGCACTCAACCACTTCAAGTGCTCTTATTCGATGAAATCGAAAAAGCATCGCCCGAGGTATTCGACATTTTACTTAGCCTGCTCGACGAAGGACGCTTGACGGATCGTTACGGCAATCTGACCAACTTTCGTTCGTCGGTAGTGTTGATGACGAGCAATCTGGGATCAACGCAGCAGAGTTTGTCGGGATTTCACGGGGCGAGCTCGGTCGACTATGCTTCGTCTGTTAGGAAGGCATTGCGCCCTGAGTTTATCAATCGCTTGGACGCCATTGTGCCATTCTTTCCATTACTACCTGAAAGCATTTATGCGATGACTCGCAAAGAACTGAATGAAGTTCGTCAGCGAGAAGGGATTAAACGACTTGGGTTGAGGCTGAGTTTTTCCGATACTCTGGTGCAACATATTGCTACGATTGGGTTTTCATCGACGTTAGGCGCTAGGCCATTGCAGCGGACGATTGAAAACCTAGTCATGGCCAAACTGGCCCGATGGATAGTCGAATCGTTACCTGCGCTAAACTCAAGTGTGCAAATGGACTGGGACAGCAGCAAGGAGGAAGTAGTAGTAATCGTTTAACCCCGAGCCGAAGGCGACGGTTGCGGAGCTAGAGCAATGCAGCCATTACTCCTGTACTTCCCCTTTCAACGTCACGGTTGTCGTTTTCCCGGCAACGATTTCAACTTTCTCCGTTAAAGTATTGTTCGACTGAAACGCCCCATTTCCAAAAGGGGTGTCCGTCCGACGAGAAACCGCTATCTCCCCTTCGGGAATTCGGCCGAACGAGAACTCTCCTTTGGCATCGGTCGTCAGTTCGATCGATCGACGCACCCTTGGCATTCCTCGGACCTGCTCATTTGACTTCGGCCAGATACTGATTTTTTCGTTTGCTGCTGGCTTGCCATTCAACAGGAGTGTTCCACTCAATCTACCCCAGCCAAGTAGCTGCACTTTGGTGGAATCCTCCTCGATGCGACTTTGGTCGAATTCTGCATAGCCAGCATCGCAAAGAATGACGATTGTGAAGTTTCGGTCCTGTGGCGGAAACTCGATAATACCATTCGCACTTGAGAGAGCTTCAATAGCCCTCCCCTTTCGAACAACTCCGTTATCGATGGATAGAGACAGTCCCTCAATAGCAAGGTAGGCATTGGCCTTTGAGACAGGTGAACCACTCTGATCGGTAACAATGAATGTGATATTCTCTGCTGGCGTCAACTCGAAGTCAAAAGTGACTTCTTCGTCGTCGAGTTTGAAGCCTGAGCGTTCTTCAGGCAAGTAGCCCAGCGCTTCAATTCGGACTCCGTAACCGGGACGAGCCCATCCTTCGGTGTAGCTGAACTTTCCTGCGGTCGAAGGTTTCGGATTGCGATTTCGCTCCCATTGAACGGTTCGTGCATCCCACATGACACCACGGATCACCTCGAACTGATCGATGGCTTTTCCTGTCTCTCGATCGACCACGGTCCCGGAAACTCGAAGGGCTTTTCTGAGTCTAATCACAATCTCTTTATCACTGGCAACCAGGTTTCGTGTTTCGCGGACATAGCCTTCGCTGGTTCCATCGATATCGCATTTAACTTCGTCATAAGGGGCGTCCTTCCACATGAATTTACCCTCTTTGTCGGCTTGAATGCGCGTCTCCAAAGAACGACTCCCTCGCCATGTGTCGGGGAAGACCCATGCAAACGGGATGGGCTCATCGTTTGGACCGACGATGCGTCCAAACATCGGTTGGGATTCCGCCATATAGACCGTCAATTCATGGGTTTGATCATCCATCTTGAACGTCGCTAATTCAGGTGAGTGCCCCGAAGCGGTGACGGTAAGAGTCACCGCTTCACCTTCCTTCGCAGCATAAAAGAAACGCCCCTTTTCATCAGTCAATTGAGGGTCCATCTTGTTGCTCGCCATCTGTCCACCATACATCACTCGAGCCCCCTTCAATGGTTTTTCGTCCTTGTCCAGGACGACACCTTCAATCGCGACTCCTCTTGGCAAGGTCAACGTGATCAATCCATCACGCGCTTCTTTCGATTTGAATGTCTGAAACTGAAAGAACTCGCCACTGACATATCGATAGGACCAAACCCCAAGTTGGACTGTTTCAAACTCCTTTGGAGCACCCTTGAAAACCCAATTCCCCTCGCTGTCCGACTTGATGGACTCGTAGGAGACATAGTTCCGATCGATTCCATTGCGGGCAGGCGGTTCCGCATTTGGAATGGTGACCACAATCGTGGCGTCTGAAATTGGCGCACCTGCATCATCAGTCACCTTGCCACGAATCGAAGTTGCCTCTTCCAGTTTCAAAGTATAGGTCTTGGGTTCCGAGCTGTCGCGAGGCTTCCGCCATTCAAGAAGCTTTTTTACATAGCCTTCAAGTTCGACAAAAAGACCGAAGTAACCACCAGCGGACTCGGCTGGAGGGACTGTCACATGGCCATTGATGTCGGTGCGTAGCGTTTGGGACTTTCCGTTGTTGTTGACTTCAATCGTTACCTTGGGCAATGGTTTGTCGTTAGCCGCATCGACAACCAATAAGTCGAACGTAACCGGAGACAGCGTCTCTTGCTGGGCATGCAGAGACGAAGAGAAGGTGAGGCATAGAAAAAAGAACCATGCGTTGTCAAACCGGTTTGGAAAATGGATCATCATTTCGCCTCTGTTATTGCTTGTTCTGTCCTGTTATGCGAACTGCTCGAAACGGCTCGTCAATCATATCAGAAGCACAGTCGATGCGGGGCTTGTGCTGTTCCCAGCCTACAAGCGTGCTTGACCGGCGAGCGATTAAGCACTGGAGTGGGAAAACAGCTTATCACTTAAAACTCCGGTTCATCGAGGATTCTGCGGCCAAGCGAAAATTGGTTCGTCGGAATCCACTGGTTCCCGCAGCGCTTCGAGTATCTCTTGGCGAACGCATGAGTTTTCTAGTCAATCGGTTGTCATTTTGGTTTCAAGCATAGAAAAAAGGAAGCTATGATGGTGCTCGTCATCAAGGTTTCGACCACGGAAAGACGAGTTTGAAATGCGTATGCCAATGAATCGATCCATCTTGTTCTATGTCGTAATGGTCTGCCTCTTGTTTCCAATTGGCGCTCTCGCGATTTGGGGAACCAAGAACGCACGACCAAAATTCGTTTCAAGCTGGCCAACCATCGACGATCAACGACACTTCGTTATTGGCTACAGTAACTTTTCTATGCGATTCAACCAATTCTACTGTACGGATCTCGAATCTGGCGCAACTTCCGTACGTGGCTTCAAACCCATGCTCCGAACTCTCCGAATAAACACAACGGAAACTAAGGCGTGGATGGAACAAACCGACTTGTGTTGACCACGCAGGATCATCGCCTGTTTCTTTATGATTTGGCCTCGGGCCAGTTGGTTCGCAATTTCGATCCGTTCTTTTGGCCAGAGTGTTGTCTGCAGTGCGTCATACTAACCTACGGAGCCTGGTGTCTTGCATGGCTTTTGGTGTCTGCAAAATACCATCCACATGGCTGGCTGGATCTCGCTGTGTGTTCAGGGCTGGTGGTAGCTTTCTACACCACACTTTACTATTCAGACTACATGGTCTGTGTAGGCATTTTCGGGAGCTGGACTCAATTGGCCATCACTTGGTTGATTTTTGGGGAAACACGATGGTCGCTTCGATTGCAACCGTTGCTCCTGCTCGCCGGAACAACGACGGGAATCATGCACCTGTTGCCGCTGGAGTCGGATGACAAGACGTTGCCGTTATTCATCAGCGGACTTTTCTTGTTGATGTTCATTTTTTTGCTGGCGATGATGCCGTTGCGATGGTTTCGTTTTCTCCTTGAGACGGACAGAAATCCGGAACGAGCGATGAACAGCGTTTCGAAAAAAGAATCGGCAGCGTTTGCACTTCGAGACCTGTTCTTGCTGACGATCGTCTTTGCATTTTTGTTTTCCATTCTCAGATGGATACCGGCATTGAGTTGGAACCGAATGGGCGCGCGTGACTGGATTTTACCGGTCATTTTATCTGGCTGGACGGCCAGTGTGAGCTTGTTCGCAATGTGGGTCGCCTTCAGTCGGCGTTCATGGAAGCTACGATTGACCGTTATGTTTATCGTGGCGATTTCCCTTGCAACATTGGCACCAGGTAGAATAACTTCGTACACGCCGTTCGTAGCAACGTTTTTTGGCTTTTACGCCTATCGACTAAGAGGATGGCGACTAAAAAACAAAAAACATACCCATGAATTCCCGCGTAGCCTACAATAGATTAGTCGTCGCAGACCACCGATTTAAGACCTATAGTAGGAGGCCACAAAGCCTAAAGGGAGTGTGATTATGCAAGCCGAACTCAAGAAGATGATGAACACCAAGCCGTTTATTCCATTTACGGTTGTGATGAGCGATGGAACCCACGTGACCATCAAACACCCGGAAATGGCTTGGCTAACAAAGCACTGGTTGTATGTGACAACTGACGGAGGCGAAACAACGGAACACTTGTACCTGCTACACGTGACGCGTATTCAGCGTCATCATCAGGACGCGGCATAGAACGAGAAGCGAGCTCATCATTCGGACTGCGGATGGTCGCGGTGTTTCCAGTCGGTTCCAGCGATGCTAAGATACGTGCGATGTACTTTCTTTATCGACTCGTTTTGCAAGGAATAGCAAACCATGGTGACGGTATCTTCCAGACTTTCCAAACAAGGCGTTACTGCTGCTCCCGCTAAACCCGCCACGAAAACCAAGCGAAACCCGCATCGGGTTACCAAACGATTGACCATTCGCGATAGGTTAGGACAACTGACCATTCGGGCCGCAGAACGACTGCTCGGCGAACAAGGGGCTAAGCGGCTGCGTCAGGCCGGCAAAATCGAAATCGACGTTCCCAAAGCGGTTCGGCTCACTGGCGATTCTTTGTTCGCAGCCATTCCGGACTCGGAACTTCCATCGAGGGTCGCACAAGTCACCATCGTCGAAATGACTAGCAAACCGAATGGTCTTCATCTCCACTGCGATGTTTGCAAAACCGATTGCCATCACATCGCTTCTACGCTGCACATGGTCCTGGAATCGAAACTCATTCTTGGGCTATCCGAAGTTCCTGATCCACATGAACCTATCGAAAATCTATCGCCCAAGGAGTTGATCGCGCGGGCCATATCCGAACGTCAACAGCGTTCTCAATCCGACCGGATGCTTTTGAAATCGACGGACGCTTCGACACCATGGGCCGACTATACCGTCACAAGTCAAGAAACCGGGAACACCTATCGCATTTCGATGCGAGGTTTGGAGCCAGGACGCTCCTATTGTTCCTGCCCCGACTTCCGTACCAACCAACTAGGAACTTGCAAACACATTCTCTTTGCAAAGTCCAAAATCGAGAAACGGTTTAGCAAAGTCGCCTTGGCCAAACCGTACGAACGCAAGAATCTATCCCTTCGAATGCATTACGGTGATTCGACCGATCCTGAAATCGGATTGCGGTTTAACGTGCCGAACTCTTTGGAGCCCGAGTCCGCCAAGCTTCTCAAGGGCTTCATTGACAAGACTGCGACGGATGTATCCAAAGTCGTCAAGGTTCTTCGCGAACTGGAACGAGCAGGAACTGAAGTAACGATTTATCCGGACGCTGAATCATTTATGGAAAATCAGCTACTGCAGAAAAAGCTTCAAGCCAAATCGAGCGAGATTCGTTTAGATCCAAAGAAACATCCCTATCGAAAGGAACTGCTCAAGGTTGAACTGCTACCCTATCAACTCGATGGGATCGCGTTTGCTGTCGGTGCAGGGCGAGCCATTTTGGCTGACGACATGGGGTTGGGGAAAACCATCCAAGGAATTGGAACGGCCGAATTGCTCGCCAAATTTACCGATATCAAGAATGTCTTGGTAGTCACCCCCGCAAGTCTCAAAAGCCAGTGGGCTTCTGAGATCGCTAGGTTCTGCAATCGCTCTCATCGCATCATTTTGGGGTCGGCAAGCGAACGGGCCGAGCAGTATTCGGATGACGGCTTTTTCAAGATCGCAAACTACGAACAAATCATGCGAGACGAAGCGATCGTCAGTCAGATCGAATGGGACTTCATCATCTTGGACGAAGGGCAGCGCATTAAAAACTGGGAATCGAAAACCACCCGTGTCTTTCAGAAACTGCGTTCGAAGTTTGCTTTGGTGCTGTCTGGAACCCCATTGGAAAATAGACTCGAGGAACTCTTCACTGTCGTTCGGTTTGTGGACAACCAACGGTTGGGCCCCGCGTATCGATTTTTTCATCGGCATCGGGTTGTCAACGAAGACGGAAAGATCTCGGGTTACAAGAATCTGGATCAACTGCGAGAGATGTTGAAACCGATTCTTCTGCGACGGACTAGGCAAACGGTCATGCAACAATTGCCTGAAAGGACAACGGAAATTGTTCGCATTCGTCCTACCGACGAGCAAAAGACACTTAGCGACGATCATGTCGCTAGGGCAGCTCAGATTGCATCCAAAGCCTACATCACGGAGATGGACTTGCTCCGATTGCAAAAGCATTTGTTGATGGCTCGTATGGCCTGCGATAGCACGTTTTTGGTCGACAAGCAACCGCCGGGTTACTCCAGCAAACTCGAAACACTGGATGAATTGCTAGAGCAGTTGGCGGATGAGGAATTTCGCAAGATTGTGTTGTTCAGCGAATGGACCACGATGCTAACGTTGATTGAGCCGCTTTTTAAGAAGCACAAACTGCCCTTTGTGCGTTTGGACGGCCAAGTTCCACAAAAGCAACGCCAACAGATCGTGCATACGTTTCAGAATGATCCCACTTGCCGTGCTATTATCATGTCCAACGCGGGTGCAACTGGCTTGAATCTGCAATCCGCCAACACCGTCATCAATGTCGATTTGCCCTGGAACCCGGCCGTCTTGGAGCAACGCATCGCTCGAGCGCATCGCATGGGGCAAAAGAATCCAGTTCAAGTCTTCTTGCTGATCACCGAGGATACCATCGAGGAACGCATGCTTGCGACCTTGGCCAGCAAACACGACTTGGCCATGGCTGCCCTCGACGTAGAGAGCGATGTGAGCGAGGTCAAGCTGGAAAGTGGTATGGAGGAGTTGAAGCGTCGCTTAGAGAAACTACTTGGTGAGAAACCAACGGCACCTATCGATCAATCTCGACAAATTCAAGTGGCGCATCAAACGGAGCAACTAGCGGAGCGTCGTGAACGAGTCGCATCGGCAAGCGGCGAGTTGCTCGGCGCAGCCATTCAACTCGTCTCGCAATTGCTCGACAACGGAACACCGCCGCCAAGTGAGACGGTTGACCAGATTTCGCAAGGGCTTTCGCAATGTGTGGATCGAGACGAGCAAGGGCGAATTCAATTGCGATTGACCTTGCCCAATGACGCGGCCCTCCAGTCACTCGCCGCGTCCTTGGCTAAGTTACTTGTGCAAAAATGAACGACGGTTCGCCCAGAGTAGCACGGCACTCCGTGCCGTCGCCACCCTACACAAAACGGCACGGATAGGCTGTGAGTTTATTCGCAAAGTGCAGAAGTTTGTCGCCTTTCGCTCCGCGAAAGTTCGCCGCGTAAACACACTTTTGTGGAGCAAAAGGCGACAACAATAAATTCACAGCCATTGCAACTACTGAGATGAACTATGAGCATTGCGAAAGCTACCACTTGGGAAGAACGACTGTCTGACCTTGGCAACATCCCGACGTCCCGCGTTCGAAGCGAACCCACTCCTGGGTCTGCATCCGTTGAGGATGTCGTCAGGCTACGTAACACCGAACGACGACTTTACGAATTGGTCGATGGTACTTTGGTGGAGAAAGCGATGGGATGGCAGGAATCCCTATTAGCTGGCGTTCTTTTGCAATGGTTGAACAACTACTTAGACCAGCATCGAATCGGTGTTGCAACCGGTCCAGACGGCATGACGCGTCTCTTTGGAGATACCGTTCGTGGCCCTGACGTAGCGTTCGTCGCGTGGGATCGAATGCCTGGCGGTCAGATTCCTAAAGAACCTGTCCCCGATCTCGTTCCGAATTTTGTGATCGAAGTGCTTAGAGTGGGCAACACCTATGGAGAGATGTCTCGCAAACGACGCGAGTACTTTCATGCGGGTGTGGAGTTGTTGTGGATGGTAGATCACCGATCGCGAACTGTCACGGTGTTTCGCGCACCACAGGATGCGAGTGTGTTTACCGAAGGGCAACAACTGGATGGCTGCAATGTCTTGCCTGGCTGGCAAATTGACACAGCCGATCTATTCAGTCGCCTCGATCGAAACGCGGAGTCGAGATGAACTCAGGGGCATTTAAAGCCAAGTGGCATTGAGGCAACCAATATCGTTCGGTATCCATTTTGTTAAGGCAATGCGCTGTAAGTAAAGGTCTAAAAGGGTTCCCCTACAGGGAAATAGTATGCATAGGAAATACCGCCGCTAACTGTTGCAGAAACTGCAATCCCCGATCCTCCACCCATCACGTTTGCACCTGCACCAAACACGGTTCGTGTATGCGTGTACGTACCCCGAGAATTCTTACCGGGACTAAATCCAATAGAGGAGATATGTCCAAAACTGAATCCACCTGACACGGCACCAGATTTTTGAGCAACGGATAGTTTAAAGACATACCCGCCTGAAAAGGTCACGTAATGGCCGGCATAGTCGCCGGGACTTTCCTGGGCTTCAAAAACGTCGGATACTGCCGAGCGAAGACTACCGGTGGGCGAAGTTAAGCCCGAACTATTGCTTGAAGTTTTTGAAGTACTCGCCTCAATCCCAGAGCTAGCCCCAGCACTGATACCAAAGTAAAGAAACAACTGCGAACCTGGGCCTCCATAAATAGTCAGTAACTCCAGTCCAAGATCACCGGTCACTCCAACATTCGCTCCAGCATAGCCTTTCTTTTTGGCCCCGCCAGGGGCCGGCAATAAGGGGACGCATCTCATTGTTTTGGTCTAACAGACCAGCGGCCATGAAGGGGTTTTGAAGCGGGCAACTTCGATCATGGTAGCTGACGTGCGGTGGCGACCGTTGTTGTCTATTCGTTGGAAGCGTTCATGTCGCCGCCTGTTCGGCGCGATGGCAAGCCAGTGAAAAAACTCAATCGACGCGAATTGAGCTGCGTCCCTTTTCGTCCCTTTTTGGCTCCGTCCCTTTTTGGCTCCTCCTTTGGTCCGCTTTTGGCTCCTCCTTTTCGCTTCTCCGCATATCCATCCGTCAAGCGCTTGCAACCACCAGCCCATGATTGGAACGACGCCCTAGTAGTAGCTCATCTTTCATACAGCAATTAGCCCTCTGATTAGAGGACCAAATTCCATTACAAAGCCTCAATAAAATGGCTCAATTTAACGGAGCCCATCCGGCTCAATTTTACTGAGCGCTATAGCCTTCACTCTATATGACGCATTTTGCCTCTGGATTTAGCTGTTTGACTGCTGAATCAACCAACTAGGGAACAGCTAAATGCTCGACAGCACCATCGCACAAAAGTCCTTGCTATCCTATATGGTGCGAAAACGATTCGGATTCGGATTCAGCTTGGCTCGCGCTGCCGCGTTTGTTTTGCGATACCCCATGCATACCCCATGCACTAGGTTGATACGCGATTCAGCACCAAAGTTTTCGCTTCGACGAGTTGCTCCTACAACATTTATTGCCACTATGACCAGTATCGTCACGGCTAACCGTATACTTCAATTCATGCGGATTACTCGAAAAGACATCGCGGCACTTGCAGGGAAATAGCAACTTGATTAATCATTTCGCGCACACAAAAGGTACCGATCAATCGGAATGGGAACCGCTTCACAAACACCTACGTGGCGTGGCAGAACGAGCGCAACAGTTTGCGCATAAATTCGAAGCAGGGGACTGGGGGAAGACTCTTGGCTTATGGCATGACCTCGGTAAATACTCGTTGGAATTTCAGGACTACCTCGCAAAATCCAACAACGCCGATGTTCACAAATCGGAAACAATCGGTCGTGTTGACCACTCTACTGCTGGAGCTGTCCACGCAGAAAAAGTGTTTGCAACAAAACCGCATATTGGAAAAGCGTTAGCATTCTGTATCGCAGGTCACCACGCGGGACTTGCGAATGCAATTTCCGTTGGGCCTCCTTCGCCACTCTTGGAAAGATTGTCAAAAGCGATAAGTGATTTCTCATCGGCCCCTGCAGATCTTTTGCCTGCTCCCAATTTGGCGTTTAGACCTTCCTTGAACCAAACTTTTATAGACCATTGGACCAAAGTTCATCGCGGCGAAGATACATCTTGGAATACGAAAGTAGCATCGTTCTCGTGGGCGTTTTTTGTGCGAATGCTTTTCTCTACACTTGTGGATGCAGATTTTCTCGCAACCGAAAGTTTCATGAGTCCTGACGAAACTAAGCAGCGTCCGAGCTACAAACCAACCTCTGCCACATTGCTGAAATGCCTAGACGAAGAAATCCAGCGTCTTTCCATTGGACGCTCTGGACCGATCCACAGCATCCGCCAAGAGATACTGTCGGCTTGCAATTTAGCCGCAACTCAGACGCCAGGACTGTTTTCACTAACCGTTCCGACTGGTGGAGGCAAGACAATAGCAAGTTTGAGTTTTGCGTTACATCATATGGTTGCTAATCCCAATCATCATTTCGATCGAGTCATCTTTGCAATACCATTCACCAGTATCATCGAGCAAACGGCCGGAGTTTACAAAAAGATTTTTCGCAGCCTGTCGGAAGACGTTGTCTTGGAATGCCATAGCAACGTAGAGCCGACAAACGAAACCGACCTCTCAAGACTTGCGTCGCAGAATTTTGATTCTCCGATCGTGGTTACAACGAATGTTCAATTGTTCGAGTCGCTATTTTCGAACCGGACTAGTCGATGCCGTAAGATCCATAACCTAGCCAATAGCGTAATTGTTTTAGATGAGGCGCAAACGCTTCCCATCGAACTCTTGCAACCAACATTACTCGCAATCCGCGAACTTGTAAAGCATTATGGCTGTACTGTAGTCTTATGCACAGCTACGCAACCTTCGTTGTCTTACCGGGATGAATTCCCAATTGGTTTGAAGCGACCTCAGGAGATTGTTCCCGAAGCAATGGATCTCTACGGCCGCATGCGACGTGTGAAAGTTATCTACATCGGCGATGTGACGATCGAGTCCTTGGCGTCGGATCTGTCTCGTCAAAATCGTTTTCTGTGTATTCAAAACACTCGCCCAAATGCAACAGAGACCTACAAGTTGCTGCATGCGAGTGTCGGCGGCGAAGGGTTGTTCCTCCTTAGCACATTCATGTGCCCCAAACATCGCAGCCAAGTGTTTCGTGAAATTCGTAGACGGCTCGACTCCAACGAAACCTGTCGAGTCGTAAGCACCCAGTTAATTGAAGCCGGTGTTGATGTTGATTTCCCGATTGTCTATCGCGCCATAGCTGGGCTTGATTCAATCGCTCAAGCAGCAGGGAGATGCAATCGTGAAGGGAAACTTGCTTCAGGCGAGGTCCGGGTTTTTAGGCTACCACAACCTCCACCTCCTGGCATCTTGCGAAGTACGGCGGAAACTACGCAGGGTCTACTTGAGCAGTATTCGGATGATTTGATTGCTCCTGAAGCGATCGAAGCGTACTTTCGCATGCACTATTGGCGGAATAAGTCCTTGTGGGATTCTCGCAAAATTATGGAAATGCATGTTGACGCGAGGAAAGGACACATCGAGTTCGCAGACATCGCCAAGGCCTATCAGATCATTCGCGATGCTTCGCTTAGAGTATTGGTACCATACGGCAAAACTGGCAAACGACTTTTGGAACGAGTTCGACATGCTGACCCGATTGCTCGGCCCCTTACTCGAATGGAACGCGAAGAAGTGGATCGATACAGCATTTCGTTGTTTGAGAATCTCGTTCTGCCTGCCATCGGACGCGATTTCGAGTACGCATACGACGGCCAATACATACTTTTGCTCAATCCTAGTTTGTACGACGAGCATGTTGGCTTCGACGTAAAAAAAATAGGTTATATCGATCCAGGGTCTCTTGTCGTTTAGGCATGCGAGTTGACTTAATCAACACGCATGGCTGAAATACGTTACACTTTCACGAAGCAATCGCCACCTTAAAGGAATAATTGACATGCCCGAGAAAATTCAGTGTTTTGCTTTACGTATTTGGGGTGAATTCGCTTGTTTCACTCGCCCGGAAATGAAAATCGAACGGGTCAGCTATGATGTGATGACACCGTCTGCGGCGCGAGGAATATTTGAGGCTATCTACTGGAAGCCCGAAATTACTTGGCATGTCGACCGTATTCACGTGCTTGAGCCAATTCGTTTTTCGAACATCCGTCGAAACGAGGTTGCCTCCAAGATTCCATCGGGTTCCGTGTCGTCCGTAATGAAAAATGGAGGCAGCCTCGCGCTTTACATCGAGGCGGAACGCCAACAACGAGCATCCATGGTTTTGCGCGATGTCGCTTACTTTGTGGAGGCGCATTTCGAGATTCAAAGTGGTAATGGAAATCTGCAAAAGCACTCCGAAATGTTTAAAAGACGGGCCGCAAAGGGTCAGTACTTTCATCACCCATATCTTGGCTGTCGAGAGTTTCCTGCAAGCGTCGAGTTGGTAACGGATGGCATTCCAAGGTCGAAGTTGGAGGGAGCAACAGATTTCGGATGGATGTTGAACGACATCGATTTCAAAGACGACATGAAGCCGATTTTCTTTCGAGCCATGATGAGCGATGGCGTGATCAATGTTCCCTCGCTTCATTCAAATGGATCGAAATCATGATCTTGCAATTTTTGGATTCGTACTATCAGCGGTTGGCATCGTCCGGTGACGAGTCATTGGTTATGCCGGGATATAGTCGACAGAATATTACGTTTTGCATTGTGCTGAAGGCGAATGGAGAGTTGGTCGACATCACCGATGAGCGTGATGCGACTGGAAAGAAACCAGTGGCGAAAAAGATGCAGGTACTTGGGGGAGGTAAACCACCAGGACAAGGGATAAACCCGTGCACGCTTTGGGACAACATGGCTTATTTGCTTGGATTCAAAGTCGATGACGATAAGCCAGAAAGAACGCGACAAACCTTTGATGCGTCCCGAGATTTCCATTTGGCATTGAAGAGCGAAATTAACGACCCAGAGTTTGAAGCAGTCTGCCAATTCATGTCCGCTTGGGATCCGGAGCGAGCCAAGGGATATCCCGTGCTAAAAGAGTTATCTACGGGATTCGGTTTATTCCGAATAGTCAGTGAAAGTCACTACGTACATGAATCAAAGCGTGTAAGCGATTGGTGGAGTTCGAAACTTGTCGAGCAAGAGGAATTGCCTGACGGCAAATCGGCTGACGCCGATAGAGAAATGCAGTGCTTGATTTCAGGGAAGCGTGCGGCGATAGCTAGGATTCATGAGCCTAAAATTCAAGGTGTCAATGGTGCGCAATCCGCAGGCGCTCTGCTTGTGAGTTTCAATTTCGATGCGGCGGAGTCCTACGGTCGCAAACAAAGTTTTGTCGCCCCAGTCAGTCAAGAAGCTTCGTTTCGGTATGCGGTGGCTCTCAATAAACTCCTTGATCGCGGAGGAGGAAGACGTCTTCAGATTGGTGATGCGACAACCGTTTTCTGGACAGCAGAATCGGCGCCGATCGAGAACTCTTTCATTGGACTACTTGATCCTGGCTCAGTGGAGGACGAGGAACTGAAAGCAAAACTTCTCAAAACTCTTAGCAAAATTAGCAAGGGCGAATTCCCGACTGAATTGGGAGATCGTCAAAACGACTTTTATGTGTTGGGTCTCTCGCCCAACGCTGCGCGCATCTCAATTCGATTCTGGTGGCGAGGTACGATCGAGCAGATCGTTCGAAACATCGGTCTTCATTTTCAGGACTTGGCAATTGCGAAACCTCCCAATGCCCCAGAGTATCCAGCCTTGTGGCAGATCTTGGGCGAAACAGCGCGCGAATCAAAGGACATCCCGCCGAATCTCTCCGGAGCCATCATGCGTTCTATTTTTGAAGGGATCGATTATCCAACCGTGTTGTTTCAATGTTTGATGCGACGAATCAAAGCTGATTCAGACATTCCTACCATTCGAGCAGCCGCGATAAAAGCCTGTTTGAATCGCTCGTTCCGAATTAACCCCCGTAGTTCCGTATTATCAAGGTGCCTAGAAATGTCACTCAATAAAGACCGACCCGAAATCGCTTACCAACTTGGGAGGCTATTTGCGATACTTGAAAAGACGCAAGAGGACTCATCTGGCGGTTCTCTAAATGCAACGATCAAAGACCGCTTCTTCAGTGCTGCGTCGGCAACGCCTGCAATGGTTTTCCCTCGGTTGATTCGATTGAATCAACATCACGTCGGTAAGCTCTCTTCCAAAGCATTCCAAGTCAGCGCCGAGAAAAGGACCCAAGAAGTTTTCGACCGAATCGATTCATTCCCAAGTCATCTCAACATGAAAGAACAGGGATTGTTTGCAATCGGTTACTATCACCAGCGACAGGACTTCTTCACAAAGAAAGAGAAAGATCCAGTTGCAGTAGACGCGGCGTCTTAAATCGCACATCGCGTCTCCAGCTCAACATCCATTGTTCTTGACCTACACGAAATCTAGAAAGCCTGAAAACCATGAATCGCTACGATTTTGTTTACCTTTTTGATGTCCAAGATGGAAACCCAAACGGTGATCCAGATGCGGGCAATTTGCCTCGCGTCGACGCCGAAACTGGCCAGGGATTGGTGACTGACGTTTGCCTCAAGCGTAAGATCAGAAACTATGTTGGCTTGACACACGGCGAGAAACCTCCGTATGAAATCTACGTCAAAGAACGTGCAATTCTCAATGACCAGCACAATCGCGCGTGGTTAGCTATTGAGCCAAAGGCCGACGACAAGACCAAAAAAAACTTGCCAAAAGACAAGGAAAAAGCCAAGCAACTTGTCGAATGGATGTGCAAGAACTTTTACGACGTTCGCGCTTTTGGCGCAGTGATGAGTACAGGTATTAACTGCGGTCAAGTTCGAGGACCAATCCAGTTTTCGTTCTCACGAAGTATTGATCCAATCGTTTCGGCTGAGCATGCGATTACGCGTTGTGCGGTCGCGACGAAAGCGGAATCTGATTCACAGGAAGGAGGGAATCGCACGATGGGGCGCAAGTTTACGGTTCCGTACGCCCTCTATCGTTGTCATGGATTTTTCAATCCTCATCTTGCTGCTCAAACGACCTTTTCCGAAGACGACTTGCTGCTGTTCTGGAACGCCCTTGAAAACATGTTCGATACAGATCGATCAGCCGCGCGTGGACAAATGTCATCGAGAAAATTGGTTGTATTTAAACACAAGGACGCGCTTGGAAATGCGCCTGCTCATCGATTGCTAGAACGCGTCAAAGTTGGTTGTTCTTCGGGTGAAAGACCGCCACGAAGTTACGAAGACTACGCAGCATCGATCTCGATCGATCGGCAGGATCTACCGGAAGGGATCGAAATCATCGAAGCTTTTTAGTCGATCTCGTTTGGTTTCACCGCTTCGAAGGTGAATTTTTGCGATTCGCTGGCATGTGGGCCAGTGAATCGAATCTTCCATCGTGAAGACTTGCCATCGATGACTGTTTCCAACTCACCGTGGCTTGCATGAATCGTTTTGGGTTCGCGAAAGATCGCAAAATCGGGACCGAGTTGGCCAACTTCGATTTTTTCGTCGGCCACGTACAAATGCAGTTTTACATCTGCGGAAAAAGTGCCGTTGGCTTTTGCAATCATGTTTGCTCCACAAATCGAACGTCGGGTTGAGGAATACCAGATCGCGAATAATGCGACGATCAAGTCCTTCTTAGGCGTTGGTACTCAGGGTAGCGTTTTTGTCTTTCTTAAACTATCCCAGAACACGCGATTTGCTGTCAAATTTCACGAACGCGATCAGGCATACGTTCGAGAAAGAGACGTGTACTTGCGTCTTCGCGATCTATAATCTAAAAATCGATTCCGTTTGCGGCCATATGGTCCCTCAGCTGCTTTCGTTTGATGACGATTTCCTCGCGATCTGCATGACCATTGTCAGCGCGCCATTTTGTCTTGATTTTGGTGGTGCATAATTGGACTACCCGCCAGATTATTCTGCCGAAGTCTGGGCGGATTGGAGAGCTATGAAGGCGGACGCATTCGAGGATAACTGGCCAAAAGTGGAATCGATTCTCGCTGAGTTTCGGAGACACAAAATCTACATTGCGGACGTCAATCCTGGGAATATTCGGTTTGGATAGACATATGTACACGGATGAGCAACTTGTTCCGATCTCTGCGTTACAGCATCTCGTTTTTTGTTCGAGGCAATGTGCCTTGATTCACGTAGAACGTGTTTGGTGCGAAAATTCGTTAACGGCTGAAGGGCAATTGCTGCACAGGAAAACGAACACGTCCCGCGATCAATCGCATCAAGGAGTGCGAATTGCTCGAAGCCTGAGCTTGGTATCTCGACGATTGGGGCTGGTGGGACTGACTGATGTAGTTGAGTTTAAGCCACCGATCGAGTCTGCAAATCCTGTACGCCCTGCAGCATCTCTCGCTGCCTTACTTAAGAATACGTCGCCGGAACGATTTGTTGGTTGGTCGATAATACCGATTGAATACAAACGGGGAAAACCAAAGACAAATCGAATTTGGGGAGACTGCGACCGCGTACAATTGTGTGCGCAGTCGCTGTGCCTCGAAGAAATGCTCTCAGTCGAGATTCCAACCGGACAGATTTTTTATGGGGAAAAGCGTAGACGTCTAGATGTCGAATTTGACGCAGCTCTTCGCACTAAGACTGAGCAACTATGTCTTGAGCTCCATCAACTTCTGAACGCTACGCAACTTCCGCAGCCAGTAAATGATCGTCGTTGCAAAAGGTGCTCCTTGATGGAGACATGCATGCCCGGTCAATCACAAGCCAAAGAAAAAGCCAGTTCCTGGATCCAAAAACAAATTGCTAGTCAAATCGACGAACTGCCATGAAACAACATCTCAATACTCTATACGTATCCACACAAGGTGCCTACTTAGCTAAAGATGGCGCGGCGATCGCGGTTCGCATTGAGAAAAAAGTTCGATTGCGGCTGCCGCTACATAACTTAGACGGGATTGTTTGTTTTGGAAGAGTTGGTGCGAGTCCGTCCCTCATGGCTGCCTGTGCTGAAGCGGGTGTTAGTATCTCATTTATGTCGACGTACGGAAAGCTTCAAGCTCGCGTGCTTGGATTTACTTCTGGCAATGTACTACTTCGTCGTCAGCAGTATCGAATGAGTGATTCTCAAGAATCTTCATTAGCGATCGCTCGTTCGATTGTCTTGGCAAAGATTGCCAACTGTAGGACAACGTTGCTTCGCAGCGCACGTGACACAAAAGATCCAAGCAAAGAAGAGATACTTAGGGACGCTGCACAGCGTCTGAAATCAAGTTTGCAACAAGCAAATACCGTATCGAATATGGATGCATTGAGAGGGATGGAGGGAGAGGCGGCAAGCACCTATTTTTCGGCATTCAATGCGATGCTCGTAGATGACAATACGCTTCAATTGTCGGGAAGAAGTCGACGCCCCCCGCAGGACCCAGTGAACGCTCTGCTTTCTTTCTTGTACGTCATGCTCAGTCACGATGTGAGAAGCGCTTGTGAGTCAACCGGACTGGATTCGCAAGTTGGATTTTTGCATCGGGATCGTCCTGGGCGACCGAGCCTAGCGTTGGATCTGATGGAGGAGTTTCGCCCTGTCCTTGTGGACAGGTTTGTAGTCACGCTAATCAACCGCAAGCAGATTGGATTGGCCGATTTTGAGACGCAACCTTCAGGCGGAATAATTTTGAAAGACAATGCAAGACGAGAAATTCTGAAAGGATGGCAAGAACGGAAACAAGAAACAATGCGT
>JANMHA010000270.1:0-40030 GCA_031374925.1 Pirellula sp. | reverse complement strand
GCTGCAACGGGCGTAATCGTGCTCACCCTAGATCGTAAAGAATGTTGTTCTAAGCCTGCCTTTTCGCGCGATGGACGCTTGCTGGGTTGGTCCGAACCAGACGGCTATCATTACCTAGATTTACGGTAGGGTTTTCACCGCCGATCGCGGCTCCCTAAACACCCAACTTGGTGAAAACAACAAATGAACGCATCTCGCTATCCATCGCTGTACCAAATCAACACACGGGTTTGGTTGACAGAACTAACACGTCAACTCGAAAAACCTGCGACACTCGATGACATTCCCGACGCCGAACTCGACCGGCTAGCGGGACTCGGTTTCGATTGGCTTTGGTTCTTGAGTGTCTGGCAAACCGGCACCGACGCTCAGCAAGTCTCACGCAACAATCCAGAATGGCGCCGAGAGTTCCAAGACACGCTGCCCGATTTACGCGATGAGGACATTGCCGGTTCCGGTTTTGCAATCACCAGCTATACCGTGCATCAGAATCTCGGAGGGGACGCTGCGCTCGCTCGCCTTCGTGAACGACTCCGCCAGCGCGGCTTAAAACTCATGCTCGATTTTGTCCCCAATCACATGGGACTTGGCCATCCGTGGATCGAAGAGCATCGGCGGGACTACTTCATTCCAGGTTCGGAACAAGACCTTGCCAATGCACCGCAGAACTACACCAGGGCCAAACGCAAGAAAGGTGACCGAGTGATGGCCTACGGTCGGGACCCCTATTTTTCCGGATGGCCCGATACCTTGCAACTCAACTACGCCAACCCTGCCTTACAAGAAGCCATGATAGATGAACTGATACGGATCTCCGGTCAATGCGATGGACTGCGATGCGACATGGCCATGTTGGTCTTGCCGGAGGTATTTGAACGAACATGGGGCCAGCGTGCTCACCTTTTTTGGCCAACGGCGACGCAGCGAGTACGCGAGCGCGTCCCCGGCTTCCTTTTCTTGGCCGAGGTCTATTGGGATATGGAATGGACACTTCAGCAACAAGGCTTCGACTTTGCCTACGATAAACGACTCTACGATCGCCTCCGGGAAAGCCGTACTCGGGCCGTCCGCGAGCATTTTCATGCGAATCATGACTACCAAACCAAGCTCGCTCGTTTCTTGGAGAACCATGACGAACCTCGGGCAGCAGCGACGTTCTCAACGGAAGTTCATCAGGCCGCTGCGGTCATCACGTTTCTTTCCCCTGGTCTGCGTTTCTTTCATCAAGGTCAGTTCGAGGGTCGAAAAAAACGGATCTCGCCCCACCTCGTTCGAGCGCCGGTTGAACCGATCGATGAACATCTGACCAAGTTTTATGATTCTTTGCTAGCAGTTCTTCGTCTTCCGGCGGTTCGCGATGGCCAATGGCAGTTGTTGGAATGCACACCGGCTTGGGAAGGCAACTGGACGAACGATTGCTTCGTTGTTTTTTCTTGGCAAGGAACGAATGGAGATGTATTAGTCGTCGCAGTGAACTATGCCCCAAACCAGAGCCAATGCCATGTGCGATTGCCCATCGCCGAACTCGCTGGGAAAAAATGGAACTTGCAGGATCAACTCAGCTTAGCCCGTTACGATTGGAACGGTGATGATTTGCTTGGACGCGGGCTTTACCTGGATTTGGCTCCGTGGCAAGCTTGTGCCTTCTTGTTGTGTCGAGCAACCTAGTACCGGCTCAATAAGGTTCCCCTATTATTTGCCTGGATTGAATAGCTTTAACATCTCATAGGCTTTGGACGTCGCACAGCGTCCACGTTGAGTGCGAATGACATACTCGCTGCGCAACAGAAATGGCTCCACCTCGTCTTCTAGTGTATCCGCTGAAACACTCATGGTATGGGCGATGGCTTCCACACCGGCAGGCCCGCCATTGAAGACGCGGATGAGTGTTTCCAAGTAACGACGGTCTTGTTTGTCGAGCCCAATCTCATCGATACCCATCATATCAAGCGCTCGTTTGGCAATGTCGAGCGAGACGCGACCGTCCGCTTTGCTCATCGCGAAATCGCGAACCCAAAGAAATCGATTATTCGCAATGCGGGGAGTCCCTCTGGCTCGCTTAGCGATCTCAACCGCGGCATCGGAATTGAGGGATACGTTGAGTTTCTTTGCATTTCGAGACAAAATCTCGATCAACTCGTCGACCGAGTAATAACCCAGATGCTGACGGATCAAAAATCGATCGCGGAGCGGGGCGCTGAGCATGCCCGCTCGAGTCGTTGCGCCGATGAGCGTGAAAGGTTGCAGCTGCAGGTTGAGCGTTCGGGCATTGACCCCTTCGCCCAAGATAATGTCGATGCGGAAATCTTCCATTGCCGTATAAAGAAATTCTTCGACAGGTTTGGGTAAGCGATGGATTTCGTCGATGAATAGTACCGATCCATGTTCCAAGTTAGTCAGATAGGGAATCATTTCCTTTGGGGCTTTGAGAACTGGGCCGCTGGTCATGTCGACCTTGACCCCCATCTCGCGCGGAATGCATGTAGCGAAGGTCGTTTTCCCTAATCCAGGTGGGCCATCAAATAGGATATGCCCCAAAGGCTCTTTACGCTTTTTGGCTGCATCCATGGCAATTTGAATGACGTCCATCACTTCTTGTTGGCCAACCATGTCTGCGATACGTTTAGGTCGAAGGACAATATCGTTTTCGCCCGGGGCCATGATGCCTGAGCCGGGAACATGACCGGGCGAGAGGGATGGACTCTCTTGTCCATTTCTATTGCCGTTTTCCTTGCCGTCGCCTTTGCCATCATCGTCATCGTCTGGCTCGGCCGGAATGATTTTGCGTTCTCGAACCATGACTACTTTTCCGCACCTGTATCCAAGATCGCCATAAACGCCCTTTGAGGGATATCGACCGACCCGATCGATTTCATTCGCTTCTTACCTTCTTTTTGTTTGGCCCAAAGCTTCTTCTTTCGCGAGATGTCACCACCGTAGCACTTGGCGGTCACATTTTTGCGCATGGCCGCTACGGTTTCTCGGGCGATGATTCGCGAACCGATGGCAGCCTGAACAGCCACTTCAAACATATGCCGATCGATTTCTTCCTTGAGCTTCTTGACTACTGCTCGACCTCGGCGCTCCGAGTCTGCTGTGTCGCAAATGATGCTCAATGCGTCGACCCGTTTGCCGTTGACGAGAATGTCCATTCTTACCAGATTGGCTGGTTCGTATCCAATGATCTCATAGTCCATCGTGCCATAGCCACGAGTCACGCTTTTGAGCTTGTCATGCAAGTCATAGATAACCTCGGCCAAGGGTAGATCGTAACTGACCAGCGCCCGCGTGGCGGACAAGTATTCATTGCCGCGCAAAATGCCGCGTCGGTCTTGCGAAAGCTTCATGACAACGCCGATATACTCGATTGGTAGCACGAAATTCACGCGTACAATTGGTTGACGAAATTCTTCGATATCACACGAGTCAGGCACTTCTTGCGGTCGATGAATTTCCAAAACGGTTCCATCCCGTTTCACGATCTCATACGTGACGTTGGGAGCTGTTTGCACGAGGTCTACATCGCATTCATTCTCTAGACGCTGCTGGATGATCTCCATGTGCAGCAGTCCCAGGAATCCACAACGGAATCCGAAACCGAGGGCCTCGCTCGATTCCGGCGCATAATCAAACGAGGGGTCGTTGATGGAGAGTTTTTCTAGAGCGTCTCGGAGTTCCGTGAACTCTTGGCCGTCGCTAGGATAGAGCCCGCAATACACCATGCGTTTGGGCGGTTTGTAGCCGGCGAGGGCCACCGCTTTATCGTCGTTGGCCATGGCAACTGTATCACCAATGCGAACATCCTTGAGCGACTTGATGTTGCAGATAAGGTATCCAACTTCGCCAGCGAGAAGCGAATCGACGGGCATGCGATGCGGGATGAACTGACCCAGTTCGAGCACTTCGTAGTTGGCACCTACTCCGAGGAACCGAACTTTGTCCCCGCGTTTCACTTTGCCTTCCATGACTCGCACGTAAGTGATTGCGCCTCGATAATCGTCGTAGAGCGAATCGAACACCATCGCCTTGAGCGGGGCATTGCGATCACCCGTCGGAGGCGGAATACGTTCGACGATGGCTTCGAGCAATTCATCGATACCAATGCCAGCTTTGCCTGAGCACTTTACGATTTCGGTTGGGTCGATGCCCAAGCTCTGTTCCATTTCTGTCGTAACTTCGTCTACACGAGCGTGGACCAAGTCGATCTTATTGATGACAGGGATGATTTTGAGTTCATGCTCCATGGCCGCGTAAGCGTTGGCAACCGTCTGAGCCTCGACCCCTTGAAAGGAGTCCACTAAGAGCAATGCTCCTTCGCAGCACGTTAGAGCACGCGAGACTTCGTATTGGAAGTCGACGTGGCCGGGCGTGTCGATCAAATTCAGTTCGTAGAGCTCACCCTTGTGCCAGTGATTCAACGATACCGACTTGGCCTTGATAGTGATTCCGCGAGATCGCTCCAGGTCCATTCCATCGAGCAATTGCTCTTTCATCTTGCGGATCTCGACCGTGCCGGTGCGTTCCAGGAGTCGGTCCGCGAGCGTGCTCTTGCCGTGATCGATGTGCGCAATAATGCAGAAGTTGCGTATTTTGGCCGTGGGCATTTCACCCAATTGTTGGCCACCGTGTTTGCCGCCAGTGCTCATGACTGATTCCTAGTAATTGTTTTCAATGGATTCTTTCGTTCGCCCTGCCGGCGGGGGAAGCTTGCTCTTTAGGCTGGTAACTTTTTGAATTCCATGCGAGCAATCCCAGCCGCACCAAGGTAACCCGCATCGCCACCCAACGAGGCGAACTCGATCTTGGTACCCTTCGCGACGTACTCGAAACTGCGTTGTCGAAACGTCTCCTCAATCCGTTTTAGGAACCGCATCCCGACAAGCGATTGTGCGCCACCAAAGTTCATTGCACCGCCCAAGACAATCAGGCCTGGGTCCAAGGTATGTACGATGGTTGCGATTCCAAGCGCCAGATAGTCCGCCGTTTCATCGATGATTTTCAAACTGAAAACATCGCCTGCTTCGGCCGCTTGGTAGAGCTTCTTCGTTGTGAGAGTCTCAACGCTTCCTGAAAGCGAGCTGACTGCACCTGCCGCGAGTTCTTCTTTGGCTCGTTGAGCCACGGCGCTTGCACTCGCGTACGCTTCTAGATGACCACGTCCCCCGCCCCAAACACAAAGTCTTGCGTCGGGCCGAGGATCAATAATCATGTGACCGCATTCGCCACCGAAACTGTTCTGTCCCACCACCAACTGGTTATCGATAATGATCCCACCGCCAACTCCTGTCCCGAGCGTCAGCAATACCATACTACTGTACACTGCGCCGGTACCGACCCAAAACTC
The DNA here is from genome assembly GCA_031374925.1 of Pirellula sp. Classification (GTDB taxonomy): domain Bacteria; phylum Planctomycetota; class Planctomycetia; order Pirellulales; family Pirellulaceae; genus JBKCUI01. Next base: position 34,686 of record JANMHA010000270.1, on the reverse strand, counting down.
GCCAAATGCGGCCGCATTTGCGTCGTTGGCGAATGACACCGGCAGACCGATAGCCTGCTCCAGGCATTTCACGATCGGAAAGTGGTGCCAGTGTGGATGGTTGGGCGGTTCGATTAACATCCCCTTTGGGATGTCCTGGCTGCCAGGTGTTCCTAGTCCAACGCGAACAATGTCTTTGCGCGACAGACCGATGGTTGCGAGCAACTCGGTTGCGGAAGCCGAAACCCGTAGCATTGCGTCCGCAGGACCTCGCGGTTCTTCCGTTGGAATCGAGGTAAAACCGAGCGTTTTTCCTACTTCATCGACAATACCTAATTTGATTCCCGTCCCACCAACGTCGATTCCTAAATAAAACGGAGAAACGGCTTTCGGGACAGGAAGGATTGGCTGCGACGTCATAACTCTCTAGTGGGTAAAGGTTTACTGCGTCACCAGTGCAGTGGCAGATCAGACCAAACCCCAGTATACGGCAAGCCCAACTGGACCAACAGGGACAATTCCTATCCTCCCGGAGAGGGACCGTCCGGTTTAGGAACCTGCGAATTCATTGGTGGCATAAGGCGAGCGGCAGATTGGAGTATCCCAACCCGAGGTGTAAGCGAGGGACAATTCCCCGGGTCCCTCACTTACGTTTCGGGTTGTGATTGGTAGTTTTTACCTCGCCGCTCGCCCGATTGACTTGCCAATCAAGGCGATAAAATCCACTCCAGATTGAAACGTGCGGCCAGGATTGCTTTTTCGCCTTCGTAAAGACAAAGCACAGTGCCGTCCGGCAAGACTGCGAGATCGGAGTAAGCGCTGGGGCCAGGTTCAAGTGACTTGCTGATCGGCCAGGTCTTACCGTCGTCTCGACTCAGTTTAATAGAGAGGTTTTCACGCTTGCCGCGGCCAGCAGAAATCTCTTGACCTTCTTTATCTCGCCCGAGACTATGGGGATTGGAAAAGATCAATGTTGCTGGCGTTGAGGGATGAGCAACAATACTGGCCATGCAGATCGGTTCCCAAAGCTGGTCATGAAACTCAGGCTTGCTCCAGTTGGAGGCACCATCTCGACTGATGGTGATAAGTTTCCGGTTTGGCTTCGAGACGCTGCGGGTGACCAACATAGCTCGACCATCCGATAGGGTAGTGATCATCGTCTCATTTGGGTCACCGAATTCCCCTTTGTCGGGAACTGCGATTTCGCCAGCCTGCCAGGTTCGGCCGTGGTCATCGCTGAAGATCGTAGCGGATGCGGACGGTTTATGCTCGCCGATTTTCCCATAGGCTAGCCAGATAGGGACAACGAGTCGCCCACTCGCGAGCTGGACACCATGACCTGGCCCGGTAGCGATGACTTTCCAGTCGTAGTCTTTGCGAAATGGCTCGAACGACTTGGTTATCTCAATCGGTTGGCTCCAGGTCAGACCATCATCCAGGCTCCGCATTGAGAAACAGTGGGCGTAATTGATGCAGTACAAGAACTCGATGGCACCAGTCGTTCGATCAACGATGGCGACCGGGTTGTTGACGGTTTGTTCGCGAGCTCCACCTTCTTTCTTAACGGGGTTGCCTTCGATGCGATCCGCCAAGTGCGCGATCTGCTTTGGCGCGTTCCAAGACCTGCCGCCGTCCGTTGACCGGCGCAGATGCACTTCGATTTCACCCCAATCGCTTCGAGTGTCGGTGCGCGCCTCGCAGTAAGCAATCGCGGTCCCTTTCGTTGTGACAATCACACCGGGGATTCGATACAGTGTTATGCCGTTCATGCCAGCGGGAAAGACTTCGATTCTCTCTAGCCGCGGCTCGCTCGCAAAAATGGTGCCGCAAGATATTACCAGCAGGAAAAGCAGTAGTGTTTTCATTATGTCGAAAACTCTTTCCAGAGCGGTGTTGGTGTTGGTGTCAGGTTGGAGAGGATGATGGCTTGCTCTATCAGCTTCATTGCCATTTGTGCTTTGCTCTCGTTATCACATTGGATATCGAGGATTGGCTGTCCTGCATTTAACGTTTCCCCGACTTTGCAATGCACTTGGAGACCGACCGAAAAATCGATAGCTTCGCCAGCCACTTTTCTTCCACCACCCATCAGGATGATGGCTTGGCCGAGTAGTTGACCGTCGATGGATTGGATTGTACCGGCGGTCTTGGCAAGACAGGGTTGGCTGCGACCGATGGGTCGCGCGGTGGAGAGCGATCCACCTTGGGAATGTACCATGCGTTCGAAGCGATCCATAGCTGCACCATTATCCAATAGTTTACCCAGCCGGCCGCGAGCATTGTCGAGATGGGTTTCGCGGTTGGTGCCCAAAAGCAATCGGGCTGCAAGTTCGATTGTTAGTTCACGAACGTCGTTGGGGCCGCCACCTTGAAGCACAGCGATCGATTCGTCGATTTCGCAAGCGTTGCCAACCATGTTTCCTAGCGGCTGAGTCATATCGGTGATGAGCGCGGTCGTAAGAACTCCAGCGTTCTTGCCGACACGCATTAAGGAAGCTGCAAGTTGTGTGGCCAGTTGTTCGGTGGCCAGAAAAGCGCCGCTGCCAAACTTCACGTCCAATACCAATGCATCGAGGGATTCCGCGATTTTTTTGGACATGATGCTAGCGGTGATTAACGGTATCGAAGGGACGGTCGCCGTGACGTCCCTTAGACCGTAGAGTTTCTTGTCCGCCGGGACAAGAGTTTCGGTGGCCCCCGTGATGACACATCCTACCAAGTCGAGTTGGCGATGGATTTCCAATTCGGTAAGGTTGGTGCGAAAGCCTTCAATCGACTCGAGTTTGTCGAGCGTTCCACCGGTGATGCCCAGACCGCGGCCGCTAATCATGGGAACGTGCAGTTCGCAACAGGCGAGGAGAGGAGCGAGTATGAGGGATGTCTTGTCCCCCAAGCCGCCCGTCGAATGTTTGTCGACGCGTGGAGTGTCACCGACCTTCTCCAGTCTCGATCCGCTCGCAATCATGGAATCGGTGAGGTCTGAGATTTCTTGGTCGGACATGCCGTTGAGGTAGATCGCCATGGCCAGGGCCGACATTTGGTAATCGGGGATCGTGCCGCGTGCATAACCATCGATCATGAACTTGATTTCGTCGTTCGATAACGGCCGCCGATCTCGTTTGTTTGCAATCACAACTGCGGGAATCATTTTTGTGTCAACCAAAATCGGATGGATGGAGTAAACTGAGTGGATCAAACGTAGCGGAAGACCTATCGTATGATAACCGATCAGTCCAAGCTGCTTTTGGCCTTGGGATGATAAATCGTCTGAGTAGAGGAATAGGTAAGCGAATGTGGTTTTTTCCTAAGAGGCGTCGAATGGACCTATTGAAGGTAGCGATGGCTATCGCCTTGCCGTCATTTTTGGGGGGGCTGGTTCTTGCTCAAGAAGGAGTGGACGCAGCCCGGCTCAGTTCCGCCAAGGAGCAGGCCCGCGGATTGGCTTATGCATTCCAATCGGCTTCTGCAAAAATGATGCCTTGTGTGGTTACCGTGCTCGCGAAGCGGTCGGATGTGGACGAAACACTCGACGACCTGGATTTGCTCGAAGAAAATCCTTTGGCATTCAATATTGGGTCGGGAGTTATTATTGCAGCGGATGGGTTGTGTGTAACCAATCATCACGTAATCAAAGGTTGCAAAGGCATTCGAGTACGACTATCCGACGGTCGCGAAATGTTGGGAAAAGATGCCCTTTCCGACCCCTCCAGTGATATTGCTGTATTTCGAATCTCTACCAAAGAACCTCTCTCGGCAGCAGGAATCGGAAATTCCGACGCGTTAGCCATTGGTGACTGGGTCATGACAATTGGCAGTCCATTTGCTTTGGATCAAACCGTGAGTGTTGGAATTATCAGCAGCAAGGGACGCACTATTCGTTCCCCTGGTTCTTCAAGTACGCCTGGTTCTTCGGATAAGACATTAGGTCAGTTATTGCAAACCGACGCGACAATTAACCCAGGTAATTCCGGTGGAGCTTTGCTCGATTTAAATGGAGATCTTGTCGGAATCAACACTGCCATTCCGAGTACAAGTGGACAGTTTCAAGGCATTGGATTTGCGATCCCAATGCGGCGAGTTCAGTGGATTACAAAGGAGCTTGTTGAGTATGGCAAGGTTCGTAGGGCGAAACTTGGCGTAACGGTGGATGTGATCCCTCAATATTTAGCAGAGGAATTGAAGATTCCAGTTCGGGGGGGCGTGCAGCTCACCAAAATGACAGCGGATTCACCGGCCACCAGGGCAGGTCTGGAAATCGGAGACGTCATTCTTGAGCTAGGGGGCCAGAAGGTATTTACGCCAGAGGATTTCCGGAGTTTGGTGGAACAGCTCCCGGCGGACCGAGCTTACCCGATCAATTTTTTGCGTGACGGCAAGTTTTTAACGCTAGAAATTCGGCCTGTCGTGAAGGAGTGATTGCGTGAAAACTTGTTCATGCGGATGTGGGCGATACTCACGGGTGTCGGCTTGAAAACCTACGGGGCTTGTTTCGTCCAGCAAAAATAGAGAAAAACAGAGAAATTTCCCCTAAACATCTTCCCTATCCACCACCTGAAGCTAAACTCGGGGGCATAGAAATAAGGATTTGGGAATGAATGAGTTGTTCTTCGTTGAGCAGTTTCTATTACTGCTAGGCATCCTTTTTCTACTTTGATAAGCAACGTCGAATTACACCGCCCCATCTTGTTTGTGGTGGAACTTGTAAGTGTGTTAGCTGGCCGTGTGGCCACATTTTTTTTACTTCGAGGAGACTACAATGAAGTTTCGCCCAGGTTTTGCCCTTGGGCTGGCCACAATGTTGTTTGGGGCCAGTAGCGTTCTTGCTGATTGCGGTTGCGGAAGTGCAACCGGTTCCGGCAGTGTTGTTAGCGGTATGGTGGTTGGCGGTAGCGGAGACATGGGTGGTTGTGGCGCTCAGATCAGCTACGTTGAAAAGACCATTATGGTCCCAACGCAAGTTACCGAAATGCGAACGGTCAACAAGACCGCAACTCGCACCGAAGCTCGCAATCGGACTTACACAGTAAGCCGTCAAGTGCCACGCACCGAAACCAAGACCAGCACGTCCACGGTCATGGTTCCAAAACAAGAAACCAAGCAAGTCACGTACACCGTGAACACGCCGGTTACAAGCCAAGTTGAAGAGTCGTACCAGGTCAACGTCTCGAACACAGTTACGGAACAAGTTCCTTACACGGTCAACGAAACCGTTTACAACGACGTTGTTCAGAACTACACCGTTCAAGTTCCAACGACTGTTGTAGAACAACAAACCTACCAAGTAGCCGTTTGCAAGACGGTTCCAGAAGTACAGAACTACACCGTCCAAGTTCCTACGACTGTCAACGAAACGGTTGACTACACCGTTCAGGTTCCACACTATGTCGACGTTGTTCAGACCTACAATGTAACAGTGCCAGTAACAACGCAAGAACAAGTACCTTACACGGTTCAGGTTCCTGTCTACACAGACGAACAAGTGCCTTACACGGTTCAAGTGCCTGTCTACACAGACGAAGTGGTATCGGCCACGGTCAAGGTTCCATACACCGAACAACGTACTGCAACACGTCAAGTTTGCCGTACGTACCCTGTTCAAAGCATGCGAACCGTTACCAAGGACATGGGCTCGTATCAAACCGTTACGGAAGAAGTCCCTGTTAGCGGATGCGGCGTCGCTGCTTCCACTGGTTGTGGTTGTGCGGCTCCAGTTTCTGCTGGTTGCGGATGTGCAGCTCCAGTAGCTTCTGGTTGTGGTTGTGCCGCTCCAGTGTCGTCCGGATGCGGTTGCGGCGGTGTTTCGGCTGGCGGCGGTTGCGGCGCTCCAGTTATGTCGACTCGTACAGTTTGCCGAAAGGTTTGGGTTCCAAACGTTGTTACACAGGAAGTTCCTGTAACAACCATGCAGCGACAAATGGTCGACGAGCCTTACACCTACACTGTTTCGCTCTGCCGTGACGAAGTTCGTCAAAGCACGGTCAAGAAGGTTAGCTACACGACTGAGACTCGTCAGCGAACGGTCAAGAAGTGCACTATGACCACCGAGACCAAGATGCGAACCGTCAACAAGGTTTCGTACACGACTGAAGCACGTCAACGTACTGTTAAACAGTGCCAAATGCAAACAGAAACACGTCAACGAACCGTTGCCAAGACTGTTTACAACACGGAAACCCGTCAACGAACTGTCAACCGACAAGTTACCGAAATGGAAACCCGTACTCGTCCAGTTTCCAAGTGCGTTATGAACACAGAAACACGCACACGAACCGTTAAGGTTCCAAGCGTTGTCCAAAAGCAATTGATGCGTACGGTTAGCAAGGTTGTCTGCACACCAGAAACCCGCAAACGTATGAAGACAGTTGTAACGATGGTTCCTGAAAACAAGACCAAAGATGTTGTTACAACCACCATGGTTGCCGAACAACGAACCAATACGTACAACGTAACGGTTTACGACACTGTGAACGAAGAAAAGACAGACACCTACAACGTCAGCGTTCCTTACACCGTGACCGAAGAAGTTGCAGTAACGGTCTGCAAGATGGTTCCACAAACCGTTACCGTGCCTGTTACGACCTACGTCGGTGGCGCAGCAATGGGTTCCGGTGGTGCAATCAGCGGTAGCGCTTGCGGCGGCGGATGTGGAGCTCCTGCAGCTTCTTCCGGTTGCGGATGTGCTGCTCCTGTGGCATCGTCCGGTTGCGGATGCAAGTAATTAGTTTTGACCTTCTGCATAGCGGGCACTAGACGCAGGCAAATAAGTCAATAACTTGTAAAAATCTAAAACGGCCCGTGCAAGGTAACTTGTGCGGGCCGTTTTTCTTTTGTCTCGGCAAGCTACAATAGGCCTCCCTCAATCACTACCCATATTTTCCTCTAGTGCTAGCTATGACAAATTCAAAGAGACTAACCGACCCGTTTGGCTCCCGCGATACTTTTCGGGCTCCTCAAGGCCAACTCGGAATCTACCGACTCGGCAAACTGGAAAAGGACGGGATTGCACCAGTTTCCAAGCTGCCTTTCTCTATCCGCGTTCTGCTGGAAGCGGTTTTGAGGAATTGTGACGGTTACCAAGTGTCGGAAGCGGATGTCGTCAATTTGGCTCAATGGAATGCCGCTAAGCCAGCGGAGTTAGAGGTGCCATTCAAAGCAGCTCGCGTCGTCCTGCAGGATTTCACAGGTGTGCCAGCCGTGGTCGATCTCGCGGCCATGCGAGACGGAATGAAATCATTAGGGGGTGATCCAAAGAAGATCAATCCATTGATTCCCGTCGATCTCGTTATCGATCACTCTGTGCAAGTTGACTACTTCGGAACCGCTGACTCCCTCGCGAAAAATGTGGAAGTGGAGTTTGAACGGAACAAGGAAAGATACGAATTCCTTCGCTGGGGACAACAAGCGTTCAACAATTTTCGAGTGGTCCCGCCTAACACCGGCATCGTCCACCAAGTCAATTTAGAGTTCCTTGCCAAAGTGGTATTCCAGGGGAAGGACCATGCCGGCGCGGTTGCCTATCCAGATACTCTTGTCGGAACGGACTCGCACACGACCATGATCAACGGTTTGGGAGTTCTAGGCTGGGGCGTTGGTGGTATCGAAGCCGAGGCAACCATGCTCGGTCAACCGCTCTACATGTTGATGCCGGAAGTAGTCGGCATGAAGTTGCTTGGTAAACTCGCGCCTGGAGCTACAGCGACGGACCTTGTCCTTCGTGTCACCGAAATACTGCGCAAGGAAGGTGTCGTCAACAAGTTTGTCGAGTTCTTTGGCGAGGGAGTTTCACGCATGTCGCTGGCCGATCGAGCCACCATTGCAAATATGGCGCCTGAATACGGAGCCACCATGGGCTTCTTTCCTGTCGACAACGAGACGCTCATTTACATGCGACGAACAGGGCGAACCTCCGATGAAATAGAATTGGTGGAGCGATATTGCAAGGAGCAAGGGCTGTTTCGAGTCGATGGCAGTCCGGATCTCAATTACACCAAAGTGTTGACGCTCGACTTGAGCAGCGTCGAACCTTCTCTAGCCGGACCCAAGCGTCCTCAAGATCGCGTGCCTCTCAAGTCAATGAAGGCTTCCTTTGCAAAAGCCTTAAGTGCACCGATTGCGGAACGAGGCTTTGGTTTGACCACGGAGCAATTGTCATCCACTGCAGCGGTTCAGGACAACGGACACAGCTCCAACATCGGGCACGGTTCCGTCGTCATTGCCGCCATCACGTCTTGCACCAATACAAGCAACCCATCGGTCATGCTCGGTGCTGGGCTATTGGCAAAGAAAGCGGTCGCTCGGGGATTAACGGTAAAGTCCTTTGTCAAGACGAGTTTAGCGCCGGGTTCTCGAGTTGTCACCGATTATCTCGAAAAGGCGGGCGTCCTCCATCCATTGCAGCAACTCGGATTTCATGTGGTAGGTTATGGATGCACCACATGCATCGGCAACAGCGGCCCATTGCCCGAATCCGTTTCGAACGCGATCACAGATGGAAACCTTGTGGCTGCTGCCGTGCTCAGCGGTAATCGAAACTTCGAGGGGCGCGTCAATCCACATACGCGAGCCAACTATCTGGCAAGCCCAGCCTTGGTGGTGGCTTACGCGATAGCCGGTACGGTAGAAATCGATCTGGAAACCGAACCGATCGGACACGATCCTGACGGTAAGCCAGTGTTCTTCAGGGAGATCTGGCCCACCCAGGAGGAAATCGAAAGGACAATCGAACAAAGTGTTCAGCCTCATATGTTCGTCAAGCTCTATTCGAGTGCGTTCACTTCGAATGAAACATGGAATGCGATCCCCATTACTCCGGGCGAACTCTACAAATGGGATGAAAAGAGCACCTATATTCAGCGACCGCCATTTCTCGAGGGGATCACAACGAAGCAAGGAACCATCTCGCCAATCCGGGCTGCAAGCGTACTGGCAGTACTAGGCGACTCCGTAACGACGGACCATATTTCGCCCGCTGGCTCGATTGCCAAGGATGGACCGGCCGGTCGATTTTTGGTCGAGAATGGGGTCCATCCGCGGGATTTCAACAGCTACGGTGCCCGACGCGGAAACGACCGGGTTATGGTTCGCGGTACCTTCGCGAATATTCGCATTCGCAACGCGATGACTCCCGGAATCGAAGGTGGCGTGACAAAGTACTTGCCCACCGGCGAACAGATGAGTATTTACGACGCTTCGATGAAATATCAGGCTAGCAAAACACCGCTCGTGATCCTAGCTGGTGCGGAATACGGAACGGGTTCGTCTCGCGACTGGGCCGCCAAGGGAACGCTCCTGCTCGGAATCCGTGCTGTGATTGCAACTTCCTATGAGCGTATTCACCGAAGCAATTTGGTGGGGATGGGCGTGTTGCCGCTTCAGTTTCTCGAGGGGCAATCGGCCCAAAGCCTTGGTCTGACTGGCGCTGAGTCTATTGACATTCCAAGTCTGAATGACGAGCTTCAACCCCGAAGCCAAGTGGAAGTTGTTGCGACTAGACTCGATGGCACGAAGCTAACCTTCGATACGCTTGTTCGCATCGATACGCCCGTGGAAATTGACTATTATCGCAACGGCGGAATTCTCCCAACGGTCCTTCGCAAACTAGCTGAAGCTTAGGACGGAATGCGAAAACGAAAACGTCCTGCCATCACGATTACCAAAATTGCGATCGCACTTGCGGTGGTGACGACTGTGCTTGCGATGGCTGCGTCGGGATCGATCGTGCTTTCCGGTGGCCGGAATTTCGAAGAAGGTATACATTCGATTGCTTTGGGCGTCATGCTCATGGCTTATCTGTTTCTAATTTGTGTTCTGATGTTGGCCAAACAGAAACAAATGGATTCTCTCCGTGTAGTCGAGCAAGATGGATTTCTTGTTGTTTCGCCATGCGCAGGGAGAGACTGCCTAGTTCTTGACCAAGCTAGCATCGATAGCGCCGCTAAAGGATCCTTTGCGAGAATCGCCAAACACCGACGAACCGCGATCCGAATCGTGGTGGCAAGGAATGTTTCGATTCCGGACTCCTTCTTGGACTCGCTGGCTCATTTTCCAAACATTGGGCTGTTGGATGTGCAAAATGCTAAGGTGGCACCTGAGTTTTGGACCAACCTAGAGGAGTTGCCTAATGTTGCGCATGTCTTGGCGACCAATGCCGTTCCTGCCGATCTGCTTCGAAACATCGCGATCTCGTTGCCAGAAGTCAAGTTTTGGTTGGGGCATCAAAGAAAGCTCGTGATCGGCACCAAGGCGGCCGTGAACCCATATGGAACGATGGGATGAACCGTACCCGACCCGCAAAAGTCTATCTCATCGGAGCTGGCCCTGGTGATCCGGGATTGATTACCGTTCGAGGTGCAGAGCTACTCGGTCGGGCCGATGCCATCCTCTACGATGGCTTAGCCAACGAAGCGTTGCTCAGCTACGCATCGAGCCATGCGGAAAAGATTTGTGTTGGCAAACATGGACATGGGGGAATGTGGGGGCAATCGCAAATCGACGATGAGGTCGTACGACTCGCCAAAATGGGCAAGTCGGTCGCAAGGCTAAAGGGTGGCGATACAGCAATCTTTGCTCGAACCAGTGAAGAGGTCGACAGACTCGTCGAAGAAGGCATTCCGTACGAGATTGTTCCGGGTATCACCGCCGCCTTAGCAGCCAGCGCATTCACAGGAATTCCGGTCACGCATCGAGATTGGTCGTCGGCCGTGGCTTTGATCACTGGACGATTGCAGCCCGCTGATGGCAGCGAGGATGCAGAAGAGTCACTCGATTGGAATGCACTAGCTAAGTTTCCTGGAACACTTGTGCTCTATATGGGGGTCACGACGGCCGCCTATTGGAGCAATAAACTGATCGAAGCGGGTAAACCTCCATCGACCCCGGTAGCCATGATTCGACGTTGCTCCTGGCCAGATCAACAAGTGATACGTTGCGACTTAGAGACTGTAGCGGCAACCATCGCCTCGATGCCTGGATTGCGTCCGCCTGTCATCAGCATTGTTGGGGATGTGATTCGTATGGCCAAATCCTTGGATTGGTTTTCGGCGAGACCTTGGTTCGGAAAACGCATTTGGGTAACAAGCCCGCTGAATACAGCCGGTATGCTTAGCAAAAAATTTGCCGAGCAAGGCGCGGATGTTATTCAGCGTCCGGTCATGACCATCGAATCGCCTCTCGATTGGCAGGCCGTGGATGCAACGCTTCAAACCCTCGATCAATACGATTGGATTGTCTTCAGTAGCGTCTATGGAGTCGATGGCTTCTTTGAGAGATTGCAGGTGCTTGGTAAAGACGGACGAAGTCTCTACCGCACTCAACTCGCGGCGGTCGGGTCAGGAACGGCGGCTGCGATTGCCAAGTACTCGATGCACTGTGATATGGTCCCGCAAGTCTCGGGAGCCGATTCCTTGGCCAACCTTTTGGTAAACCACTGCACGGGGAAGCGGTTTTTGTTTGTCCGCAATCCGGACGGCGAGACGGCTGGTATGGATCGCCTTGCGCAGGCCGGAGCGAAAGTTGCATGTCTAAACATCTATCGTCAAGTTCCGGTTCCTTCGTTACCCAGAGAATGGATTTCGCGTCTTGAAAAGGGCGAGATTCATGCCATCACGGCCACGAGCAAGAACATTGCCACGCAAACGGTGGCGTTGCTTGGCGATCTAAGTCGCCGTCTAAAATGGCTTAGCTTGTCCCCCTCGATTACAGCCAGACTGCATGAGCTCGGTTGTGACAACGTCCAAACGGCTCGCGAGCCAAGCTTCGACGCCATGGTGGAGCTCGCGTAGTAGAACGGTGTTTAACCGTGGCGGATGCTGCCAGCATCCGATCCGATGCTAGCAGCGTCGGCCACCACACTTATTTGTTTACCCTTATTGATCAAAGGGGTTGCCGAGTTTTTTGGATTCTTCTTGTACTTGGGCAACAAAGCGTTGGTCGGCTACACTTAATCGTGACAACGGTACCGAGACTTCTTTGCCATCCGTTTTCTTCAAAATAACTTTGTCTCCGTCGGCTCCCATGTAAGTCGCTTCGACCTTGAAGCTACCAGAACCATCCGACCAAGTACGGGGTGCCGAGGGCGAAAACGGCTTGGAGGGCAGCGGTGAATCGCTTTCCGGGCGTTTGGGCTGAATGACTTCCTTGGGCGCTAGTTGGATCTGATTGCGTAACAAATTGGCTGTCCTTTGTCCCCAACCGCGATAGCGAGTAGTAACTTTGCCTTCTGGAAGGATTCCGGTGATTTCGGCAGCATGCCAAACGCTCCCGTGCTCTCGAATCTGCACAATCTGACCTACGAAAAGGTCGGTTGAACTGTCGACGATCAACTGCGACGATTCCACAAACCCTGTACCTTCGTATGCCTTGTTGATCCTGTGCACTGGATCTAGTATTTGCAAAACTCTATCTGCCGAGGAAGCAAACAGTTCGCCCGATTTGGCTATTTTCCGAACCGCTTCCACCAGTTTTGGATCGGCACCAAAATCGTCTTTCTGCATTAGTTTGATGAGCCCGGCGTGCTGTTCGTGGTTTGATGTTGAGTTCAGTTGAGCTAGCAAGTCTTCCAACTCCTTGCCAACGATCGGCGCCTTCGCTTGCACTTTGCGTTCTTCGTTCATCTTCTGCGATTTTTCTTGATTGACCCTGGCCTCGGCCTGAATCGCGGCAAGTCGTTCTTCTGATAGCTTGGTGAACTTGACTTTGATCGGAAAGGTCGTTGTTGTGTTTCCATCCTTAACGCTTAACGTGTAGTGCATATCCGCTGACAAAGGCATATGGTCTTCGAGGTCAAAACACCAAGTACCCTTGCCCGTCATTTGGTACGATTCACGATCGCCCGTATTCGGGGTCTTCATCTCATAGTTTTTCTCGACTGTGACCACCCCTTCTTCGTTCCGAGCAATCGCATAATGAGAAACCTCAGAGGCCAACTGCATGCGCTCGGCTGGTTGAAATGCAAACGGACCGAAAGGCCGAAAGGCGTACCGCAGGGCATTCGAATCGTCGGTAATGGATACCCCAGAGTCGCTTTTCCAGGTCTTTTTCTCCTCGGTAGGAAGTTGCTCAAAGGGGATTAAGGACAGATTGCCAAGCAAGAACGGGAGTTGCGATGATCCATCGAGCGTTAGCACTTGTCCGGAACGAGACATTGCAATCGTGTTCTTGGATTGCGATTTTCCGTTGAAGTTGTTTTGGGAGAAGATCAGTGGCAGGTTGGGGGGACTAGGAAATATTCTTCCGAAATTGGATTCGCGATTCGAAGCGGATTTGGTTTGCTCCGTTAGCCCGCCGCTAAACGCCAAGCGAACCAGTTGTTCATTTACAGCCGTGACGTTGTAGTGAACAATCCCTGTATAACGTATCAAGCTAGCTGAAGTATCGACTTGAATATCGTATTCATACGAAGCCTTTTGGTCCTTGGTCAAGTCGTATTTCAGTAGTTGTGCCAATGCGCAGCCCGCGTCGCACGATAGCATTGCGGCGAACCCGATGGCATAAAAAAGAATTCGTTGCATCCAAGTTGACCCTGCGTAATAGGCGTATCTGTAATCAAGGAGAGTGGCTGTCCTCCGAATTATACATGGAACCGAGATGGATTTTCCACCATGCATGCACCAAAAGACGATCCACCGAATCTTCAAAAAGTGACCACGCAAAGTCCTTCGAAATTAAACGCCATTTGTTGGCAGCATGCAAGAGCAGCGGATCGCTCAAATCATTCCGATGCTTGGCCTCGATCAGCATTTCATGGCCCCCCCGGTTTCGCAACGCTGTGAAGCATTTTCGTCCGATCGGAGCTTGTCTCCGACGGACGCCGATTTGGCGTACTAAAAGTGCTGCTCAAACCTTTAAGTAGCGCACTTCGCGGGAGCGAAGTGCGGCGGTTACTGGGCCGTTACGTAGGACGCCAAAACAAGGTTGAGGGGAGGCAAGCTCCTCTTGAGTATCGAACGTACAAACATCAGCTCCGCTGCCGGTGTTCTGCGTCCAGCATCCAGTTCACACGTTTCGTCAGCAACGCGCAACTCAGCGCGTCCAATGCTTCATGGCACCTGCGACCCCGACGTTTACGTGTGGCACGCCCCTGAGTTTACTGAGTTTACGAAGGGCGTGGGAGTCGCGAACTAGAAACAATTGCCACACTTCCCACACCCATCGCTATCGCTCTGGGGCGTGCCACACGTTCTTCACTTCCATCACTCCTGTGTTTTCCAATACTTCCAATACTTCCCAGGCTACACAAGTACTTCAAGCCGCCTCGAACCCTGAGCCACCAATCCAATTTGCTGGGCTCGATCAGACAGCTCGTTCAGTGCGTTTTGGCCGACAGTACCCAAGTTAATGGTCCAATCATTGACGTACAAATCGACATGCTGCATCAATACTTCATCGTTGAATTCTTGAGCGTAGCGACGCATGGTGGGGAGCGTATCTTCGCGATGCGCCATGGCGTATTGCAAAGAATCGTGAATGACTCGTTGGACGATGCCCAACGTATCTAGACCGAGCGAACGCGAGCCTACGATTCCTCCTAGAGGCAATGGCCCATGTGTCTCGGCTTCCCAGCGTGCGCCAAGGTCTTCTACCAGAAACAAGCCTTCGCTTTGCCAGGTGAATCGTCCCTCGTGAATGCACACTCCAAAATCTGCCTCCCGCCTTTTTAGTCGCGGCATGATCTCGGAAAAGACAACCTGTTCGAGACGTGAAGTCTGAGGGTAAAACATTTGAAAGAGGAGAGTTGCCGTCGTGTGCTGTCCTGGGCACAACGTCACTTGCCAGGATGCCATGGGACGGTCGTCGTCTTTTGCCGAAAGCAAAAGTGGTCCGACGCAATACCCCAAGGCGGAACCGCTGGGCAAGACCAACATGCGATCCGCCAGAAAAAGCGCTGCGTGAAAACTGACCTTGGCCACATCAAGATCGCCACGAAAAGCGCGAGCGTTCAACTGCTGGATGTCGAGAAGCTCGATCTGAAAGTCAAGCCCTCTCCAATCCACTTTGCGATGCAACAAGGCGTGGAAGGCAAACGTGTCGTTCGGGCAAGTTGAAATCCCCAATCGTATGGTATGACTCATAAATCTAAAGACCCGCCAATTGATTTTTCCACCGATGCCATTGCATCACCTACTCGCCAGTTATTTTTATCGCGATCGCCTGCGCGATTGGAAATGCCCCGGACAACACGTAGCGGGATACCTGCAAATCGACAGGCTGCCGCAACCGAAAACCCTTCCATGTCCTCGGCAACCGCGCTGGGATGTTTTTTCAACTTCAAGCGGACATCGCGTTCGCTGGCGGAAGCTGCGCAGCAAGTCAACAAAGTAAAACTGCCTTTTCGATCATCCGTGCCCAAGCGAATGGAATCCGAGATCTGAGGTGGGACCGGCCATTGGTTCCAGCCCATTTCTTGTGCGGACACGAAACCATCCCCAGAGCCGGCGCCAATCCCATAGCAGACAGTTTCATCGAACTCGACCGCTTCACCAACCGAGACACCAGGAGTGAGTGCACCGGCTATGCCCAATAACAAGACTCGTTCAGGGGAATGCCTAGCGATCAGTTGGGTGGTTCGGATAGCCGAAACAACCACACCGAATCCGCAAAGTTCGATGCAGTTGTCCGCGAGTTGGATTTTCTCGCAAAAAGAGATGGAAAGGCATTCCAACTCAAATTGAGTCGGCACTAAAAAAAGCGTGGAGACCACCGAGGCACTTTGCAAAATGAGACTGTTGTAAAATAAGGGAACGAGTACAGCCGTGCCTGGGGAAAAGGGAGCATGCGTGCAGTCTTAGGGAGCGAGGGATTCGAGGTAGTCCAGCAACGATGCAAGCTCATGCGTTGAAAACTCGTTCATCACCCCGGTTGGCATCACGGATGTAGGGGATGTTTTTCGCTCCTCGATGTCCTCCTTCATCACGGTGAACTCGGCCCCTTTTTGATCGCGAATCGTCACGCGATCCGTTAGCTCACTAGTCACGAAACCGCTCTTCAATTCCCCGTCTTTGGTCAGGATCAAGTTCGTGATAAACCCCTGAGCAATTGTCTTACTCGGCTCCAATACCGCAATCGTTAATTCGGGGCGTTTGTACGTTTTTGCAATCGTGCCAAGATAGGGTCCCTTCTGGACTTCGTCTTGGCGAACGGTGTGACAGGCGGCGCAATTTGCTTTGGCAAACATTTCCTTTCCAAGCGCAACGTCACCGTGATTTCCTACGACCTTCGATATCGTTTCGTCCAGTGTTAGCGAGCTAATCTTCGGCGAGTTATCGACAGGCTTCGGTTTGATCTTCAGTTGTTGGACAGCTCGATTCGCGATGTTTGCAGTCGTCACGTCCGGATCACCCACTACCTGTAGAATTTCATTGTCCAAGAGATGATTGCCGCTTTCGATTGCAGCCCTCATCAACGGTGCTCGGCGCGAGGTTCTTTGCCAGGCTTCTTCGATCGCGAGGTTCGCACGCGCCCGGTACTCTGGGCTCCCATCTTTCCGCGACGCAATGGTGAGCAACGCCGCATCTGCCCAAAGCACCGCCGGATTATTCACGTCTTTCGAAGCATTCTCAAACAACTCGACGTACATGTCCATTTTTGGAGAGCTTAGGAACGCATCGCGGGCTTTGTTGCGATCATTTAGATCTCCCTTGCGTTTCATTTTGGACAGCGCCGTCAATATCGCAGAGGGCGCATCCTGGGAGTTGACTTTAGATAGGACAACGACCGCATTCGAGAGCATTGCGGACGGCGCATCTTCCTTGTTAACCGCTCGACGCAAAAGTTCCAATCCCTCCTCTGGAATTTCTTTAGCCAATGCTAATTGCGAGATGGCTGCACCTAGCAGTTGCTCATTCGCTTGGGCGAGTTTCAAAATGCGGGCAAGCGAGTCATTGGACTCAATTCGATTAAGCTGCATCGTCTCGATCAGGTACGCAGCATCGTCGGGGGTCGCACTGTCGAGAGATTTCCGCAACACGGCTGCAATCTTGTTGGTCTCGCTCCATGGCTCTGGCTGGTAATATGGTCCTCGCGTGTCGGGCCTCGTCCCCCAGGAATCTCCCTTCCATGGCCCCTCTTTAAAGTGCAGCCTGCAAAGCGTTGAAAGAATCTCGCGACGATAATCCGATGGAACAGATGGAAGCAATGCAATCAGTCCATCCACCACCTCGCTTTGATGCATCATCCCGAGCGCACGAAGAATTGGCACCTTGTTTAGACCAGGTTTATGCAAAGCATCTAGGCATGCCGCAAATGCGTTTCGTTTAGCCAAACATCGAATGGCGGTATGAACGAGAACCGGATCATCATAGAATAGAGCTGGAAAAACCTCAGCGTCACTCGTTGCGGTCTGCAGTTTCGAGACTAGGTTGCGAAGGTCGCTTCTCGTTGCAATCGCTCCCTCAAGCAACTGCACGTAAGCCATATTGCCGCGTCGCATCAACTCTCGTTGCGACTCGATCCGTCTCCGATAGCTGTTCGATTTCATCTGTTCGATGAGTTCGCTGTCCGTTGCTTTTGCGAAGTTTGGCATCGGCGCTGGCTGAAACCCAATGGGCTTTACACACACAATGTAGCCGACGTCCGGTCCGGCCCAATCGAACGTCGCCCCTCGCCAGCTTGCACAATACACACGACTGTTTCCATCCACATCCGCGTCGGTCGGTCGGGTCATCTTGATAAAGGATTCTGGTTTGGAAGTTTCCTCGAAGGTTGCACCGTGTGGAGAAACGGAGTGGCGATAAAGTGAGCCTGTTCCCCAGTCTGCGGTAAACGGTGCGTTTCCCCATTTGCCAAATCCGGGTTCATCGACGTAAACAGCACCGCAACCTGAACCTCCCCCGTAGTCAGCCAGGGGTTGTACGCATTCGTTTGCAAAATTCTTGTACAAGCGTGGGTAACCGTGGTCATCCATGCCCGTGAAGTGATGCATGCGGACATCCCAGCCACCCCCGTCGTTGGTGTTGTCTCGGGCGAACATTTCCATTTGAGGACTGATGGCTACCTCCAGAATATTCCGAGTGCCTGTCGAATAGACTTCTAAACCTGTACCATCGGGTCGCACTCGGATGACACCACCGCCGCGGTGAGTTACCTTGCGACCATCGGTTCCCTCGGCGTCCATGAATCCGAAGTCGCCGCCTGCGATGTACAACCAGCCATCTGCGCCCATGCTGACGCCATTGGTTGTGTGGTCTGCAGGGCGTTTGTCGTAGCCAAAGGCGAGGTTTTTCACCAGGATCTTTTGTTCGTCTGCGACGCCATCTCCATCCTTGTCGATAAACGCGCTCAAGTGAGGAGGATGCATCAAATAAAGGCGATCATGGTCCCAAACCAAACCGCGGGGTGCATCGATTTCACAAAACACTTTCGTTTCGTCCGCGCGTCCATCACCGTCTAAGTCTCGCAATCGGATGACTCGACCCCGTTCAGGATTTCGACCGAGTGAACCGTTGCCATCGGAACTGACGTAAAGAGTCCCGTCGACGGTTGATGCTACGAAAACTGGATAATTGACGGCTGGGGGCGATGCGAAAACGGTAACTTCAAATCCTTCTGGAACTTGAACGTCTTTAAGAATGGAAGCTTCTTCGGCGGGCGATAGTTTATCGATTCGTGGAATAGTATTGCCCGCTTTTGCAAGGGCATCGCCTAGCGCTGGAACGAACGCACCTTTCTTTCCCTTTACGTCGGCGGGCCAAAGCGTGCCAATGCCTTCGCCTTTGAGTTTGACTTCACGAATGCTGCACCAACTTCCAGCTGGCGCGCCAACGCCAGTGATGCGAACGAATTTTACGGGTGGCTGTTCGCCCAATTTCTCTGCGTTGTTCTTTTCATTGCTCTTCGACTTCTCGAGCAGCAGCAACCATTCCTTACCATCGATCGAACCATCGACTCGATAGCCATAATTCTTTTCCGAAAACTCCCACGCAATTTCGATTTCCTTAACTTGATGTGGTTTTTCAAATTCCAATTGGAGCCATTCAGGGAAACCGCCACCGTCGGCACACCAACGGGTATCGAGTTTGCCATCGAACGCCAAATAGCTGTCCTGGTTTGCTTGGGTACTGGAAGCCGTCGGCTTGATGAGTGTCGCGTTCTCAGGGGTCTTTGCGAAGCTTTGTTCGGATGGCGCCTTGAATTTCGTCTTATCGATAAAGGTGACTTTGTTTTCACCTTGGTACGGTTGCAAGTACTCGGGGTTTAGCTTCCCACATGCCCACAATAATCCACGCGTTACCAACTCGAGATAGCGAGAATCCTCAACGGTCTCCGTATTGTGCCCAATGGTCGTGCTGAAGCTTCGCGCTCCTTGAGACTCATTGATCCAAGCCACAACTGCCTCTTCCATTCGAGCCTTGTCTCCCTTACCCACGCTTTGTTTGCCGATCGCCAGTGGTTGGGCATCCAAGAGTTTAACATTGTTGTAAAGCTCTTCTTTCACGGTTGTCCAATTGCCAAGTGTTGCCGTGATCGGATGCTTCGTGTCGACAAACTGGATATCGATGGGTTCTTGGGGACCATGACCACTGGATTGAAGCCCCAGATGTTTAAACCACGCATCGGTTCCTGTGCGGAAACTATGCATGGCGCAGTGCAAATGGACGGCAGGAATCTTTTGATGCGTCTGGACGATGCGATTGACAATCGCAGGATCTTTGATGTCGGCTGCGCATTCGTCATGAATGATGACATCGTACTCTTCGGCCCAATTGAGTTTGCCATAGAGCGGCAAGATTGGCGAAGTGCTGGAATTGTCTGTCCAGTAAACGTCGACCTGGACGTTGGCACGGGATTGAATTCCTTTGCAGAGCGCCTCTTGCTGCTTGGCATAATCGTGGCAACAGCCGCCTGCAATGAGAAGGGCTCGGATGGTCTTGGTCTTGGTCTTTGACTCTTGACCTAAGGCTGGGAGAAAGGACGAAGCAGCAAAGATACCAAACGCGATAAACAAGGGTTTTATTTTGGACGATTTGAAAAAATTCATTAGTGGACAGGCAGAGGAGTTTGTTGGAGGGTAAGACGAGTGTATTGAACGGCGGTAACCTGCGGTCGGTTTGGATGCTGGCAGCATCCACCACGATGGCTTCGGTTCGGATGCTGGCAGCATCCGCCACGATGGCTTCGGTTCGGATGCTGGCAGCATCCGCCACGTTATTCGAGTTCGAGGAAGCTTAAATGGAGTTCTGCGTGACGCAGATTGAGTTGAATTCGGTCTTCATAAGTCATTGGGCCAAACGCAGGGCTATCGTGCAGCGGGGCTTCGCCACTTTTCAATCGACCAAGTGCCTTTCTCAAACGCGCAATCCCATCGATGGTTGGCATGAGATCTTGACCTTTTGTGCCACCAGTAACCCCCGGAATCTTGGCTCCTGCAGGCATTCCCTTGCGAAGGTACCGACGGCCCATACGGACAAGCAGCCATTTGATAAAAAAAGGGGGCGGCCCGATAGGATATCCATCCCAACTGTATTCGATCCATGCAGATACGTGGGCTAGTATTTGTCCGGCAGTCCAGTTTCCGTGCGTCCTCAACTTGCCGTTTCGGTCGGCAGCTTCGATGCGATCCAATTCGGAGAACAGCTCGTCAATGGAATGAAACCAAAGTTTGCGACGTTTGACTTTAGCAGTATTGATTGCGTTTGTCACGGGTTGTTGCTCGCTAGGCGTTTGAAGTAGGCTTCGATCACTTCACGAAAATGGCTTGGCAAGTCCTTGGTAATGTTTTGCAACGCTTCTTGGCGCTGAGCGGGGGGCAGATTCCCCCATCCGCTCCCATTCCCGACGTCTTTCTGGTCGACATCTCCAGGCCCTTTCTGTTCTGCAAGTTGGCTGTCATCCATCGGCTTTCCGCTGTTGGGCTTCTGGCCCTTCGCATTGCCGCTTTTCTTCTGTTGTTGTTGCTGCTGTTGTTGTTGCTGTTGCTCCAGTTTATCGATCATCTTGTCGAGCTTATCGACAATCGCTTGCTCTTTGTCTTGTACGATCTTGCCAGCTCGTCCCAGGGCCAATCGCCTTTCGACATCGTTCATCAATCGGGCGATTTCGTCGAGCGAATCTTCCTTGAGGGGTTTGATGTCCGATTGCATTAAGCGAGCCGTAATAGCATAACGGGTCGGTAGTTCCGTTTCTCGCTCCAACAACTTTTCGAGTGTTTCCAAACAGGCCGACCGTTGCATCAGGTGATGTTGACATATGCCCATGCAGAAAAGCCAAGTTGCCGGGTCGGAGGTGGATTCTTGCGCAAGTGGAAGAAGTCGCTGCAACGCTTCATCGTAAAGTCCGTGTTGAACCATATAGCGGCAACAAATCAATTGAAGATCCGAACGTAGCCAGCCTGGAATGCTACCGTTGGCCAAAATCGAACTTAACTGGGCATCCAACTTGGTGTAACTTCCCGATGCGAAGGGTGCATCGATGATCAACTTAAGAGCCGCAACTGCGGGTTCGCTCTTGGCGGTTGAAGCCAAAACGTAGTCAAGCAGTGAGACACCTCTCAACGATGCGGTTTCCAAACCGTCGACAATGACCGGGCCAAGCTCGGTCCCAGGCTGGCGACTTTTGAGATAACTATGGATCTGCTGAACCACCTTTTCGCTTTCGGGCCAGTTCCAACTGGACTGCTTCTTGAGCAACTGCGGGTCCGACCCAAAGGTGGCCGACGTCAACAGAAGCATCCAAACAGCGACTAGGTCTCTAATCATGTCTTATTCCGGCGGTCGTGAGTTTGAGTAAATTGGCTGTTCCAAGTATACCGTCGGGCCAACTCGGTTGCATCTTTCCGTTAAATTCCGAATAGTTTTACAATGTTTTTGTTGGTTTCGACGTACTCTCCGTTGGACAGGACTTCGGTTCAACACGCCGAATTTTTCTTTTCGTGATGCAACTGCCGACTGGCTGGCAACTTAGCCCTGACCCCCCTCTTTTGGTGGAGTTGCCGGCAGGTTTCCTTCTCACAAGAATCAGGCTGCCTGCACAGTTAAAAGTCCGTTTCCTCAAAAGCGACCTCTCCTAACCCCCCTAATGGGGCAGGTATGTCCTTTTTGTCAAATTCGATTTGAAGGGGAACGGACTTCAAAGCAGACTTGTTAGAGCAGGGACGCGACCCCAAACGAAGGCTGGCCACAGTTGGAACACTGATGGCTTGACCCCAACCGCTAATACGTAGAACCAAGATCGCGTCTTATCATGGCCAATGTTGACCGTGCCTATAACTCTGTTCGTCACGAGCTTGCTGAGCTTGGACTGTTAGCCGATGGTGTCTATCTAGATACGGTCGAGTTATGCATTTCCAACGTAAAGAGCTCTGGTGAGCGAGGCTATGTCTTTGAACAGGTAGGTCATTACGGCAAGCGAGGCTATCGTCCAGGCGTCATCTATCTGCCTCGCGACTTGCCGCACCAGCCCTACAAGCCTGGGATGACGCTCAGCGATACGATTCGTCACGAGTATGCTCACGCTTGGTATTACATCGACCCAAGTTTCTTTCGACAGGAATGGTTTCAACGAACGTTTGGCGAAGCCTACAGCAACTGTACCGCCACACCCTACCAAACATGGCGTCGCCATTTGAAACGCGATCCGGATTATCAAGCGGGTAAACGACGTTGTCGAAGCGAGCAAGGGAAACTGAAGTACTTCTATGGTTGCTTGTTTCAACAATTCATCACCGACTACGCTTCAACCAATTCGAGCGAGGACTTTGCTGAGACTTTTATGTTCTACGTCAAATACCGCCGATCCCTTTCGAGATTCAGAAACAGGCCGGTTGTCTACCACAAGCTCAAGATGGTGGAGCGCGCAGTGAACATGGCGAGCCGCAAAGTGAAGCAGTTTTCCGACCGAACGTATCGAAGCCGAACCGCATAGTGTTTGACCGGTGCTGACGTAGCTCGGTGACGCACTCACCGAGAAAGGTCAGCTCCATGTTCAGGCGAGGGTCGAAATATTGAACTAGCACCTAATTCTCCACATTTGGCTAAACTGGGCGGACTCTAAGTTGTCCGCTCAATTGTCAAGGTATTCCATGCCCTCAAACCGCATTCGAGTTCTTTTGTGTTCATCTTCGATGGATGGCGGAGGGAGCGAAAAGCAACTCTTGTATTTGCTCAAGGGGCTTGATCGCGAGCGTTTTGAGCCTGTTCTTTATCTCCTTTATGAATCTGGCGTTTTGCTCGATGAGCTCCCAAAGGACGTAAAGCGGATCGCATACTGGTCAGAGAACTCGTTTCCTAAGTGGAATTGGCCGGGGCGGATCCATCGGTTGCAGGTACAGCATTTAGCGAAGGTCCTTCGGCGCGAGCAAATCGACGCTGTTTACGATCGACTCTTTCACATGACCCTCATCACAGGGCCGGCTACCGAATTGACCCATACGCCTCGCATTTCCACCATTGTTTCACCACCGCAGTTCGATCTTGTGAGATCGGAAAAACGGTGGTTTACGATGAAGAAGCGCGCTCTACATCACGCCTACTCGACCGCGAAAGCATTGCTCGCCGTCGGCGAAGGCACCGCCGAAAACGCCTCCGAGTTCTACAACATACCGCGTTCTGATTTTCAAGTGATGCTCAGTCCCATCGATATTGAACGGATCGATTCGGAGAGTCAGATAGCCTGGACAGGGCCGGTGCTTCGCCCCAATCGAAAGCACATCATTTCCATTGGCCGACTTAGTGACGAAAAAGGACATCGTTACTTGCTCCAAGCTTTTGCCAAATACACTATTGCGGCCAACATGGATCTTGTCCCTGCGGCCGACCTGCATTTGGTCGGTGATGGTGTCCTAAGGAAAGAGCTACAAAGCCTCGCAGCCAGCCTGGATGTCGCCGACAGTGTTTTTTTTCACGGACAGGTACACAGCCCTTATGCGCTCCTAAAACAATGCGATTTGTTGTGTTTGCCCTCGCTCTACGAAGGGATGCCAAATGCTCTGCTTGAGGCGATGGCTTGCAAAGTACCCGTTCTGGCCACCAATACAACTCAGGGGGCTGGAGAGTTGCTCCGCACGCATTCGGTCGGCAGGTTGGTTTCAAAAGCAAACGCCGATGAACTCGCAACCGCCCTTCAAGATCGATTTCAACGACCTGCCCCTTGGCTCGAAAAAGTCGCTTCAGCCCGTTCCTACGTCGAAACTTACCATTGCTTGCAGTCTTGGATCGACAAAATGAGCCAACTCTTGTTGCGAATCACTAATAAGCCTTGAATCCTCAAAGCAGAGTGACTCCAATAGCCAAGTATGTCCCAAAAAGCCGCGAATGTACCTGCGAACATACCTCAACCTGCTCGCCAACTATCCAACGTCTTGCAGAATCTGTTTAAGATCCCTCGTGCCCAGATTTGTCCACTGATCGAAGAAGGGTTCGTCACCGTTAACGGGCGAGTCAAACGCCAAGCGTTCTTCGTTGTCGAAGTTGGAGATCGAATTGGAGTGGATATTGTTCCCCAACCCATCGCTGCCCCTGTTCCATCCAAAAACAAGCAATCCAGTCGCTCGGTTGACTTTCTCTACGACGATGACGAATTGGCGATTGTCAACAAACCTGCCAACCTCTTGACGGTACCGACGCGTCACCGCGAGCCGCATACACTGATGTCGCTAGTAGAGCGCCAGTTCCAAAAATCCAATCCAGGAGCTCGCGCTTTTTGCGTGCACCGATTGGATCGAGGCGTCTCAGGCGTCTTGGTTGTTGCCAAATCACTCGAGATGGCGGAGGCGTTGCGAAACCAATTCGCGGACCGTAAACCGCAGCGAAAGTACATCGCCATCGTCGCAGGCATACCAAGACCCGCGAGCCATGAATTGCGCAGCTACTTGGCAACCGATGAGGACCT
Organism: Pirellula sp.; assembly: GCA_031374925.1. Classification (GTDB taxonomy): domain Bacteria; phylum Planctomycetota; class Planctomycetia; order Pirellulales; family Pirellulaceae; genus JBKCUI01. Next base: position 9,888 of record JANMHA010000270.1, on the reverse strand, counting down.
AAACCGGTATTCGGTTCCCAATGCCGAACATGGCGAACTAGCCATTACGCACTACATTACCCGCCATGTTTGGCGAGATGCAGCTTTCTTAGAAGTGCGATTGGAAACCGGTCGTCGCAATCAGATTCGGGTTCAGCTGGCAGAGGCTGGATACCCAATCTTGGGCGATCCTCGTTACAAACCTCGCCAAGCCCAACACTGGGCATGGCCATATCGTCGTTTAGCCTTGCACGCGGAAACTCTCGGCTTCAAGCATCCACGAACCGGCGAGCCTATCCAAATGGAAACGCAGTGGCCGCAGGAGTTTCGTGACTTTATTCGGCATCAAAAGAAGCATACGCAATCCAACGACGAACACGAGTCCGCTTAGCGGTCGTCCTGCCCTTCGACGATTATGCGATCAATCTCCCTGCCCAGTATCAACGCGGACTCGATCGAACCAACCGAGCAAGCAGACTTCGCCAAGGTTGGCCCAGTGGGCAGTTTTGTCCCAGAGAGAAAGACCGCAACTCGGACATAACGGATTGTTCGATTCTGGATTGCGAGAAACGCGTTGCTCCATCGATGGATCCGTCCAGACCGCTTCGCATTCATCGCATAGAACGCAGCCAGTCAGTCGCTGATTTTGCACGCAGACGCGAATTCGGCACAAGCCATCGCCGCAGACCGGACACGATTCAACGTAGATTAGTGGTGAATTCATGATAGACAGTGGGTGGAGTCCATGTGGCACGGTGGTCCCCGCCGTGAGTTCGCTTTCATGACTCGGTTGGGACCACCGAGCTACCTTTAGAAAGGAAATGCGGTGATCACGTTTTCGCCGCGAACAACCAATCGAATCTTTTTGGTGGATGGATTTTTTTTCCGTCCGCCAGCTTCGCCGCCGATGAATCCAATCGCCTTGTCGAACGTCACTTCGTAGACCATGGAGCCATCATCTTGCTTTTTAGTCGTTCCTTTTGCCCCTTTTTTGGCACGTTGAAAGGCATCGTCGATGGTTGTCAAAAACGCCTTCATCCCACCTTGGAAGACACCGTGCGAACCAGGTCGATCGGGTTGGTCCTCAAGGTGCCGCGCAATGTGTTTGAGTCGATGCCCTTCTTCGGAACCAGGGCCATAAATAAGTCCGGCTGGTGATTCGTAGCGATTGCGTCCAACTTCCTTTAGAAAACCGTACAGCGGGTCGGATTCGTCTTTATTTGACTCGCCATCGGGTTTGCTGGTTGTTTTGGTCGGATTTGTTGTCTTGTTGTCATCGTTTTGACGGCTAGAGAGACCGGCGGTTTCTTTCGTATCAACCGGCTCCGTCTGGCCTACCTCGACCCACTGGTCTTTTGTCGCAGAACGGCTAGCGTCGCTCTTAGGGGACGGCTTTTTCGCAACCGGTCTTTCGTCACCGACCATGCTGCCCACGCTCGGCAAGCTCCAGCCGAACCATTGATTAAATCGAGGCTGCAAGACAACATAAGTGATAACGACGCCTAGGACTAAGACCGCCCATTTCGTCGGTATCATGCGTAGCGCATTTGCCGCCGTCTCGTTTTTTGGTCGTGTCGACATAGTCAGTGAATTGTTGAAGTCTTTAGGGAAATCGACGAAGGTCGGACGACAGTGTAAGCGAATAAGTCATAGGACGGCAAGCGACTTCTCGCGGGTAGCTGAGTGGAGCATCCCAACCCGATGCGTGAGTGAGGGACAATTTCGCAGGTCCCTCACTTACGGTTCGGGTTATGATTGGTAGTTTTCACATCGCCGCTCGCTGTCGAACGTATCCAAATTAGGAATCTTTCAATGGATGCAAGGTTTTGATGGACCACTGCATTTATCCTTGTCCAAACACAGTTTTCACACCAAAACGAGTTACCACATGTCTCCTTGGCCTGAAACGCGATTCAGCTTGATCCGACGGCTTGCCGATCGGGATGACGCTGACGCTTGGGCCTTTTTTGAGACTCACTACCAACAACCGGTTTATCGATTCGCGCGAAGCCGCGGCCTTCAGCCCGAGGATGCGATGGATGTCGTTCAGGAGGTTCTTTTGGTCGTCCACAAGTCAGCCGCCAATTGGAAGCCGTCCGGTCGCGTCGGGAGTTTTCGAGCTTGGCTCGCCGAAGCCGCACGTCGCGTTACGTTGCAAATCACACGTCAACGTTCCCGGGTCGGTCGAGGCGTCGGCGGGAACGGATTTGCGATGGAAATCGGAAATGTAGCTGCCGACTTGAGCGCAAACGAATCGCCAAGCAATTCCGAGGATGAGCACCGCTGGTCTTTTTACTGTGCTGCCTCGATCGTTCAAAAGGAAGTCAATCCGCAACACTGGATGGCGTTCTGGTTGACCGCCGTCGATGGAAAGTCCGCGGAGGAGGTTGCTAGTCGACTTTCCATGAAAACCGGGACCGTTTACTCCGCCAAATGCCGTGTGCTTGCCAAACTCAAATCGGTGATTGAATCGTTGGATACGAGTTCGCCAAATCAAGGAGTAGGAAAATGATTCTATGCGATCGACGAACCGCCGAGCTTTTGATCAGCGACTCACTAAGTATCGAAGAAACCAATCTGTTTGAGGAGCATCTGGCAAATTGCTCGAAGTGTCAGGAAATCCTTGTCGAAGTGGCTGGCGGCTCGAAAGCCATCGATACTGCATCCGCAATGCTCTCAAGTTCCATCGAAATGCCTCAATGGTATGACAAACCGACAACTTTATTGAGCTGGAGTTCCGGTGAGCAAGCACCATCAAGCCAATCCGTCGATCTATCTGTTTTAGGACCAACGGACGATCCAGCATCGATGGGACGAATTGGAAATTACGAGATACAAGGGATAATCGGTCGCGGTGGGATGGGGATCGTATTTCGCGCCATCGATTCGGCTCTTAGCAGGAATGTTGCCATAAAAGTACTTGATCCTGCGCTGGCAAGCGTTGCGGCCGCCCGAAAGCGGTTTGCTTTGGAGGCGCGAGCCATGGCGGCCATTTCGCATGAGCATGTGGTCCCGGTTTATACAGTCGATGAACACCGTGGACTTCCCTATTTTGCAATGGAATATGTTCCGGGTGGCACCCTCGAGTCCCGTATTCGAAAGCAGGGGCCATTAGATGAATTGTCCCTGCTGCGAGTGGCCCGTCAAATTGCGATGGCCTTGTCTGCGGCTCACGAGTGTGGACTGGTCCACCGCGACATCAAACCAGCCAACGTCCTACTGGATCGAGGCGTCGAACGGGTGCGTGTAGCAGACTTCGGACTCGCACGTGTCAACAGCGACGCAAGCCATACACGTAGCGGGTTCATTGCTGGCACGCCTCAATACATGGCTCCGGAGCAAGTGCGGGGCGAGACTTGTACGGCCCAATCCGATTTGTTTAGTTTAGGCACGGTCATGTATGCGATGTGCACTGGACACTCGCCGTTCCGAAGCGAGTCGATCTACGGGTCAATGCAACGCATAGTTCACGAAGATCCTCGATCGATTTGCGAACAAGTACCGTCGACACCCGACTGGCTAGAACGATTCATTTTCAAACTCTTGGCCAAACAGCCAGGCGATCGATTTGCGGACGCGGACACGGTGGCAAGGCTTCTTGAGAAAGAGATCGCCCATTGCGAAAACCCTTTGCAGCAACCCAAGCCTGCGAGAAGCGAATATGGTAGCGAGGAAAAGCCAAACGCAAGCCGATGGAAACGAATGGTTGGTGTCGTCGCTGCCGTTGCATCCATTGCCTTCTTCGGCATCGTGTTTACGCAACCCCTATCAGAAAAAGATGAGAACGCCAATGTATCAGATGACTCGAAGGCACACGCTTTAACAACTTCCATCGAGGGCCCGCAAACAAATGGAGTGCCGAATGATGTCTGGTCCAACGCGGAAGAATTGATTCGGAAACGAGCCAACACACTCGAACAGAGTTACTACGGATCCGATCCAATTCCCGTCACGGATCGATTCGAGAACGAGCTTCGGCGCTTGAAACAGGAGCTGGATGCGTTTGAGAAGCAGATACCGTAAAGACAATGTCGCCTTTCGCTCCGCGAAAGTGCGCTCCGTACACGCACTTTCGCGGAGCGAAAGGCGACACTAATCCCCCTTTCATTTCGAGTTACAAACAAGGAATTACCATGAAACGAAAAATTGCATTCGCGCTCGTATGTGCTGCCGTTGGTGGAACAATGAGTTGCTTTTCTTTGGGGCAGGACCCTTTTGGCCCGGCTAGAGCTCCTCGTGAAACGATCACACGGACTATCAACGCCGGTGGCGATGTTCAGTCGGTGACCATCGCCGGTGCCGATCTGGCAACAACCAACCTAGCCATTGCTCACGGTGACAATCCCCAACAGGCAAACGTTGCATCGCTGGTGAAGTTACTAAAAACGGCGGAAGGCGCCGAAAAGGAGAGTGTCGTTGCCAAGCTCAAAAGCGCAGTAGGCGAACAGTTCGACCAGCGACAAGAGGGAAAAGCCAAGGAACTCAAGGCTTTGGAAGAACAACTTGCCAAGCTCAAAGAAATTCACGCAAAACGAACTCAGCAACGCGATGTCATCATTGCCGAACGTGTCCAGCAGATCCTACGCGACGCGGAAGGTTTGGGGTGGGGAACCGATTCCCAGGACTCGACGAGCATCTTCAGTACCAATCCTTCGAGCGATTGGGGACGATACCCGGGTACCGCGATCGCTAGACCGTTAGGCACAACCTTAAATCGTCTATCAACACCTTCAATACCCGCGACACCCGTAACACCCGCGGCGCCCGTTGCACCGCTCTATGTGGTGCCAGGCACGTCACGGTAAGGCACGTCACGGTAGTTAGTCTCCTACCGGGCCAGACACTTCGGGCTGGCCGGAACGGGTGAATGGGATAAACTGTGCAAAACCTGGATCGACTGTTTTTAATAAAACAGCCGATTCAGACACAATGTACACGTTTCCCCCTTTTGCCTTTCGAAGCTGATCCATGGGCCCTGCAAAAACCGCCATTTCCCCAACCCGCGCTGAAGACTACCCCGAGTGGTACCAACAGGTCATCAAAGGGGCCGACCTGGCTGAAAACTCGGCCGTGCGTGGTTGCATGGTCATCAAGCCCTGGGGCTATGCCATTTGGGAAAATATGCAACGCGTTCTCGACCAAATGTTCAAGGACACCGGTCACCAAAACGCCTATTTCCCACTCTTTATTCCAATGAGCTTTCTCGAAAAGGAAGCCAAACACGTCGAGGGATTTGCCAAGGAATGCGCCGTCGTCACGCACCATCGGCTTGAACCAGACGGCAAGGGTGGACTGCGGCCGGCTGGCTTGCTCGAGGAACCTCTCATTGTTCGGCCAACCAGCGAAACCATCATCGGCGCCACCTACGCCAAATGGGTACAGTCGTATCGCGATTTGCCGATTCTGATCAATCAATGGGCCAACGTCGTTCGATGGGAGATGCGAACACGCTTGTTCCTGCGAACGACCGAGTTCCTTTGGCAAGAAGGGCACACCGTTCACGCGACCGCCGAAGAAGCCATGGAAGAGACCAGCAAAATGCTTGAGGTCTACGCCGACTTTGTCGAAAACTACATGGCGGTCCCGGTCATTAAAGGGGAAAAGACCGCTGGCGAACGTTTCCCGGGTGCTGTCACCACTTTATCCATCGAAGCCATGATGCAAGACCGCAAGGCGCTGCAAGCTGGCACATCGCACTTCCTCGGCCAAAATTTTTCCAAGGCGCAAGAGATCAAATTCCAAGACAAGAACGGCGAGATCTCCTATGCATGGACGACTTCCTGGGGAGTCTCCACCCGCTTGGTCGGTGCGTTGATCATGACTCATTCGGATGATGATGGACTGGTGCTCCCGCCGCGATTGGCACCATCGCAAATCGTAATTATTCCTATTTATCGGGATGAGACTCAAAAGACCGAAGTGCTTGAGTACTGCAAATCGCTCAAAAAAGAGTTGGCCTCGCAAATGTACTCGGACCAAAAGATCCGGGTCGATATCGACGACCGCGATATGCGTGGCGGCGACAAGAAATGGTACCACATCAAACGTGGCGTTCCCGTTCGGGTCGAAGTGGGGCCTAAGGACATTGCCAACGGAGCCGCGTTTGTTGGGCGACGCGATACCAACCAAAGCCAATCCATGCCGCGCGCTGAACTGGTAAACGGCATTGCAAAATTGCTGCAAGAGATGCAAGACAATCTTTTCAACCGGGCCCTTGCCATGCAAAAGGCGAACACCGTTGAACTGAAATCCGAAGCCGAATTTCGAAACTTCTTCCAACTCGACGACGAGCAAGGGCGATCGACGGGTGGTGGATTTGCCAAGTGTTGGTTTGTCAGCGAAGAAGCCGTTCAGCCGTTACTCGACGAACTCAAAGTGACCATCCGGTGTATCCCGTTGGATGCGGTCCCCGGGGAAGGGACTTGTTTTGTAACAGGCCAATCGACAAAGACCCAAGCCATCTTCGCCAAGTCGTATTAGGCGTGGCACGTAGCTACGTATCTCCGAGACGTAGACATCCGCCTCGGCGGGGCTGTTACTGTATTCTCGTCGTGCAAAACATTGTCGCCTTTTGCTCCGCAAAAGTACGTTCGCGGAACGCACTTTCGCGGGAGCGAAAGGCGACAATTATCAAATCGACAATAATAAAATCACCGTGCCGCAATGCAGTTTTGCAGCGGTTTGAGAATGCTCTCGACGATGTAGTTGTCCATCAACTCTCGCAGCAATTGCTCCAATCGCAAGACTTCGGTTTTAAAGTCCTCATCTGGCCCAAGGGAATCAAAGCGACGTACGGTGATGTAGGCGCTCAGCAAGTCTTCGCTGTATTCACCCGATTTGGCTTGAAACACCGTCGTTCGAGTTTCGAAATGAATGCGAGCATGCGTTCGAAAAACGTCGTCGAGAGACATTTGAATCACTGGCTCGTAGCTCATAAGCTGCGAACCTGGTCGCTGTGCCATGGCGTCAAATCCCATCGGCATGCCAATCGCTTCGGCTAGGATCTGATTGTGATTGCCCCGGCAGGCGTAGTCGAAACCGTACATCAATCCGATCGACTCGCAGTCGAGTTTGCTGATGGCCATGGTGTGCGGTACGACGTCGAGTACTTCGCAATGCTGCGACATGGCTTCTTCGAGCGAATTTGGATTGACGATTCCACTGCACATACGGCGCGGTTCCGCGGCGATCCAGCGGTAGGCCCCATGCTCTTTGTCCTCTTCTAGAATGAACTCGCCCCGTTCGCGTTGGTAAAAGTGTCGCAACTTTGGGTATCTTCGTTGCATTTGCTCGAAGAAATGGAGCACCGTCTCTCTTTGGTTCGGAAGATCCATTTCCGTATGCAGGTGCATGTTGATGTAAAAATCATCGCTCAGTGAACTGTAGGGATTCATCACGTTGTTGTTTCCTCGCAACCTAGGGTGTTGTCCATCCATTTTCAGCCACGCTGCTCGGGCTCAAGTATATGGGGATACCCAAATGTTTCAAAGGCTTGACAGATCAATGACCAAAGAATCGCTCGCGACCAGGATCTGACTTGGCGCATCTCTCGGCAATTTCGTCGTCGCGTTGGCTAATCCCAATGGGTCCGACTCACCCGCCAAAGGGTTGATATGCGTCAATATCAAGCGTGAAATGCCGGCTTTGGCAGCACTCTCCAAAACAGCACTCGTCCAGCTATGGCCGGTTTTGATTGCCAAATCGATCCAGTCGTCGGAAAAATTGCATTCGTGGATAAGCCAGTCGACACCTTGGATCTCATTCCAGTATGCGGACTGCGGTGACGCGGTAGTATCGGTAATATAGGCAAGCGAAAGGCCCGGCCAATCCATGCGATAACCCACACTACCCCCAGGATGTTCTAGCGGAAACCAACGACACTTGGCGCCGTTCAAAGCGAATTCCGCGCCCAACTCCTCGATCACGTGCCACTGAATCGGTGGTAAAACCGGAAAAAGCAGCTCGTGAAAAAGGTGCTTTTGAACGGCTTCGATCTTTGCCCGCTCCCCATAAACATGGATTTTTTGGAGCGGCGTCACGGCCACGAAGTCCAGGAAGAAAGTTAAGCCGAAAACGTGGTCCAAGTGGGCGTGGCTGAGGAGAATCGAAATCTCCTCTTGATCGATTAGCTTTTCCAATCGAAACAGCCCGCTGCCTGCATCGAGCATCAGGCTAGCTTCAGGGATGAAATAGCAACTGGTATGGCGCGTTGCACTGGGATGGTATCCAGCCGTTCCTAAGCAGTGCAGTTTCATGCGTTGTCAATTCCGGAAGCTTTTAGCGGGGTAATCGATCAGTGGTATTCCGTGATGGTTATCATAACGCATTGGGAGGCAATTGGGGCGAGCGCACCCTGCCAGGCGTGCGGCAAGTGGAGCATCCCAACGCGAAGCGTAAGCGAGGGACAATTCCGCAGGTCCCTCACTTACGTATCGGGTTAGGATTGGTGGTTTTGGGTTAGGATTGGTGGTTTTCGTAAGGCCGCGCGAGAGGAGCCGACACTTGGCGTTTGTGTCTAGAAATGGATGCGTTATAACTTCCGCATGGCAAACACAACCAAAATTCTGATAATCGGCGTCAGCGGCGATGGAGCTGAGGGCTTGACCAAGCATGCAGCGGATTGCATCCAGGCGGCGAGTGTTCTCGTTGGCTCCCCTGGGCTTTTAGCCAAGTTCCCAAATTTCACAGGCCGCAAGGAAACCATTGGGTCTGACCTGGACCGGCTCGCCAATACACTGGATCTATCCGAAAGCCCTACAGTGGTACTGGCAAGTGGTGATCCCCTGTTCTACGGAACGGCCAGATTTCTGTGCGACCGGCTCGGCAAGGACCGATTTGATGTGCTGCCGCACGTGAGCAGCATGCAATTGGCTTTTGCTCGCGTCAAGGAAAGTTGGGACGAAGCGTATTTGACCAATCTGGCTTCGCAACCGCTCGAACGGGTTGTCGAACGCATTCGGTCAGCTGAAAAAGTAGGTGTCTTTACCTCCGAAGAGGTGCCACCCGCAAGACTGGCCGAAGAGCTGCTCTCCAAAGGCATTTCCTATTTCACCGTTTATGTTTGCGAGAACTTGGGGTCACCCGACGAACGGGTGACGCGGAGCGCATTGGCGGACATTGTCAATCAACGTTTCGCTCCCCTAAACGTGATGGTCATGGTCAGGCAATCTGGCGTACCGGACAAGCAGTCAGAATCCGAAAACCGGCGATTGTTTGGGAATCCCGACGAACTGTTTCGACAGAGCAAGCCGAAACGAGGACTGTTGACTCCAAACGAAGTCCGTTCCATCGCTTTGGGCGAAATGAATCTCCGATCCACCTCGATCGTGTGGGACATCGGTGCAGGTAGTGGTTCGGTGGCCATTGAAGCTGCCCAAATCGCACGCAATGGCAAAGCATATGCTATCGAGATGGATGCCGAAGACTACAATTTGTTGGTGGAAAACGCCCAGCAGTTTGGTGTTACCAATCTCGTTCCTATCCTAGGTGAAGCCCCTAGGGCTTGGGAATCGTTACCGGACCCCGAGGCAATTTTCGTCGGCGGAACAGGCAGAGCAGTTACCGAACTGGTTTCTCACGCTTGGCCGCGACTGCAGCCTGGCGGCTGCCTCATAGCCAACATGATGAGCATGGACTACGTGGTCGCTTTGCAGCAGTTGTTTGTCTCCAAAATGGGCATTGAGCCGATGCTTTGGATGGTTCAAATCTCGAGGGGGAACTATCAATTGGACAAGCTGCGATTGGAGTCATGCAATCCAACGTTTTTGCTTAAGGCAGTCAAGCCTCGATGAGAGGCATCGTCGCCTTTCGCTCCGCGAAAGTGTGCCTCGCCAACACAAATTCGCGGAGCGAAAGGCGACAGTAAAAGCGAAAGGCGTCAGTAAATGCGAAAGGCGACACTAAATGCGA
>JANMHA010000223.1:0-11633 GCA_031374925.1 Pirellula sp. | reverse complement strand
ACGAATTTACTGATCTACGGGATAACCCTCGTAAGATCGAATAGCAGCTTGCGGCGTACGACGGAAAATTTACCAACAATTGTCCCGACCACCCTTGACACAAAACTCTACATAGCAGCGAAAGGCGACAATAATAAAATCACAACCTAGGAGTGCCGTGCTACAATGGGTCATGATCACCAACGCTACCGCCGCTCATGTTGAGTTACTGCCTGCCGGGCTCACTGCGCCGATCGCTTTCGAAAGGCTCAAGGATTTGCCGAACTGCTGTTGGCTGGATAGCGCGCTGGCGGGAGACAAACATTCCCGTTACAGCTTCTTGGCCGCGGATCCAATCGACGTTCTTACGGTGGAACGGGTGGTGGCGGATCCGCTGGCCAAACTCGAGCATTGGATCGAAAAGTATCGATCGATCACCATACCGGGGCTGCCGCCGTTCCAAGGTGGCGTGGCTGGATTTATGGGGTATGAACTAGGTCGTTGTTTCGAACGAGTACCATCGGCCAGGCACAATGAATTCGGTTTGCCGTTGGCCACGCTTGGGATTTACGATGTTGTTTTGGCTTGGGATCATGAAACCGGGGAGGGGTGGATCATTTCTCAAGGGTTTCCAGAGTCGACATCGCCAGGAGCACGCTTTCAGAGAGCAAGGAACAGGTGTAAAGCGTTTCTTGAGCTATTAACATCCGAAGAGTCGGGCGCGTGCAACAAAACTTGGTCCGCCTCGGGTTCCATCGCTCCCATGCACCAAGTAGAGGCGATGGCGCATGGATTGACCGCACCGCAGTTTGAGACCCGTCTGGGTGGCGGTTGGCTTGGGAATTTTGACAGCTCTGGATTTCGCGACGCGGTTCAGAAAGCTCGCGATTACATTTATGCTGGCGATATTTTCCAAGTGAATTTGTCCCAGCGATTGCTCTGTCCGGCTCGCTGCGATTCGGCTTCGCTTTACCAAAGACTACGCCGAGTGAATGCAGCCCCGTTTGCCGGCTACTTGGACATCGGATCGGCCCAAATCATAAGCGCCTCTCCGGAGAGATTTCTCCAAGTAAAGGACCGGTGGATCGAAACGCGACCGATCAAGGGGACACGAAGGCGCAGCGGTGATGAAATCCTGGATGCAAAGACAGGACAAGAGTTGATGAATAGCCAGAAAGACCGTTCCGAAAATATCATGATTGTGGATCTGCTTCGCAACGATCTCTCGCGGGTCTGCGAAACCGACTCCTTGAAGGTAACTCAGCTGTGCGACGTCGAATCATTTCCGTTCGTGCTCCATTTGGTCAGCAGCATTTGCGCTCGTTGGCGTTCAGGGTCAAGCGTAACGGAGTTGGTTGCTGCTATGTTTCCTGGCGGTAGTATCACGGGAGCTCCCAAGATTCGCGCCATGGAAATCATTGCGGAGCTGGAGCCAACGGTTCGCGGCCCATACTGTGGTTCGCTGGGCTACTTTAGTTCCGACGGCAGCATGGACTGGAATATCCTCATCCGAACCCTTACCGCTTCAAGTGGTTGGTGGCAATTCCAAGTCGGTGGTGGCATTGTTGCGGATAGTGTGCCAGAACAAGAGGAAGAGGAGACCTGGACCAAAGCGGCCGGCATTGTGGCGGCCATCCATGCATCGATTTAGCCGTAGGTTCGGCTTCCCAGGCACAGCAATGCGAATTGTTTGTTCATTCGATTAGGGATGCCGGCCCCTCGCCCTTTTACGCTCGAAACTGCCGGCAATATTCATAGACAGCCATGGTGGTGGCGGTCGCAACGTTGTAACTGAAAGGTTGCCCATAAACGGGGATTTCCACAACATGGTCCAAGCGATCCAGTTCTAGCTGATCCAACCCCTCCCGTTCGGCCCCGATGACGAGGGCCGTTTTGCTCGGAAAAGCGAAGTCATATAGACAAACGGAGTTGGTGGTTTGCTCCAATCCGACGCGAGCGTATCCCTCTTCACGCAATTGTTCTAGCACGGGTGGCAGCGATCGACGCAACGTTATTTCTACGACATCGACGGCATCCCTCGCAATCTCTCGATCGACCTTGCCTTGTCCGCACTGGATGATGCGGGTGATACCGGCGCAACCGGCGAGCCGAACGATTCGGCTTAGATTGACGTTGCTACGCATCGGTGCCAAGACCAACAACAGCTCTCTAGGAGCAGCCAGCGGAGTGGGAGGCTTGTGGCGAATGTGTTCGAATTTGTTCATGCAATTAAGGCATCGAGACGTTGTTGTATCAATGCCAGTAAGGCGTAATCGCTCTCGGGCCTGGACATGGCTCCGATGGGTAGCGAAGCGTGCTCGATCACACCTCGTTGTGTCAAGAACATGGCGCAATTGTGTTTGTAGGCTGGGACGGGATCGCGAAAAGCAATGAATCCCAAATACTGCAACCAGTCATTCAGTTCATAAAACCTGGCATCGCCCATTGCCCAATACTTGTCTCTAAGGGCGAACGCTTCGGGATGGAAGGCCGAAAGTCCTAGGAGGTAGTCGCTGCCCCACTGGACCATGTCGATCGCTAGATCATTCCCTGTATAGACTCGAAACTCGGGTCTTTCCTGATTCTTGATTGCAAGTCGTTGCCACTCTTGTTCACGAGACAACGACGAATGCTTGATGCCTGTCAGCGTTGGAATCGAAAGGAGCGCGCGAAACGTGTCCAAGTCATAGATTTCGCCAAACGGCGCAAACATTTTTCCTAATTCAAAGCCGATAAGCTCGTCGCATTCCTTGGCAACTTTTCGATAGGCGTCCACCAAATTGTCCTTTGGCAGTTGAGTCAGTCTCGTCGATTGAAAGAGTATGGGGGTTCCCCCCGACTCCTGAATTGCAACACATTGATCGATATAGTTTCGTACTACATCGCCCGGAAGGTCCTCGACAAACGCTCCAGCAACGAACGGCCTGCCCGCGGCCAATTGCGCTACTAGCAATAAGACCTCGGTTCTCTGTTGCGAGCTCAAGAGGTTTGCATAACCCGTGTCCATGTTGATGGCTGGTGTTAACCCCGACTTCCACGTTCGCTGCAGTCCGCACTGGTACGAATCTAAATCCATTTGTCCATTTGGTTTCCAGGGAAGAAGTATAGCGGAAATACCCTTGATGGATCGCTTGTAAAGTACGGGAGGGATGTTGGACATGGACTAGACCTTGAGCCGGTGGAAAGGTGGATAATTTAACCGAATCAAGTTGATTTGGCGAGTAAGCTAGGGCTTGCTCGACGATGTAGGACGGTTCTGCTAGACTTTGAATTCCAAGGCCAACAAACACGGCGCATACTGACTATCTACCTTTCGTCCAAAACGCTCCACCACTCATGCTCAAGGCCTCAAACATTCAAGGGTACGTGTCGTGTTGCTTGATAGTGCTCGTCGTCTGTTGGAAAGCCCTCGCGACCGAGCAGTCGGTCTCGCCCAATCCCGAGTCGCGAGGCCTAGTGTTTGTAAGCCTCGCAAAAACTACGTTGACCCGAATTGAATCCGGAGGTGTCTTCGCGTTGCGGGCACAAGTCCGCAACCGCGGTACGGAACCCGCGGTTGGACAGCTAGTTGGCAAATTGGCCAATCAAACAGGCGAAGAGCATCGTCGGCAAATAGAATTGGCCCCGGGAGAAGAAAAGTTCTTTGATCTTCAAATTCCAATTACTCGCAACTTAACGAACCCTACTGTTACGGCGATCGTTACTCTGAACGCGATGGAGAATGGCCGGGAGGTCATGCTGCAACAGGGCGATCAGCCAATATCGAAAAGTTTGGCAGTTCCGGTGGATATAGACCCCATAGCAACGGCCATCGCGTTGGGGGCGGAACCTTTGAGTGGCCCCTATTGGCGTAGGCCCGAGAGGGATTATTTTGCTTCGTACCAACTTGTTTTAGCTGCTCGCGTTGATGCGGGACTATCTCGACGTTGCATCAATCTCGATAACGACCCCATTCCGTTAACCGCAATGGATTGGCGGTTCGTTGATTCGTTGGTGATAGGAGACGGCGAGATATTGAAAGATCCTGCTGTGATAACGGCTTTGCAGTTCTTCTTGAAACGGGGAGGTCGCATTTTGGTCTTGCTTGACCAGGTGGACACGAACCTTGTTCGGGACCTCTTGGCAGATGGTCAACAATGCGAAACAGTGGACACGGTTGAGCTAAATCATTTTGTGATGGACGTTCATTCTCCGATAGCTTTTAGTTTAGAAGATCGGACAGTAGACCGTGATCAACCAATGCGACTGAAGCGAGTCATGCAGCAGGGCGGGCACGTAACACATTCCATAGACGGATGGCCTGCAGCGATTAGCATGAAGGTGGGAGAAGGAGTATTGATGCTCGCGACTTTGGAAAGTAGCGCATGGCTTAGCAAGCGATCGTATCAGAAGTCGGAGGAGCAGTTATTTCGAACGGATTTCACTGTTCCTCTTTGGGCAGCTACGCTTACAAGCGCGTTGGGGAGCACGCTTCGCCCAGAACCACTGGAAGTCGCTGAAACTTCTTATCCCATGGAGCTAATTGGCTCGCCGGTCTTGTCTCGCCGATGGGTAGGAATTGCCTTGATTGGATTTTGCATTCTGTTAGCTGGTATCGGATTATGGATCGCCTTGATGGGTGATCTAAAGAGCATTGGGTGGATTGCGCCTACGTTGGCGTTTACCGCGTCCATTCCTTTATTTCTTGCAGCGATGTGGTCCAGGAGCGAAATTCCATCGATGTCTTCGGAACTGCAAATTGTTCAGTTCTGGCCGAACGGAGGTGGGCAACTGCGAAGCAAAGCAGCCGTCTACCTCGCAGCTAGTCGGTCTATGGAATTAGTCGGGGAGTCCGATGGTTTTGCAATCGCTTCGGAGAACATCGAGAGCGGGATTCGGTGCTTTACCACGAAGGATTTTCAAAAATGGCAACTTGGCAACACCGATTGGCCGCCAGGAACTTGGCGTTACGAAACAGAAGTGGCGTTGGCTGGCGATTCTTTTTCCGCCTCGTCCAAATTGACAACCAAGGGACTGGAAATCGAACTACCTGAGGGGTTACCGTCGCAGCCAGAAGACATCGTCGTCAACTTCACGCCAGGTTCGCCTTGTTTGGGTGAATTGACGGACCAGAACCGACGCCTTTTGGTCGATGGCGAATTGACATCCGAGGGGAATCGATGGACATCGGCTTCGATCGTAAGCGACGAGCAAGGACGCCGAGCAAAAGTATACAGTGAACTTTTTCTTCCCACCGATGCCCGTCGAAGTCCACCACCAAGAACCTTGTACTTTTGGACCAATTTGTGGCCGCAATCGCCTACCTGGAATTCTAGCTTGGAACGGAGGGGAGCGGCATTGGTGTCCGTTCCAATTCAGTTGGCGACGCCCCCGGTTGGTTCGCAAGTACTTATTCCTCACTCGCTTATCAATGTCGAGCCTCAGGTCGACAATGTGGGGGGGAGTTCCATATTCAATTTTCGTACCGGCCGTTGGGCAGACGAAACGTCATTGGAAATGTCAGCGGATTTATCGTTTGTTCTCCCGCCCGAAGTGGTTCCCTTGGAGGCAGCCTCGATCCTTGTTGATTGGGACATTGTGGCACCAAAACGCAAGGTGAAGCTGGTTTGGTCTGCCAACAATTCACCTGTTGAACTCGTCACCTTGGACGGCCCTTCGATCCCATGGCGGGGAACCATCGTTGATCCTCGCGTTTTGAAGGATCTTACAGACGGGCGACTTGATTTAAGAATTGAGGTCGCGAACAGTGAAAGCTTGGCGAACGAAGCCCAAAACAACTTCATTGCTTGGCGAATCAAACACTTGCGGTTCTCGGTTTCGGGACAGACACTTCCTCGTAACAACCTAGCCTTACCCCCTCAGAAATAGATCGCGAAAGATATGAACGATCATGTGGTTGAAACCAGGTGCTTAACAAAGCGCTATGGCGAATTTGTGGCACTCGATTCATTGTCGATCTACGTGGATCGCGGGCAAATACTTGGTTTCATTGGACCGAACGGTGCAGGCAAGACTACAACGATTAAGATCTTGGTTGGACTTTCACGCCCGACTTCCGGTTCAGCCTACATCACCGGAGTAAATTGCAGCGAAAACGCCTCGAAAATCAAACGCTTGGTCGGATATATGCCCGATCGCTTTGGATCCTACGACAACATGCGCGTGCATGAGTATCTTGACTTCTTTGGTGCCATCTTCGGTATGGCTCGGCGCGACCGCAGAAGACGCATTGCTGAGGTAATGGATCTAACCGATACCACGTATATGCAAGACAAATTCGTAGAATCGCTGAGTCATGGCATGCAGCAACGTGTGGGAATCGCGAGGACACTTTTGCATAACCCGGAGGTCCTTATATTGGATGAGCCAGCAAACGGACTTGATCCTAAAGCTCGAATCGATATGCGGCAATTGCTGCTCCGTCTGGCGAGCGAAGGCAAAACGCTCATTGTTACTAGCCACATTTTGCCAGAATTAGCTCGTATTTGCGACACCGTGGCGATTGTTGGTGGCGGTAAGGTTCGTGCGTTTGGTCCGCTTGACGAAGTCATGCGCAGCCTGTGCCCCCTCCGAAGTTACGAAGTGCAACTTGTGAACCCGGAGCAATTGGATCGAGCCGCGGAGATTCTGGGCAAGATAATGCAAGCATCGGAGCCAATTTCGCTATCTCGAACGGAGAGAGTTTTGCGATTTCCAACCGTACGCTCCGAATTGGAACTCTCGCAAGTATTGCAAGGACTGGTTGCGGAAAGCATCTTCGTATCGCAGTTTCGAGAAGTTACGAGCGATCTTGAGGATGCGTTCCTTTCGATTTCTGTTGACGATGCACCGTCAAAAACCACCGCTCCGATCGACGCGAACGCTGGCCTTGTCGTCCATTAGATTATTGTACCGTCACCGTTTCAACACATCCCTTGATCCATCTGTGAAGTCCATTTTGTTTTTAGAAAATCCTATCCTTCGACGAGAGTTGTTCTCGCGACTACGCAGTCGCAAGACGTTTTTGGCAATATTGTCCGTAGCGATACTGTCCTCGCTGTTGGTTTTGTTGCGTTGGCCTTCGGACGCCACGATCGATCTCATTAGCCAAGGATCGTTACAGGTTTTTCGGCCAGTTGCATTTGCTCTGGCAACTGCCTTAATGATGCTGATTCCTTCCTTTCCGGCGACCGCTCTGGTAAGCGAACGTCGCAAAGGCACGCTCGGGCTTTTACTGAATTCCCCAACTACGCCATTGCAAATCTACCTTGGGAAATTCTCAGGTAACTTATTGTTAGCGCTGGTAATCTTCTCGGTGAGTCTACCCGCACTTGCAGCTTGTTATGCGATGGGAGGAATCTCCCTGGTGGATCATATTGGTCCGTTGTTGCTTGTGCTTTTTGGAATGGCAGTGCAGTATACGGCGGTTGGGCTGTGGGTTAGTTGTCTCGTCAACTCTACGGATGCCAGTTTGCGATGGACCTATGCTGCTGTTTTGGCGCTGGCTGTACTCTCGATTGGGCCGACCGTCTTTGTAGGTAAATTGTCGGGCGCAAAATCGTTAATCGCCCATTGGACGACTGCGATTTCACCGATTTCTGCATTGCAGAGCATTACAGGTTCGCAAGCGCAAGCATCGGAGATCGGCATCACAGCTCGTTGGCCAGAGTTTTTGGCCGTAAGTTGCGTCATTACGATCCTTCTCGCTGCAATTACTTTATTGCGATTGGACCCACGGTTATTAGATCGTGCTCGGCCAACTGGCAAAGTTGTGGGACGAAACTTGTCTAAAAAACCCTTCGAGGGCTGGATCCGGCGAGTCTCGTACTTGGTCGATCCCCAGCGGACCAAAGGGAGCATCCCTTGGTGGCTCAATCCGGTGATGGTCAAGGAGTTTCGCACAAGAAAATTCGGGCGTTTGCACTGGCTCATTCGGTTGGTCGCCGTCAGTGGAATTATTTCCTTGCTGTTAACCGTCGTCGCGGCAACGGGAACGGTAAGTTGGGGCGTCGAACGCATTGCACCCACGATGGTGTTGTTGCAAGTTGCCTTGTTGCTCTTGTTGGGGCCTTGCCTAGGTGCGAATCTCATCGCATCGGAAGTAGAAAGTGGCGGATGGGAATTGTTGCGAGCCTCGCCGATATCGCCAATCCGAATTTTGATCGGTAAATTGATGAGCACGATCTGGACGTTGCTGCTGATGTTGCTTGCGACGCTACCAGGGTACTTGGTAATGGGGTATATTCAGCCAGCCATGAGTGGGCAGGTCGGTAACGTTGTGATCTCGTTAGTAGTCGCTGTTTTTATGGTGACAACGATGAGCGGCTGCATCAGCGCGTTTTGTCGAAGCACCGCTGTTGCGACTGCCACCAGTTACGCGGTTTTGCTGACGCTATTTGCTGGAACTCTGTTGATTTGGGTCGCCCGTGGCAAGCCGTTTGGACCGCTTTTGGTGGAACGAGCCCTACTTTTGAATCCTGCAGCCGGAGCCTTGGCCGAGATGAAGACTCCAGGGTTTGAACCATACCGTTTGACTCCTGAGAGTTGGTACATAGGTGCTGCCATCTCTCTGGTTTGCCTAACCATTCTAACCCTGCGAATTTGGCGAATGACCCGCCCAAACTGAAAGTGTCCTATGTTGCGAAAAGCAAGCGGCCTCTTTTTTACCCTGTTCTGTGCAACATCGAGTTTGGCTTTCGGGCAGCAGACTCAACCGTTACGACATCTTTGGGAAGTTGACCCATCGTTTGGTACTATTTGGGACGAAGTGAGATCCACCCAAACCATTCGCTTCGATATCGAATTGCTAAAGTCGCGTTTGGCGAAGGATCGATTGCACGTAGCTCAGAGCATTAGCCTAGAGCACAGTAATCCGAAATTCCTGCAACGTGAACGGGCGTTGGAATTGCTTATCGCAAACCTTACTTCCGGTGAAGAGAATTTGTTGGTCAAACGGGCTATGGTTGCAGCCACGATATCGCTGAGCGATGCATCTCACGCAGAAGTGCTCTGGTCCCTCGCCAAATCGGACCCAGCGTTTCTCCCGACGGTCGAAAGAAAACTCGTACAATGGAAAAGCCCGACCGCCCTTAAGGAATGGCGAAAACGGCTTGGTGACCCAAACGCCAAACCATCTGAATTGGCGACGGCGCTGGAAGGGCTAGCAGTTGTTGGCAACGTTGAAGATCGATTAGCTCTACAGGCTGTGATTTTCGCGAGCCACACATCGGTTGCAAACAAGTACCTAGCCGCCTGTGCGTTGGGGGGGATTGTAAAAGAAGGGTTGAACGAGATTGCTCAACAGGTGATGGAATCGGATTTGGATCAGCGGCATCTCATCGCTTCGCAACTCCTTAGGCTTCATTCTGGAGCACAAACCGTCGCGCAGATGCGTCAGATCCTTGACCAAGGCTCCGCGAGCGCTCAATTGGTTGCATACCGTTCCATGTCGCAGAGTATGCCTGACGTTTCGCGAGAGTTTGCCAAGCAAATGACCTTGCATTCGGATCCAGGCTTACGAACGTTGGCCCTCCAGCAATTACAACAATATCCCGATGATGATAGCCTTGCCATTCAAGGAGCCTTGCTAAAAGATCGAAATCCTGATGTGCGCAGCCTAGTCGCAAAACACTTGCTGGAAAAAGCCATTCAAGGCAAACGAGCACAAGTTGATGAATGTGTTGATTCGAATTTGAATGCCGCGGAATGGACAGGGATTGAACAGGCAATGATTGTGGCGGTTGGGCTTGGAGACCGGAGTCGTTGCAAGGCCTTCCTTCGATTGTTGGATCATCCACGCCCGGAAGTGAACGTGGTCGCCGGCTGGGCACTCAGGGAAATTGGGGATGATAAGGAGATACTCGCAAGCATGATGGAGCATGCAGAACGCATGACGGCCGAACTAAATACGATTGTCAATCCTTCGCCGATTACGTACACGGATCGGATTCGGTTGAGTTATCTTCATGAAGCGTTTGGTAAGAACGGTTATGAGCCATCGAGCCAGATGCTTTTGAAATACGTCCCAAAGTTAGGACATCAATTCGAGAACGTTTGTCGTGCGTCCGCGATTTGGTCGTTAGGGAAGTTGAACAAGGGAAAAAGCAATATGGCGCTTCGAGACAGTCTCCACGACCGAATTAGAGACACTGCGTTTCCCAACCCTGAGGATACTCTCGTGCGATTCACGTGCCACTTAGCCATTGGCGAAATGGCAAACCCGGAAAGCCGCGATGTGATCAATCGGTTCAAGGAAGATTTCCCAAGTCCAATAACGTACGCAGCCACCTGGGCTCTTTCGCAGATCGATCATGCCTCCGCCACTAAACCGGTGGAATGAGCAAGCATCTCAACTTATTTGATTACCGTCCAGTGCTTGTAGAAGATCGCTCGCAATGGAGCCATCAACAATCGAATTCCAGTCAAAACACTACTCATGAGCCCCGGCCACGGTGAAGGGCGCAGAATATCAACGAATAAACAATAACGCATGGCATCGGATTCGTTGCACGATTGATGCTGAAGTGTGTCGTCGAATATGAACAGCTTGTTCTCCTTCCAATAGTGCGTTTGGTTGCCTACTCGAATGAAAACGTTTTTGTTGTCGATGTCGTTGATGTTGTAGAGTACCCTCAACGTTACACGCAATGGTCCAAAGTGCTCTCCAGTCGATTGCTTCTTGTTGAAAATCGACACACCTATGGTGCGAATGTACTGGAACGGCTGGTGGTACTCAGGCATATCTACCGACCCAGGAATATTCTTTCCGTACCACTTGAAGAATATCATGCCTCGCTTCTTTTCCTGCATTTTGGATTCGAGTAATCCGACCAAATTGCGATTCGAAGCAGCGTCGATCAATGTTTGGATTTCGGCTTGATAAGCAGGCGGCAAGTCCTGCAGGCCGTAGATCCCGCGATTCCAGTAGGGCAAGCAAAAGAGGTCCATCAAAAGGTTAAACGGCGAGAGCAACCACGTAAAAACACCGTTGCCAGCAAAATACCGATCCAACGTTCGCAATGTTCGTTGGCTATTACGCGAGACGTCGATCAATCCCAACGCGATGTAGCACAAAAAGAACCAAGGGACAAAGTACAGTGCAAGCACAAGCGGGACGGTTCGCTTCAGCGTCTTCTTTAAGGTTCGAAGAATTCGCTGATTGCGTTCGGACTTGGATGAATCGACGGCGACAGGAGGAGAGAGAGTAAGCATGGGTGTTGCGCCTGCGGCGAGTACAATGCGATGGAAAGACTTCTTGACACTGTTTGGATCTGATAACAAAAAGTCACCTCGTATGTCAACACGAGCCATCCATTCAATGTCCTCTTCCGCTACTAGGCTGTGAGTTTATTCGCAAGGCGCCTGCCATTGCCTGGCACGTCCGGGAGGGTCGACTGAAGCGAGCAACGCTGTGAAGCATTTTCACCAACAATTTGCTTCGGTTGAGCGGGAGCTTGCCTCCCCTCAACCTTGTTTTGGCGTACTACGTAACGGCCCGTTAACCGCCGCACTTCGCTCCCGCCTCGACCGCCTTAGGCGGTCGAGGCGGGAGCGAAGTGAAGTACTTTAAGGTCTAAGCCGCACATGTAGTTCGCCAAAACGGCGTCCGTCGGAGGCAAGCTCCGATCGGACGAAAATGCTTCACTGCATTGCCGAGGGAGGGTGACTTTCTTGGG
>JANMHA010000218.1:0-5215 GCA_031374925.1 Pirellula sp. | reverse complement strand
AGTAGAATTTTCTCGGCAAGATGAACGAGGAGATTCTGAATGAAGACAAGCAGATACACTGAGGCGCAGATCATCGCGATCCTGCGGCAGGCCGAAGGTGGTGTTCCGGTGGCCGAGCTTTGCCGTGAGCATGGGATGAGCAATGCCTCGTTCTACAAGTGGCGGGCGAAGTATGGCGGGATGGATGCGTCCTTGATCAGCCAAATGAAGGCCATGGAAGATGAGAACCGACGGCTGAAGCGGATGTATGCGGACCTGAGCATGCAGGCCGATCTGCTGAAGGAGGCTCTTGGAAAAAAGTAGCTCGGCCGTCTCAACGCCGCGAGATGGCCGAGAATGCGGTGGCGCAAAGAGGAGCGAGCATTGCGCTTGCCTGCCGTGCCTTTGGGGTGAGCGAGACCTGCTATCGCTATGGCCCGAAGCTGAAGGCCGAGAACGAGGAGATTGCCGATCTTCTGGTCGGGCTGACCGACGCCCGCAAGACTTGGGGGTTCGGGCTATGCTTCCTGCACCTGCGCAACGTCAAAGGCCAGCCTTGGAACCACAAGCGCGTCTATCGGATCTACTGCGAGCTGGAACTGAACCTGCGGATCAAACCCCGCAAGCGGCTGAAGCGCGACAAACCTGAGGCGCTGGCTGTGCCGGAGGCCCCGAACATCACCTGGTCGATGCGTTGCCCGATAGGCGTTTGCCTTCAAACGCCGAAAGGGGATTTCATGGCCGACCGGCTGGGTGATGGCCGTGCGTTCCGGTTGCTGAACGTGCTGGATGATTTCAACCGCGAAGGGCTGGGTATCGAGGTCGACTTCTCGCTGCCGGCCGAACGGGTCATCCGAAGCCTCGACCGGATCATCGAATGGCGCGGCAAACCTGGCACCATAAGGGTCGACAACGGCCCGGAATACATCAGCGGTAAGCTGCTGATCTGGGCCGGGAAACGGGGCATCGCCATCCAGCACATCCAACCCGGCCAGCCCCAGCAGAATGCCTACATCGAGCGCTACAACCGAACCGTCAGGCATGAATGGCTCGACCAATACATCATCGAAAGCATCGAGGAGGCACAAGATCACGCCACGCAATGGCTCTGGACTTACAACAACGACCGCCCGAACATGGGTATAGGCGGCATCACACCCGCCCAGAAACTGAAAATGGCCGCGTAAGTTCTACGAATGCACCCCGTCAAAAATGGGGGGATTACCTTGTCACCACGGGAGCGACGTGGTGGGCGGTTGGGCTGGCCATGGCGGGGGCACAGATTCTGGGCGCCTTCATCGGCGCCCGGCTGGCGGTGAGGGTGGGGGGGCGGGTGATCAAACCGTTGCTGGTTGTCACCTCGACAGCCATGGCGTTGCGGCTGGCGTGGCAGGCGATTGGCTAGTGTCCGCATGTGGACACGATTGAAATACGTTATATTTCAACACATTACGTGTTTTCATTAACCGGATTTTCATCCCTGCGCGCCACACCCGCGCCAGCGATCTAGGCTCCGTTGGCCCGGCGGATGAAGTCGGCGAGATGGGGCACGTAGTCTTCGGACCCGGTCCCGCCCATGCCAAGGGCGAGCGCATAGGAATTCTTGATGCCGGACGCGAGAGGCGTTGCCACGCCTGCCGCGTTGGCCATGGATTCCGCATAACGCATGTCCTTGTAGGCGTTGGTCAGGGTAAAGCGATGCGCCGCGCGGTTGCCCTCGAGGGCATAGCCCATGAACGTCTGGTAAAAGCCGCAGTCCATCCGCCCGCCGCGAATGACGCTGTCGAATTTCTCGACCGAAATGCCGACTTTCGCAGCCATGGCAAGAGCTTCGGAATAAAGTGCCCCATAGCCGAGTGACAGGAAGTTGTTCAAAAGCTTCATGCGGTGGCCGTCGCCCACGCCGCCGATATGCACGATCTTGGCGGCCCATGTGGCGATGACGGGCTGGATGCGGGCAAAAACCTCGGGCGAGGCGCCGACCATGCAATCAAGCGTGCCGGCCCACGCCTCCTTCGGGGTCCGGCTGAGCGGGGCGTCGGCGTAGTGGACGCCCATTTCTGCCAACTCGCCCGACAGCCGTTCGGTGACGGTCGGCTCTGACGTCGAGCAATCGACGACGACCGAGCCCGGCGAGAGACCGGGCTTCATCGCGGCAACGACCTCGGCCACGTCGGTCGAGGCGGTCAGGCACAGAAAGACGATGTCGCAGGCCCGGGCCATGTCGAGCGGCGACTTCGCCTCGGTTGCGCCGCGCGAGACGAGGTCATCGACGGGTGCGCGGTTGCGCCGCCCGATGATCGTCAGCGGGTACCCCTTTTCGACGATGTTCTTCGCCATGCCGTGGCCCATGAGGCCGACACCGGCGAAACCTACTCTTTGCGTCGGCAGGGAGTGTGCAGTGTCGGTCATGGCTTTTTCCTCGGTGGGAGGGGGCAAGTGTTGCCGGTCAGACCACCATCTGCGATTTGTGAAGTCAATTGCCATCGTCTCCCACTGGCGCTTGGCCGTCGCCCGCGCGACAATGGCCGATCTGAATGGCGGAAGGAGTGGTCGAGATGGGTAAGCGCATCGTCTTCACGGGCGGCACGGGCAAGGCGGGGCGGCTGGCGGTGCCGCATCTGCAGGGGTTGGGCTATGACATTCTGAACCTGGACCTGCGGCCGCTGGACCTGCCGGGGGTCAACACGCTGATCACCGATCTGACCGACGCGGGCCAGACCTTCAACGCGCTGACCTCGCATTTCGGGATGGAGCACTATGCCGAGGGCGCGCCACCGCGCCCGGTCGATGCCGTGGTGCATTTCGCGGCAATCCCGAGCATGCTTATTGCACCGGACAACAGGACGTTCATGGCCAATGTCGCATCGACCTACAACGTCATCGAAGCGGCGATGAAACTGGGCATCCGCAAGGTGATCGTGGCCTCGTCCGAGACGACATATGGCGTCTGCTTTGCCGAGGGGGACAAGGATTATCACAGCTTCCCGCTGGATGAGAGCTATGACAGCGACCCGCAGGACAGTTACGGGCTGTCCAAGGTGGTGAACGAAAAGACGGCACGGGCCTTTGCGATGCGCTATGGCGCCGACATTTATGCGCTACGGATCGGCAACGTGATCGCACCCGAGGATTACGCCAACTTTCCGCGCTTTCTGGCCGATCCGCCAAGCCGCAAGCGCAATGCCTGGAGCTATATCGACGCCCGTGATCTGGGGCAGATCGTGCATCTGTGTCTGGAAAAGGATGGCCTTGGCTTTCAGGTCTTCAACGCGGTGAATGACACCATCACGGCCAACCTGCCGACCGAAGAATTTCTGGCCAAATACGCGCCAAACTCACCGATCTCCCGCAGGATGGGGCCGCAGGAGGCCCCGATTTCCAACCGGAAGATCCGCGAGGTTCTGGGCTTTCGCGAAGCGCATCCATGGCGCAACTACGTCAAGACGTAAGGCTCCAGTCCGCCGCCTGCATCTCACGCAGGCGGCTTGCGGTGCGGGCGAATTCAAACGTGCCTTCGCCTTCGATGTACAGCCGTTCCGGATCGTCCGCCGCAGAGCAGATCAACCGGACCCTGGCCTCGTAGAGCGCGTCGATCAGGGTGACAAAGCGCTTGGCCTCGTTGTAGTTGGCGGCGGACAACTGAGGGATGTCCTCAAGGATCAGCACCCTGATCGCCGCGGCGACGGCGAGAAAGTCGGCAGGACCGTAGGGCTTGGCGCAAAGCTCCCAGAAACTGGCGCGAAGGGTGCCGTTGGCAAAACGCGGCAGCTCGATGCTGCGGCCGTTGACGGGAAGGGTCAGCGTTTCGCCCACAGCGCCACCGGTCAAGTCGCGCCAGACCGCCTCGATCTGACCTTTCGCGCGGGCGGACAGCTTGAAGTAGACCTGCGACCCGGCAAGCCGGTGCTGGCGGTAATCGTTGGGGCTGATCACTTCCACGACCTGCAACCGGTCGCACAGCAGGGCGATGAAGGGCAGAAACAGGGCGCGGTTAAGGCCGTTCCTGTAAAGATCTTCTGGTGGGCGGTTCGAGGTGACGACAATGACGACCCCACCAGCCAGCAGCTTTTCAAACAGGCGCCCCACGATCATGGCGTCGGTGATGTCGGTGATCTGCATCTCGTCAAACGCCAGAAGCCGCAGCTCGGCGATGATGGCATTGGCGAAGGGGGCGAGGGCATCCTCCACGCCGGTCTGCCGGGCCGCATGCATGGCGCGGTGCGCCTCTTGCATGAAGGCGTGGAAGTGGACGCGGCGTTTCTGGGCTATGTCGGTGTGCTTGGCAAAGATATCCATCAGCATCGACTTGCCGCGCCCCACCCCACCCCACAGGTAAAGACCCTTGGGCGGCATGACCGGGCGGGCAAACAGGCCGGCAAAAAGGCCGATGCGGCGATTGGCGTTGGTTTCGAGCCAGAGGCGGAGCGCCTCAAGTTGCACGGCGAGCGCGAGCTGCCCCGGATCAGGCCGCAGGTCACCGGACGCGATCCGGCGCTCTAAGATCTCGGGCAGGGTCTCACGCATACTGTCGTATACCCAAGCCGCTGGCTGCACGCCATATTGCAATTCAGTATGGCATGGAACGCAAACGGCCTCCGCATTTCTGCGGAGGCTGATTTGTTTTTGATGATCGCATTGAGGGATTTGGGCTTTTTTCTAGGTTTGGCGGTGACCTACTCTCCCACGTCTTGAGACGGAGTACCATTGGCGCGACGGCACTTAACGGCCGAGTTCGGGATGGGATCGGGTGTTTTGCTCGTGCTATGACCACCAAACCGAGGAAAAAGCTCGCTTTCTTCGGGTTAGGAAGGAAGCTACATCAGTATCTGATCGTTTTGAGGCGATCAGCTATTGTTCCAGTTCTATGCTGCTGACGCTATGCGTTTACGCAGCCATCTGAGGTCCATGCGGGTCTCAGATGTTGTGTTGCTATTGATTTTCCAGGAGCAAACGTTTGGGTTTCCCCTTGGCTGCCAAATGCTTTCGCATTTGCAGCTTGGTCATGCTTTTACTGGATCAAATCAAGCCTATCGAGCAATTAGTACCAGTCAGCTGAAAGCGTTACCGCTCTTACACCTCTGGCCTATCGACGTGGTGGTCTTCCACGGCTCTCAAGGGAGACCTTGTTTTGAAGGGGGCTTCCCGCTTAGATGCCTTCAGCGGTTATCCTGTCCGAACATAGCTACCCAGCACTACCGTTGGCACGATAACTGGTCCACCAGTGGTTCGTTCA
>JANMHA010000183.1:0-10517 GCA_031374925.1 Pirellula sp. | reverse complement strand
CTTCCCTGCGACGTCAATGGCCAGCATCCGTCCCGCGCGATTGTCGGTGATGTGGATGGCGATCGGCTCGCCCTTTGCGTTCAGCATGGTTTCTCGATATTGCCCCGGGTGGCGATAGGCGTGCAGCCGGCGTTCTTTCTCGATCCAGGTTCGCTTGCCATCCTCGCTCGTCACGCGATGGTGGTAGATTTCGGTCCACGTCATCGTCTGGACGCCGTCAACGCCGGGAATCACATCCGCAAAGGCGCTGGGGCTGAGAGTTCCGCCGCCCGGTCCCAGCCACAACCATCCGCCTACGATTAGCACGGACGCGGCCATCCACTTGAGTGATGTCATGAGATATCTCCTGGTAATTGGTGTTTGTTGAGAAGACGCTTGAACCGGCACGGCCACCGGCTGAAGAGCCGCAACTGCGTCGGGGTGCCGATCGCACCAGGCTTCAAAATCTGGTGAGGGCGCATCCCCCAGCCCCACTCGCAATCGCTCTTCCCAATCCTGAGGTGAGTCGTTCATTCTTTGGCTCCTGTGGGGTCGAGGATTTCCGCCAGCTTGCGACGTGCTCGCTGGAGTCGTCCGTGAATCGCTTGCGTCGATAGACCAACCACACCGGCGATGTCGTCATAAGTCAGTTCGCCAAAGTAATGCAGCAGGACGATCTCGCGAGAACTCTCGTCCAGTTGCCCCACCGCTTCGCGAACTTGTTCACGCAACATTGCCAGCGAGGAGTCGTTGGCTGGCTCTCGATGATCGGACAACGGCTCATGATTCGGCCGCCCCAGTGCCAACCGTGATGCCGTTCGACGACAGATTGTTCCCAACCACTGCGGAAATCGCTCTCCCTGCTGCAGCGATCCCAAGGTGCGGCACGCGATGGCAAATGATTCCTGAGCCGCGTCTTCAGCAAGATGGGCATCGGACAACCGGCTGCGGGCGATCGCGACCGCCAGGCGATAGTGCCGGTCGTACAATTGGCCAAAACTAGCCAAGTCACCCTGGCAAGCGGCCGCAACGAGTTGCTCATCGGTCGGCTGCAAATGAAGGGCTCTCTCCGTCAGAGTGTCAAAAACGCTCAATCGTCAACATGTTAGTGCATGCGGCACGCGAGAAATGAGCGCTTGATCCGAAAAAAATGTGTGCGGTCGATCAACAGAGAACCCAACAGGAACGTGGCGTCCCACGAGGCCGCTCTCGGTTGGGCAGAACGACCGGCGGTCATGGTCGGGCGAAGCCGAGCGACCGCATTCCGATCACACCGGAGGGGAAGTCGTCGTCAATGTCCGTAAGCGATCGCGAAGTTATTGGCGTTTCCGTCTTCCAACGAGGGCCTGCGATAAAACGGATCGACTCATCGTTGACGAGCAATCGCTCGAAATCGCGCTCGTCAGCGGGATGCATCGACTACTAAAGTTCACGCGGCGGGCGCGTGCGACATTGACTTCAAAACCGACGTTGCCGCCCGCTCGCGTGCAACGCCAGGTTCGCCGATTGGCCAGACTTTCGATGGTGGATCATTTTTCTCTTCTTACTCTGACGGGGATGCCTGCCTTGGCGCGACCGTTCGAGAATTGTACCAAGCAACCGAGACAACGATTACCAAACCAATTAGCAATCCTGCCGCAAGTCCTTGTGTGACACCAAGCCCCAGACCCGCTTGTGCCGGGTCGATCGAAACTTCGGGTGGTATGCGGAAAACAGTGCGATAGTAGTCGGGAGCAACCAAACCAAGCAGATATCCCATACCGGCTCCAAGAACGCCGAACGCTAGTCCACTGGCGATCGTGATGGTGAAGCCACGTACGACAGACATGTTTCCTCTTTCATTCGGCGAACGGCGGCGGTAACCGGGCCGCCGCCAAGAGACTATATGATTTCAAACCCCGCGTCATCGGCGGCTCCGGTTCACCGCTTTGGTACGCCCGTCATGGGCATGAATTTATGGGGTGCCGTCCAATTTGGACCAGTCCCCTGTGTGTAATAGGGAATCTCGAGGAGATCAGTATACCAAATGACCGCTTCAAGAGAACAAGCACTAGGTGAAGGCAACTGCGCGAGGGCGACCGAGCGTGGGGAGGAAGCCTGCGAATGCGTGCGTAAGTACCTGCCTGATCGTCGCCGCCGGTCGCATTCCCACCAAATCTGCGAGGTTACGTACAGAAACGTCCTAGAAGGCCGGGTCAGCGGGCGAGTGGGCCAAACACTGCAAAGCCGCACCCTATGGATCGACTTGGTAAAGGGCGAGCTTGCGCAGAGAAGGTTCATGCTCTTATCCGGGGAGACCTGCATAGACGACTTACGAGTCGTCGACGCTCCAGCGAGTAAGGCTTGCCTGAAAGCATGGAACGGATCGGTGAAAACCGACTCGGGCGATGCAGGAGTCAGCAGAGATCGTAGTAGTGACCTGTCACTTCCAATGACAACACGAAGGATCGAACGATGAAGAACAAGGAAGAACCGCCTGATTCGGACCCGCATGTCAGGTGGTGTGGGGAGGGCGGTCAGCAATGGCCGTCCTTACCCGATTTCGTTGCCGAGTAATTCTTGTCCCAATCCGGCCCGCGAAACATCTCGCCGGTGTCCGGCTCGCTCGTTGAACTGCCGTTGATCAGCAACCTCTGTCCTTGTGGCATCGACTGCAAGTAGGCGGTAAGGAACTCGAAAATCCTGGTCGCTTCTGCGTCAGTGACATCGCCGCCGCAATTGTAATGGAGTGGCTCGGCGCGCTCAGCGGTGAAGATGCCCACGCGAACCAGTAGCTCAATGGTTGGGTGCCAGTTCCACTTGTTGACCCAGAGGTCCTCGCCGGTAGCCGGATTCAGAGCGTACGCCATACACCACCAACCGTCGTAACGGCCGGAACGACGAATCACCGGGCACCGCTGAGTGACCTTCGGTTTCAAACCGTTGGATCGGCCGCTCCGGTGCATGTGTTAGTCAGGCATTTTATGAAATCTCTGGACATTCGGCTCGCCGGCGACCCACTTCTCATTTCGCCATTCGAAGGAGCCACTGAAATGATAGTACTCGGGCCCGTCTTGCCCAATATCAGCCGTATACCAACGCTCAGACGTCGAAACGACAATGGCTCCGAAAGCAAACTCGCCATCATCCCGCTCCTCGAGAGGGAGCTGTGCCAACTTCTCAGGGTCGGGGCTGCCAACAAACATCTCTGGGTGTACGCGGATCAGATCGAGCACAGCCTGCCGTGCCTGTTCCGCACTCAGCGTCTGCGGCGCTTCACCATGCAATTCGATTGTCGCGCGCTCGGTAAACGTACATCCAAGCACGAACGATGTGAACCAGACGATGCACTAAAGTGGGAATGGTTGAATTCGGCTCATACGTTACGCCTTTCACCGCCGAACGACAAGGTGACCCGGCGGCGGCCAAGATCCTTCCCATTGTAAAACACGCCCGATCCGCCGCTCGGGTTGACCGCCTTGTTCGTCGTCATCATCAGTTCCCAACTTGACTCAACAGTGCCGTCACTGCTTCAGCTAGATCCTCTGCCTGAAGATCGCTGGCGAGCAGCTTTTTTTCGGCATCAAACAAGAAGACCGATGGGAATTTATGAACGCCCCATTCGGTAGCGATCGGTCCGCTGGCTCCGTCCCAGGCGACGTTCCACGTCATCTTTCCGGTAGCGACTGCTTCCCGCGTCGTGTCGATGTCTGCATCCGCCATGATGGACAAAACAGAAACCTTGTCCGGGTAATCACGAACAAGATCTCGCAACACCGGGTACATTCGCTCGCATGGTCCGCAGCCTTTGAATGAGAATTGGACAATGACGAGCTTTCCATTCTGTTCGCGCAAGCCCCAGTTTTCGCCGCTGACCAATTTGACCTCTAGCTTCGGTGCCTCACTCCCCGCGGTTAGATGCTTGGCTTGGAACGACAAGCCTTTGGCCAATGCGGCAATGGACGGACTCTGGTCAGTTCGTTCCTTATCTTCGGTCAGAACAACGCGTTTGGGATCAACGGATTTTGCAACGATGACATGGTGCTCCGTTGAATTGGCGGCTAGTTCATCGAGTTCGCTGATCGCCGCTCGCTTCCACTTCTCGGCATCTTCCGTGCTTGGGTAATTCGTTTTCAGGTACTCTTGCATTCGAGCGATTTCAGCCGGGTCGGTGAGTTCTTCCGCTCCACTCGCGGTCATGTCCCTGTTGGTAACCATTTCGAGTTGCCATCTAGCTTTGCAGAGCCGAGCGGACTCGCGAACAAATGGTAAAGTTCCTTTGGTGTCAATCAAACGAGCGAGCGCATCGCCTGTGACGATCCCATCATGTGCCTTCAATCGCTCAAAGGCGATTGCGAGGTCTTTCAGATGACCATATTTTTCCAGGTGAACGAGCACTGCGTCCAGCGCCTGATGAACGGGCCTTTCCGTTCCTGGATAGCTGCTTGCAAGCAAACACAGATGCACGACCGCTAAGCATCCGATGGGCTGGCCGCGAAACTCGCTTTCCAAAGCTACCAATTCGTCAAGCTCTTTTTCAATTGGAGGAAATTCACCGCCACGGCTTTGGCGTTCCGCTCCGTCCTTCAAAGATCGAACCTCCAGCGTATGAGCGTCGCGCTTCTCGCCCAGCCTGCTCATTGTGTCAATCAAACGATCCATTCCGCGATCCATTCCTTTTTCGGAATCGGTCGTTTCTCGCGATGTTTCCGCAGCGACCGGTTTCGCAGATTGCTGAACATCCGTTTGTGAACAACCACCTGCGAGAACCACGCAAATGACAATCGCTGTGAGAAAAACAGGACGAGTTCCATCAATACAAAACATTGCAGCATCCTCTTAAAGAGTCTTAGAGTTATTTGAGCCCAACTTAATCGTTGCGAGGCAGTAACCCGACGTTCAATCCGAAAATTCGAATCTCGTAATCGTCAGGCGGAACCCACAAGACAAAGTCTTTATCACCGTCGCGAAGCATGACTTGATCCAAAGCGATGAAATCCGTCGATTCACCGCAATCATTGCCACATCCGTTTTACTGAGTAAATTAAGCCAAGACATTTGGCGAATCATCAATTCGCATCTTGACGCAACAGTTCGTTAACGACATCCGACAAGAATTCTCCCGGGATATCGAAAAGCAACTTATTGTCGGCACCAAATAGGATGACGGAGGGAAAGGTCCTAATGCCCCAGTGTGTCGCGATCGGTCCGTGTGCGCCGTCCCAGGCCACGTTCCAAGTCATCTTTTCGGAATCGACAATGTCCCGCGTGATATCGATGCTCTCATCAGCCATGAGGGACAAAACAGAAACCTTGTCAGGATAATTGCGAGCGATATCTCGCAGTACGGGATACAACTGTTCGCATGGTCCGCACCCTTTGAACGAGAAGTGAACCATCACAAGCTTCCCGTTTTGATTGCGTAAGGCCCACTTTTCTCCTGTGATCAGTTCAACCTCTAGTTTCGGTGCCTCACTCCCAGCGACGAGATAATTGGCTCGAAACGACAAGCCCTTGGCGACAGCAGCGATCGTCGGGCTCTTTTTGGTTCGTTCCGTGTCTTCGGTAAAAACGATTCCATTCCGATCAACGGCTTTGAACACGATTGCATGCTGATCCGTTGCAATGACGGCCAGTTCATCCAGTTCGCTGAAAGCCTGCTGCTTCCATTGTTCTGCCTCTTCTTGACTTGGACAGTCTTTTTTCAAGTAATCTTGTTTCCTCGCGATGTCGGTCGGATCACTCAGCGTCTCCAAATCACTCGCATCCATGTCCCTGTTCGCAACCATTTCAAGCTGCCACCTGGCTCTGCAGAGTCGTGCCGACTCGCGAACAAAGGGCAAGGATTCATCGGACTCTATCAGATGCGTCAATGCGTCAAGCGTTTTCATTCCATCATGCGCCCATAGACGCTCAAAAGCGATTGCCGTGTCTCTCATTTGACCGTATTTGTGTAAATTCTCCAGCACGATGTCCAGCGCTTTATGTATCGGCCTGTTGGTACCTGAATAGCTGCTTGCAATAAAACTCAGTTGCACGATGGCAATTATTCCGGGACGCTGTCCACGATACTGTTTTTCCAATGCCACTAGTTCTTCAAGTTCACGCTCAATGGGCGGAAACTCACCGGCTAGCTTCTGTCGCACCAACTCATCATCCAATGACTGAACTCGAATTGTGTGAGCGTCCCGCTTGGCAACAAGTCTGCTTATCGTGTCGATCACCCTGTCTGTGCCGACATCGGAAACGATCGAATTGGCAGCGGGCAGGGCGAGAGTGGCAACGGAGCGTTTGATCTCGTGGGCGCGCGCGGGTAGCAAGAGGAGAGTCAATGCACCCATTACCAGCAGCCACCATCCGCTGCACGATATGCTCAACCGAAGGTTGGAATTCGCGAGCATCTGAATTCTTCGTTGAAGTGCGGATTTTCCACCGAAAGTTACTGCCAGTGCCGGTCGCAGCAAGCTGCCGGAGTTGATTAAATCGACAACGGTCAAAAGCGTCTGTGCGTACGATTTCCTAGACTCCGAAAGCTGTTTGAGAACAAGTGCATCGCAGCAACATTCGGCGGCTAGGTTCAGTTCGCGGCGTGCAAACCAAACCACAGGATGCCACCAAAACAACGAAGTCACGAGGAATTCGAACAGATTGGTCCAATGATCTTTGCGAGAAAAATGCGCAAGCTCATGCGCAATCACATGCCGCAGTTCGTTGTCATTCAAGGCATCGACCATTTGACGCGATAAGACGACCGCAGGACTCCCTGGTTCAGCCCAAAGCATCGGTGCAATTGCCGACTCAACAATACACAGTTTAGGCTTCGTTTTGAGTTGAAATCGGCTCGCCAACTCGCTGAGCAAACTCGATACGCGAGCTGAGTTTTTTATTTCCGGATGCAAGAGACGACGTATTCGCCGAAACTGTCGAATCGCGGCAAACCAAATCGTTAGCGTGACAATCGCACTTGTCGCTAAGAAAGCGATCGTGACACTGCGCCAAGAAGGCTCACGGATTGCGTTGCCTGCGTTCTTCGTCTCGCCATCTGTGTGGGATGTATCATCGTGCAAAAAACTTGCCAAGGCATCGATCGGCGTGACAGTGCTGGCTGGCTTGTAGACCTTGGATTGAAGTGGTTTCTCAAGCTGATGCCATTCAGAAGCGAGCGACGGCGGCACTTCAGTCAAAGGAGTCAGTGCCGGGAATATTGGGACTGGAATCATGGGTGGGGTTAGAAGTTTCAGCAGCACCAACAACCAGATGCCGTGGCACAGGGCTGGCCGATACTGAACCGGACCAATCCGGCAAACGCACCACGCCAGCAGCGCGAAAGGCACACTAAGACAGAGATTCCATCCCAGCAAGGTTAAGGCAGGGTTCAAAATGAGGCTCCTAATCTCGCATATTCTCGATGATCTTGCCGATGGCAACACGATCCGATCGCTTGAGTTTCGCTTGATCCAGCAACGACAATAGCAGTGGCGTGAGCGATCCACCAAAGTGGCTTTCAGCCAACCGTTTCAAGTGCTTGCCTACATACTCCTGCCTTGTGATCTCAGCGAAGAAGCGATGGGCAAAGTCGGTCTTGTCGACTCGCACGAAGCCTTTTTCCATCAATCGGTCCAGGAAACTCTTCACTCCGGCATGGAGCGAGTGTTCGTGGCGGCCATACATTTCTATTACGATTTCGCGAATCGGCGTCCCTTGCGGTCGATCCCAGAGAAATTCCAGCACCGACAATTCGGCGTCCGTGACCTCTTCGATCTGTTTTCCCATGCTCATCCACCCCTAACAGCGTCTAATGCGTTATGCATGAGAGTCTAAGGTCTTTTGCATGAGAGTCAAGGGCCAAAATTTGCGGCTCCCCTTTTCCTTCGCA
Source organism: Pirellula sp. (assembly GCA_031374925.1). GTDB lineage: Bacteria > Planctomycetota > Planctomycetia > Pirellulales > Pirellulaceae > JBKCUI01. The sequence goes on along the minus strand of JANMHA010000183.1, from coordinate 2,683 downwards.
GTAAGGATTCTGTGATTATTAGGCTACGTTTTTGGATTGGAGGGAGTGACGTTCGGCTTTCCTCTCAATGGGTCAAGTGGCTTGCCGCCCCGCTCGACAACAGCGATCGTGTTCGAGAGACCGTCGGCAACGTCACTTTCCGGCGCGATACCGGAGCGGTTGTGTTCCGGCAATCTGTCTCACCCGTTTTTTCGCGATACCGGACGAACTCGATCTTTTACGCTGTACTTTAACAAGCTAGTCTCGCAAAGTGAGAATGGTGCCGAGGTCGACTTGCTGTCCGGAGGCTACTTTGAATCGCTTGCGCTCTTTTAAGAACATTCGGTCCTTACCCGCGTTGTAGGTATAGAGCACGTATTGCGCGTCCGGAATCAGAAGAGGAAAGACGATGTTCCCGTCCATGTCCGTACTGAGTTTCTGGTAACGATCATAAGCCAATTCTTCCATTGTCCAATGTATCGAATATGGATTAACGAAAAGTGAGAACGGATCAAACGGCGGTCCGGGAACTGCTTCCACTACGAGAAGACATAAGGGTTGTGCTCCACGAGTGTATGGAAAATGTTCGAATGGTTTGTTCTCTTGATCGACCAGTTTCGCTTTCGCCGTACCGCAGGGTGTCAATTGAACAGTTTGCTGTTGATCGTCGTCCTTTATAGCATTGATGTCGATCGTTGCCCCACACTCATGATCAAGGTCGAAGAAGGAAATGGGAGTTGGCTTTCCGGCGACTACGCCTCGAACTTGCCATTCGGTTTGCACAGGCCTTGGTCGAAAATAGGGTGAGTTAATCCACAGTGGTGAATAGGTTGGAGATAGCAACAAGGCCTGTTGGACAGGTTCTTTATTGCTGCTCAGCAAAGAGCCTGAGACCTTGCGCCCCAAACGCAACGAAAGCGTTGTTTGCAAGGGTTCATCACCGGGCATAGGGTCGATCGCTTGGAGTCCTTCCATGCAATAGAAACTCATATAGGGTTTCCCGCGGAAGAGTTCTCCTCTCGATCGTTCCTGTGATTCATATTCATCCGTTGGAGCTTTGACCATCAAGTGACCTTTGCCTGGCAGTACGGCAATCTGAAAATCTCCGGATTCATCGGTCAACTCTCGATGCCGTTCAGTTGCCCAATAAACTTGATGAGCCACATCATTTCCAACGTTTGGATTGCTCCATCTCGGGTACTTTGGGTTGTGTTCATCGAAATGTGCCAAATACTCAACCCCAGCTCCAAAGACACCTTTACCGGTAGCTTCCTCAACGACTCGCCCGCGTACGAGCACGCCACGGGGAACCTGGATCTGCAGAGGATTCTCTTTCACATCTTCAGGCATCGGTTTCTGTTCCATCCATGCCGGGTACGGTAGGCCCGCAGCGGGATAGACGTACACGGTAATGAACTTGCCAGATCTACAATTCACCGCGAACTTGCCCTCGTTATCCGTGCGTGTCGGGCAGCCTTGACTTTGCTGATCAGCGCCTCGTGAAGAACCGCTTGGTAATGACACGACATTTATCCAGGTATTGCTAAGTGGTTTTCCCGAATCTTGGCAAACGACCTGACCACGAACTTCATTACCAGCCTCGCAGGTTAACTTGAAATCGGATGCTTTCGCGTCCAATTTTACGAAGAGCGGCGCTGGCGAGAGTCGTTTATCACTGGTCGATAATACAACGCTCGCCGATGTATCCATAGGAAGAAACGACAAAGAGAATTCGCCCTGCGCAGTAGTCACGACCGATGCAGGCCATGCGGCAGGATTGGACTGTCCTGGCTTGTAGCGTGCCGTTTCTGGACAGCTAAAAGACGCAATGTCGAGTTTAACACCAGACGCAGGCTGCCCCTGTGGATTCAGCAGCTTCCCCTTTACGGATCGGCTTGGAATCATTACCAGTTCGCCCAGGGATTGTTGCTTGATGTGGACCTTGAGAGATTTGACAAACGTGGCCCGACCCTCGGCCTGGATCACCAGTGTTAGGAAGCGGCATTGATACCATTCAAGACTGGGAGAGGTCAGGCGAAAGTTACCGTTCGCATCGGAGTTCCCTTCCGCGATCAATCGAGGTGGGATCGTGGGTGAGTCCATCGTGTGCAACTCAGCGATCAGGGCAACCTTGGCTTTGGAGCAAGCACGTTTTTGAATGTCGACAACCCGCCCGTCGACGATCCAAGGTAAATCCTTGTTCCACCTGGGGACCAGTGAAAGCGGCATCATCGCATCCGATGCTTCAGCCGCGACGGGCGACTGGGCGAGGACTTTGTCACAATAGAAAATCGTCGATAGCAAAATTATCGATAGGGCAAATGCCACTTTGCAGGAGTTCATTTGTATTTCTTTCGGTGTTGTCGGCTACCGGTGGTTTGCACCACCGGTAGAGAATGTGTCAGCACTTCGGGTTTAGAATCGCCGAGCTATCTAGGCAGTAAAGAAGATCCGCTCAAGGGTTTGAGGTCATCCAATCCATCTGTCGTCACTGGAGGGCTAAAGAAGCCAAGACCGCTGGCTTCATTAACGATCATCTTGAATTGCAACTCAACGATTGAACTCTTGGAACTCGCTCGCTTCTCGAGCTTTTGCTTCATCTTCTCAATATCAGCACGAACCATTTTCAGGAGTCGATCACGTTCTTCCAAATCGCGATCGAAGTAGTTGACGAGCGCTGCCTTGAGTTCGTCCGTGGCTTGCG
>JANMHA010000123.1:0-10131 GCA_031374925.1 Pirellula sp. | reverse complement strand
TCAATGCCGCTTCTTGCTCTTCCAGGTACCGCCATATTGGTATCGAGGATTGTTGGGCTTTACTTCCTCAAGGCAAACCGGGCATACGAAGATCCATTCCTGAGATTCGTCGATACGAACTCGATAGAGAACATCATTAGTCTTCTGACAACGCGCACATGATTTGGTGCGTATGCGTTTGACGGGCATTTCAACTAGACTTTTAACTTGGACAGCGAAAACGCCCGACTTCGAAACCTCGCAGTGCAACGTGTTTCGTCTTCCTGCCACTCCTTCTCGCCCGCCACAATCTGAACGAAGATGGCTTGAGTTCGCGTCGCATGACTGCAATGACCTCGCCAGGGGTTAAGCCAAATTGCGATCGAATCACGTCAAAGCTCGTTCGGTCCTCCCAATCCATCTGAATGATGCGCTCGATATCAAAACTAAGTATCATCGAAATGGTATTTCGGTGGAAGCGAAACCAAGACTTAGCAACCGCTTCTAAATTTGCTCGCGAGACACTTGTGCTGGTCCCGTTGGGCTTCCGTTCTTCATACCAATAGCATTCACAGATCGGCTCGGGCTCATCTTCTGGCCCGCGTTTGGTGTGGCAGTGCTCCTCGCAAGTTGTGCGGTCGGGACATGGCTCTGGCTTGGTCCAAATTACTTCTCGCAGCATCCCTTGCCACATGTGGCCATGTCAGAGGCGACAGCCTGGACTTCAGCCTTTGCTGAACAGCAATTTGCCCCACAGTCTTTCGCGTTTTCAGAGCAGCAATCGCATGAGCAATTCTCACACGAACAAACCCCTGATTCACAGCAACAGCCGCCGTCTGGGCAGCAGCTTTCACAAGCACATACTTTGGAGGCCGTCGCCGAACCTGAAGTGCTAGCGTAATTGGCACCCAAAGCGAGTCCAATTCCAACCACCATCAACAAAACTAACGATGCAGCAACTTTCATGGCTTTCCCTTTATTTGTCTCTAATTCTCAATTTGCGGTGGTACTTCCACGCAACTCTATTTTGATGTTTATTGTACCGGGGAACTTCAGCGAAATTTGAAAAATTTACTCTGTCATCGTCATTTATCGGCGTCTGTAGGGCCTAAACCCCACAATGATTGCTTGATTTTCAGTCAAGTCCATTGCTCGATCTGCGACCATGTTGCTACCGTCACCTCTTTGGGCAACCAATAACGCAGCAAGACTCTGAACATTTTCCTCAGATGTCGTAGGCCAGATTCTTCTTCAGTACCAAACCTGAGTTTTCACATTTCGAACATACTACTGGCATTATATTTTTTTCCAAGGGTTTCGGACCTGTAAATGCATTGCTCGCTGTTCAATGCTTCGAACTTTTCGAAGATGGTCCAGTTTTGATTGAAAGAGGTTCGCTATGTTTAAGTTCCAGCCCTTACTCGCAGCGATGGCATTTGCTGCACTAATGCCAATGTTCGCGTCTGCCCAGCATAAGGAAGATCCAAAGATGATGAAGAAGTGTGCCGAGATTTGCTCCCTTTGCCAAGTTGAGTGCGATACTTGCTTCGCCCATTGTTTGGATCTAGTTGCAAACGGAAAAGTCGAGCATAAGGCCACTGCCCAGCTATGCGCCGACTGCGCGGAATGCTGTAAGGCATGCTCAACTCTTTGCGCAAGAAACAGTCCGCTTTGCAAACATATGCTCGAGTGTTGCGCAAAATGTTGCGACGAGTGTGCGACGGCCTGCGAAAAATTCCCCAAGGATGAGCAAATGGTGGCATGTGCCAAATCTTGCCGCGATTGCGCCAAGAATTGTCTCGCTATGTCGAAACACGACCACAAGTAGCTCACCTATCGGCTGAGCTCTCTTCATGTTGAGCATTCGGTCTTGTCAATCGAAAGCTCATTTTTCAAGCTCGACGCCTAGGAGTACCAGTTCGTTGAATCGATCGACGTTTTCGCGGGCCGACCACGCGATGCCGCGAAGCAAGAGTATGCGAAACATGGGGTCGTCAAAGGTCCACGAATAGTGTCCTGGGATCGATACGAAAACGCGACCTCGACTGGGCTCTATTGTCCAAAACAACGGTTGGACTTCACCGTCCTCGACAACGGTTGCAATTGTTTGGATCTTGGAAGGATCTCCGTGAAGTTTCCAATAGCTCTCATCGATGATATCCAAGCCTGCAAAATTGCGAGCAATAGGATGGTTACTGCCGGTTCGAAAGCTCACGTCGAGTGGACCATGTCGATAGCGTGTTTCTTTGGCAAAACTAGCTTTTCCAATTCGCTGTGCGAAAGGAGTTGCATCGCTTCCCCCTTCGATCGCCCAGTGAATGTAAACGAGCCCCCGCCCCGCCGCGAGGTGCGCATCGATCGTTTTGGCTCGTTCGTCGTCCCATTGTCCTCGTTGAAAGAACACGATTGTATCAGCCGCTTGTATTTGATTGGGCGTTGGCCATTCCATGGCTGTGCTGATCGAGACAGCTTCCGCTGCGGACATCAATTCACTCCAGATTCGCAACCATGCCGGATAGTCATGCTCGCCTGGGCCATGGTCTTTCTTACCAGCGACCAGCAAAACATTCAGAGGCCGGACCGCTTCGGGTGGGTTGTTCGTAGGCACAGAAGTGGAAGTCGCTTCCTGCAATGGCTTCAAGGCCGCTTCTACTTCTTGCCGGCTTCGCAAACGTGGTGGTGCCTCTTTGCCGTCGGAAGGCATGCGAGGCGGTTGTTGCAACAGGAAAGCTAATAGATCTTTTCGCTCCCGTTCAGTCAATTTTTCAAAGATGCCCTCAGGCATGATCGACAACGACGATGGCTTGAGTTCGTCGATTTCATCCCGTGCGAAGGTGGTAACGTTGGCTTGTTGGTCGCTTATCCAGAACTGATCACCCTCACTTCGCAACGCACCGGTGAGCACTCGTGAGTCCTTGAGAACGACAATATAAGTGATGTAATCGGGGTTGATCGAAAAGTGGGGATACTTGATATCTCGAACAACCGATTCGAAGTCGCGGTGAATGAGGTTGGAAAGATCGGGGCCAATTTTCTCACCTATTCCATGGGCAATGTGACACTTCGAGCAACCTGCCAGTTGGCCGAGAAAAACTTGTCTTCCACGCCCCCAGCTTGCCTCGGCGAGTTCGGGAATCGAACGTTCCGTAGGCGTCGCTTTGTCCAACAACGAAAGATCGGCCCACGGGAGCAAGAAGCGGTGGACCGCGACTTGACCAGAACGATTCTCGTCCGATCCAAAACGCGCATGCCAACGAATGCTAACGGCCGGGATAACTTTCCCTGTCTTCAGTTGCAGGACCATTGGAACGCAAGCCGATGATTTCAACGGAACATCGATCGAACATTGGTATTTTCCATCGTGAGGTAGTGCTTCTGCCAGTATCCCCTCTGGCACACCCGACGCGAAAGGTTGTGTAGAGGTTAACTGGAAACCGGTATCTAATAGGAAGTGGTCATCTTCTGGTGGATAGTCGAGAGTCGAACCGGGTTGGACCGTAGGATAGAAGAGGCCATTCGGGTTCAATTGTGTTTTCAACGTCAGAATGCCCGGCGATTTGAGCCGATCCCACAGTCCCACGATATGCTGCTGGCCTTGGGCCATTTTGCGAGCTAGTTCCAAATCGAGATGCGGTAGCCAACCATTCCATTCCGTGACGCTGCCGTCGATCGATTTCCAATGTGCTTGAACTCCGTTTAACGAATAGGCCAAATCGATCGCTGGGAGTTGTTGAATTGCGGTCGCATTTGGTTTGACGAACTCACGTCCAAGTCCAGGCAAACTCAGGCCGTAACCGACCGAGGCTTGGTGTCGTGCAGTCGATAAAATGAGCGTTCGGCGATCTGGCGATACGCTTGTCGACAGTATCGGAAGATCATAGCGGGGAGTTGATTGCTGTAGTTTGGTAACCTCGTAGCCAGGTCGAATGGATTCCAATCGATCGGCGGCGGCAGCGTAGGTACCGTATGTGATTGTCGAGTGCGAACCCAATTGTTGGAGCGCCTCGACGGCTAGTGGCTTATCAAACTCAACTCGCACTTCATGAGGCGATGCTGACCAGATTGCAACCGGTTGTCCTTGGTCTGATTGGCGATAGCGAATTCGAAATAGTTTTCCTTTCCCTGACGGCCCCGATCCCCAGTCCGGAGCGCCACTATGACAAGCAACAAGCAAGTCTCCTTTGGGCGACAGACAGCAATCAACCGTGAGCATGCTCAAGCAACCAATCAGTTCATTGGTCGCAATGTACTCCCCCTCCGTATCACGAACCAGTTGCGTGCGATAAAGCTTACCTCGCGACTGACCACACACAAAAACATTGCCACGCCAATTTGACGGCCCAAAGATCGGACCGCTCGGAGACAAGGGCAAATTAAACGCGAGCCCACACGTAGACTGATGTTGAGGTCGGTAGTCGAAAAGACTCGGTTCATCGAATACATAAGGTAGGTGTTTGGGATGTCGAGGTGGAAAACCATAGTGGCGTGAAGGTTTAATATGAAGCAACTCATCGAAGGGGTTCCCATTGGGAAGCCACGTCGCTCCTTCTTGTTCGGTGGCAAACAACTCATTGTGTTCGTCAAAGCCTAGTCCGATCGTGAAGCGAATGCCGGTGCAAATAGGCTGGCGACTCGACAGATCAGGGGCGATGCGTTGGATGGTTCCACGCTCCGTGCGCAGATCGAATTGCGACTTGCCGTCCTTATCAAGTTGATACGCCTTGTTGTAGTCCTTAACACCTAATCCGAAATAGATCGATCCATCGACCGGATGGATTGCAACTCCGATAGCATCGACGTTCTGCGGTATCTCCACCCAGCCTTCTGCGATGATTCGTTCTTGCTCAGCAACATCATCACCATCGAGATCCAAAATCGCAGATACTTTACCCTTCGAGGCAACGACTAGCCCACGACCGAGATTTGGGGAATTGTTAGCCCCACCAGCCAACAAAGCATGTCCTGGTGGAATCACAGCCATACCAATTGGGCCTCGTAAGCGACCTTGATTTTCGAAAAACTTATTCGCAGTCTCTTCGAGACCGTCGCCGTCGCGATCGCTCAATAGCCAAATGTCGCCGTTGTATCCGAGAGCATAAAGCAAACCATCGTTACGATATCTCAGATTGTTGATGTTGGTCAATTCAACCGGAAGTTCATGCGCTTCGAAGCCCGGCAGTAGCATCTGCACCGTTGGCGGATTGAGAACAGGTTGCAACTTGGCGCTAGATGCAACAGGGCTCTTTTCCGTTGATTGAGAAAATAGATCCGTCGATTCACCCACACAAAGCAGGAATACCGCAACAAAGTATGCAAGTTGTCTTGCGGCTTTGGCTCGCAGATCAATGCGAATGGCATCGCTGGTGAGCGATGTAAAGTTTATTGTTCTTGGTGAATGGTTCCGCACGGCCAGTCGATTTATTCGCATATTCAAAAGGTGCTTTTTGTTCCGTGATCTAATAAACATGACGAACATTCCGCCCGTTTCGGAAAGAGTTGTGAACCTGAGTTTAGCATGCCTTAAGATTCGATGTTGTCTTGGTTCCTTTGCATTTTTCCCGGGGAGCGCTTCGTTGCCCCGTCCGCGACTTGCCATTGGATGCGATAGAATAGATTGCAATTACTCCTGGCCCGAATGATCCCCAATGAATTACCATCAAAGTGAGAAGTGAGCGCACCAGATGAAGGTCCGTGACAGCGGAATGCCCGAGGAGGATTATTGGGAGTCTCTTTTTGACGTTGAGCTCACGATCGAACGATTCGGTATAGGCAGCTACACTGATGTTGCGGAGTTAGGATGCGGCTACGGGACATTCTCCATTCCAATAGCAAAAGTGATCCGCGGCACGCTGTATTGCTTCGACGTTAATCCGTTCATGGTCGAGCGAACCCGTATGCGAGCAAAGGGTCTCCCGGTACAAGTCGAACTGCGCGACGTTCTTGAAAGCGGGTTTGGAATTAAAGCCGATGCCGTGGTCTTGTTTAACATACTCCACTGCGAAAACCCAATGAGGCTTCTAAGTCTTGCGGCTGATGCGGCACCAAATATCTTGGTAACACATTGGCAATCGAAGCAGACACCACGAGGACCAAGTCACGACATTCGTCCAACTCCAACTCAGATTTCCAAGTGGGCGAACGACTGTGGCTTGGAAGTATGTGATCAGTTCGAACTACCTCCCTGGCACTTTGGAATGGTACTGCGCAGTCAGTCCAAAGTCGGCAACCAAGTTTCGCCAATTGAAATTCGTTGAAGTACTGCGTTGAAAATTGGTCGGTGACAGCAGTTACTGGAAATCTTAATCGTCTTTTATTTCGAATTCATTTCCGCATTGACCTAAGTTGTCACATGCCCAGCTGATAATAATTGTGTTGGGATGCGGCAGACCAACAATTCCCGCACTGTCGCAGCAATCGAACTCATGGAAGAATCAAAATGCTAGTTCTTAGTCGCAAAGTTGGTGATAAGTTAGTAATCGACGGCAACATCACTGTGGAAGTCGTCAAGATACAAGGCAACCGGATTTCGCTCGGCATTGTTGCCCCTTCTAATGTCAAAATCCTCCGTGGCGAGTTAACCGAACCGAAAGCCGATGCGCAAACTTTTGAGATCGTCGTTGAAGATGGGTTGCTGGTGGCTTGCTAGACCCAACCCGTCATTGAGTACAGCTCCTATCCGCGACCACCTTCGCATCAAGTCTCGCAAGTCTCGCAAATCCGATGGCACTTGAAGAAGGAGACCGATTTCTCAGACTCCTAAGCCGATGAATAGTATTGGACTAGGCAGTTTTTTCTTGGTGACACGAAGATCTTTAAATGAGCATCGTACGGGAGGTCTGTCCTTGTTGCTCAGCACTATTTTAGTTTCATAAGTTCATCGAGAACGGCCGCAACACCAGCCCTACCGCCATGCGACGTGCTCGTCATCAGGTAAGCCACTTTTCGATCCTTGCCGATGATGATTGTTGAGGGATAAGCCGTTTCACGTTCAGCTTCCCATCGCAAGCCCCAGTCGTTTGTAAACTTATAATCCGGATCAGTGACATAATGGAAGTTAGACGGGAATTCCCACTTGCCTTGTGTTGCAAATTCTTTGGCATGTTGACCTAGCTTTTCAGACGGTCCAGGGTAGACCATCAGAACCTGTGCGCCAGCTTTTTCCAATTCTGTTTTTTTGGCCATGAACTCACTCACTTGCCGTGAGCAAATAGGGCACTGGTAGCCTGGCCAACCTCGCAAGACTAGCAACACCACAGCATGTTCACGGGTAAGTTCTTTTAACGAAACAAGATCCCCTTTTTCGTTCTTGAGTTCAATATCAGGTGCGCTGTCACCTACCTTCGGCGGATGAGGTGGCTCTTTTCCCGGAGCAGCCTGACCGCGTCCACCGCCCTTCTGCTTTTCTTGTGCATCGGAGCTTGAAACAATTACGCAAACGGCCAGAAAGGCCATGAGTGCAACGGACCGGCGGTAAATCATCATTTGGAATCCTCAAAAACCAAGGGGAACTGCCATCGCGTCCTGGGATTCAACCCAATTGATACTGACGAGTATCGAAACGCATCCAAAGCATCATATTCGATCCGAAGCTAATGGAACACAGAAGTGGAAAATACGAAATCTAGAGTCTGGCCTGTCTGAAGAAAAGACAAGAAGTCCATCGGTGCTGGACCAGCGTTTAGATTGAACGGATTCTCGTTGATGTCCTTCGCCCTGTGGTCTATCCAAAAGTTTGCTACCGCAATGCAAGAATGCCGACGACCGATTGTCCGGCTGCCTTAGAGTGGGGTTTGGATCACCGAAGGGGTAGGAATAGCCATCGAAACTAAAAGTGGGGTAGTTGTAACGGATGGACTTACTTGGTTGGCTGCCAGGTAGTTAGAAGCAATACGTTCGAAGGCGGATTCGCATTCAAGGAACGATTCGACAATATCGGGATCAAAGTGCTTTCCCGATCCTTGTAGTATTATTTGCCGTGCAGCCTCGTGTGACATCGGGTCTTTGTAGGGCCGGCGCGATCGCAAGGCATCATATACATCGGCCACGGCTACGATCCGGGCAGAGATTGGGATTTGAGAACCAGCTAGCTGGTATGGATATCCACTGCCGTCCCATTTTTCATGGTGGTAAGCGCAGATCTCTTTGGCGAGCGAGAGGAAACCGTCATTTCCTAGCCGTTCCTCAATCGCATTCAAACAATCCTCGCCAACCTGTGGATGGATCTCAATGATTTTCCGTTCTTCTGGATCCAATCTGCCTGGCTTTAATAGCACCCGATCAGGTACGCCAACCTTGCCGATGTCGTGCAGTGAAGATGCAAGGCCGATGGAGTCGACCAGTAGCGAATGTGAATTTCCGGCGCGTTTCTCGACGGTAGCCGCTAACTCCGTTGAAAACAAGCTGATACGTTCTAAATGCTCTCCTGTATCGCTGTCTCGCGATTCAGCGAGCTTCGCAAGTCCGAAAATCACGGCATCGCGGGTTTTGGTCAACGCGCGGGTTCGGTCACGAACCGTTTGTTCAAGTCCCTCATTGATAATCGCTAATTCGTTTTCATAACGCTTGATGATCGCAACACAAACCTTGGTGGTGATGATAATCATCGATAGGCCGATAACGAGGCCAACGTAGCCCAGTGGCGTTAAGATTCTAGATACAGCCTGCTGAGTCGAGGCTTCCGCTTGATGCACGAGCAAGACCCCGTTGATTTGAGGAAGTACTGCTGCGGAAACAATTTCAGTTCTGGTTCCAGCACCAACAAGGCCCGTGACCACCTCAATTTTCGTTTTGTCAAGATCAAGATTTCGTATCGCAGCAAGTAATGTGCTTTTGCCGGAGTCCTGCATTTCGAGCTGCATCTGGCCAACGCTTGAATTTCTAAGTCCGGGGCTGGTTTGCATTTTGGGATGGCAAAGTAGCTTTCCCGTTTCTGAACTAGCGATACAAAGGTAACCATCGTTTGGAAGTTTTGCGTCTTCGACGATCGTTTGCAACCGCCCCCAGTTTTCGTCGCCAAATTCAACTGGATCAGATTGAACACTTGCCAGAACACGTCCCATTTGTTCCGCGATGAGTTGATTCTCAGCGATAATTTGTTCCCGAATAAGTGCTCCCAACTTGATCTTGATCCACCCACTAAAGCAGACCAACGCGATCGCTAACAAAACAACTTGGGTCCCAGCCAACCACTCAACAAGTTGCGATTTGCTTCGAAGTTTTAGGAAAGAAAAAGAGGGTCGCATCACTTGTCCAACACCTCTACCACTTCCCAAAGCGATTTATACGCCGCCATGCCAACAGAACCGACCGTCGACGCACATACGACGATAATCAACGCAAGCATTACGGCGTATTCGACAGCAGTCGGACCAGATTCTTCATTGAAAAATCTGCAAATCGGTAATGGGATGTATTTTCGCATGACGCATGGAGTTCATTAGGGAAGATCAAACGAACTGGACCGGCAGAATCGATAAAACACGCCGGTGCGATCGAAATACCTCATCGCAAAACGCGTTCGGTAGAAGGTTAGGTCACGAAACCCTGAATGCAAAAGAATCATCAAAAATTTCAGGATCTCTTCCGTCAAGGAAGTTTTCGAAGCCGTTGGGCGTCAATCCTTAGGCCAATCCGGTAATTCCTTCTTCTTAACCACATTGGCCGTGTGTTCCTTGTAGTGAGCTTCCATTTGCTTGAGCAAAGCTTTCGGAGTCCAGAAGGGACTGCCTTTGGCGGTCTTGTTAAGATCCATCCCGTTGAGTAAATAGGCAAACCGTCGAGTGAAAGATTCCACTCGCTCCATTTGCTTGGACTCTTCCAGGCCAGTCCAGTCTTCATGTGCGGGGCGATAGTCGGGTGGCATCTGCTTTGGATTGAGATCCAAAATAGGGATGCTCGAATCCATGGCATGATAGATCTGAGAAAAAAAGAGTAACTCACGACCCATCATGTGCTCGGTGTTCCATCGCGGTGTATGCGTTCCATTGCTGGGCCGAAAATTCAACTGGTTCACGGAAAGTTCTTTGAACACCGCCCGCGATGATTTGCACGCAGCCTCTTTCTTGTCAAACAAATCGCCAAGGGCTGCGTCCATCGACCAAGGGTTTTCTCTGAGCTTGACCCACTTGGATGCGCTTGTCGGCTCCGATCTGG
>JANMHA010000118.1:0-9321 GCA_031374925.1 Pirellula sp. | reverse complement strand
AGGCACTGTAGTCCGAAGTCACCAAAGACAACCTTGTTACCGCGGGTCGCGTTACCTTTTATACGTCCTCTTTGGCTTTTTCGGTGCTTGACCCGTTTGGGCATCAGCGCCATCGTTAGCGTCTCCCGCGTAAGAACCTTGATTTACCCAGACTTGAATTCCGATATTCCCCTGTGGAGTAGCAGCTTCAGCAAGTCCATAGCTAATTTTTGCTTGGATCGTACTTAGTGGCAAAGAACCGGCGTTGCCTTTTTCGCAACGCGCCATTTCCGCACCACCTAAACGACCAGACATTTGAATCTTAATACCCTTCGCACCCGCATCCATCGCTGTTTCGATGGAACGCTTCATCGTTCGTCGGAAACTGGATCGCTTAGCAAGTTGCTTCGCGATGTCTTCCGCAATCAATTGCGCCTGAATTTCAGGACGATAAACTTCTTCTACCTTGAGATTCACGCGACGACCGATCAAGTTTTGCAGTTCTTCCTGCAGAATCTCGATTTCCGTCCCCTTCTTCCCAATAATCAAACCAGGCTTGGCAACAAAGACCATCAACCGTACTTCATCGCGAGTTCGCTCGATTTCAATTCGATCGATACCCGCTTCGCGATACGCAGGCTTGGTTGGATGAAATTTGATGAACTTACGAATCTTCTGATCTTCTACGAGCAGCTCAGCGAATTCCTTCTTGCTGGCGTACCATCGGCTCTTCCAACCCATGACGATGCCGGTACGGAAACCTATCGGATTGACCTTTTGTCCCATAATGTAAGTTTCCTACAGCTCTTCGATTCTCTTGAGTTCTACCGAAATATGGGCCGATCGCTTCAGGATCGTAAACGCCTGTCCTCGCGACATTGGTCTAAAACGCTTCATGATCGGACCGCCGTCGATGCGAGCGTCGACAACAACCAGTTCCTCGGCGCTGTACGAACGTCCACCATTTTGGTCTGTATCCCCAGCGCTACCAATAGCACTCTTAATTACCTTTTCCAACATCCGTGCGCCACGGTTCGGTTGGAATCGCAGCATTTCAAGTGCTTCGTCCGCAAATTTTCCACGCACTAAATCGGCCAGCGGTCTGACCTTTCTAGCACTGATGCGTGCGTATCGATGTACGGCTCGGTAAGCCATGATTGATTCCTGTTTCTGAAAAAATTACTTCTTACCACCCTTACCGCCGTGGCCGCGGAAGGTTCGCGTCGGTGAGAACTCGCCGAGCTTGTGCCCGACCATGTCTTCCGTCACGAATACCTTAATGTGTGCTTTTCCGTTATGAACCATGAAAGTTGCTCCGACAAACTCAGGAACGATGGTGCATCGTCGAGCCCAAGTGGTAATCGGCATGTTGTCGTTTTTCTCGCGGGCTTTGACAAGCTTCGCATACAATTTTGGGTCTACAAACGGACCCTTTTTTGTCGAACGTCCCATGTGTCAGAACTCTTCCCTTAACTATCTCAGTTTCAGTTGACCGTAACGAACCGACTTGCGTCGACGAATAATTGCGGAGTTGCTAGGTTTGCGAGGCCGCCTTGTGAAGCCACCCTTGGCCAGCTTGCCCGTCGGGCTCACTGGGTGTCGGCCACCCTTGGTACGTCCTTCACCACCACCGTGCGGGTGATCCACAGGATTCATTGCCGTACCGCGAACGTGAGGTCTCCAACCCTTCCAACGATTTCGTCCGGCCTTGCCGATGCGAATCGCCCCGTGGTCTGGATTACTTACTTTCCCGATGGTTGCTCGGCATTGACTTGGAACGCGTCGGATTTCTCCGCTCGGCAATTGCAACTGCGCCCAACCAGCCTCGCGAGCCATCAAAACGGCAGACGAACCAGCAGACCGACAAAGTGCAGCACCCCGCCCAAGCGTCATCTCCACACAGCAAACTTCCGTTCCAGGTGGTATGTTTTTCATCGGCAAACAATTGCCTAAAGTCGGTGGAGCATCTGACCCATTGAGCAGTGTCACACCAGCCTTTAGACCATCTGGAGCCACGATGTAGGACTTCTCGCCATCTGCATAGTGCAGCAGAGCAATCCGTCCCGATCGATTTGGATCGTACTGAATCGAATCTACCTTTGCAGGTATTCCATCTTTCTTCCGTTTGAAGTCGATGATTCGATACATCTGTTTGTGTCCACCACCACGATGTCGTGAAGTGATGAAACCTTGATTATTTCGTCCACCATGTCGCTTCAACCGAATCATCAGCGCCTTTTCAGGCACTGCACCCGGTGTCAGTTCAGCAAAGTCACTAACCGACGAATTTCGCCGACCCGCTGAAGTTGGTTTGTATACTCGAATACCCATGATCGTGTCCTGCGTTTTCCTTTAAGAAGGCACTTCCTAGAAGAAGTCGATCTTGTGTTCGCTGCTTAGTTTGACGATCGCCTTCTTCCAAGCCTTCGTCACGCCGAGACGAGCACGATAACGTCGTGACTTGCCCTGGCGGTTTTGTGTTGCTACGGCCACAACCTTTACATTGAACAATTCTTCGATCGCCGCCTTGATAACGGTTTTATCCGCCAACGGATTGACCTCGAATGCGTAACGGTTTTGTCGTGTCGCCTTGTGGACACCCTTTTCCGTTACGAGCGTACGCAACACCACTTGATGTGGTGTCAGCACGATTTTGCTTTTTGGTTGTTGCTTTGCCATGATTTATTTCTGAGTTGTTTTGCGATTCAAATCGTCGACATCACCGGTCCTACCGAACCTTATGCACTTGCTTTTGCCTTGATCCAGTCGAGGGCTTCTCGCGTCATCACCAATTTGCGTGGTCGCAAAACGATCAGAGCATTGAGATCCGCCACTGGGCTAATCGTCAGCCCTTCGATGTTTCGACCGCTAAGGTATACATTTCGATCCAAACCGCTGATCGCCAAAGTCTTGGTTTGACCTTCGAGCCCCATCGCCTTGAATGCCGACGCCAAAAGCTTGGTTTTGGGAGCATCCATTTTGATCTGATCTACCACCACGACGGAACCTGCCGAGATCTTTGAGGCTATCGCCATTCTCGTCGCAGCTTGCACCGCTTTGCGAGGGAGTCGGTAGTAATACGATCTTGGCTGACGCGCCTTGGCATGCCCACCACCACGTCGAATTGGACTCCGCTTGGAACCCATACGAGCGTTACCAGTACCCTTTTGTTTATACATCTTCTTTGTTGAACCAGAGACTTCTCCCCGGGCCTTCGTCTTATTACTACCTTGGCGTTGATTCGCCAAGTACATAACAACGACGTCGTGCAGCAACTGCTTGCTGACCTTGGGAGCGAGCAACTGCGGGTCGATTTCGTAATCGCCGACCTTTGCGCCCGACATGTCATAAACTGGAAGTGTTGTCATCTCATTACGCCTAATATTCTCTAACCGACTTTATTTGTTTCGCGAATGATCACATAACCACCGTTCGGACCAGGAACTGCGCCCCGAACCAGAAGCAAGTTGTTTTCGCCATCAATCCGAACAACAAGAAGATTTCGCATCGTGATTTGATCGTTGCCGTATTGCCCAGCACCTTTTTTGCCCTTACGGACTCGGCCAGGGTAAGTACCGGCACCTGTACCACCAGGATGGCGGTGAGCTTTTTTAACCCCGTGTGTTGCTCGCTGGCCAGCATAATTATGCCTTTTCATCCAGCCCGAGAACCCACAACCCTTACTGATGCCGGTGACGTCAACGGATTTAATGCCCTCTAGAACCGTCACCTTGACCTCTGCACCTACATCGGCAGAGGCTGGCCCACGGAATTCGCGGATAAATCGCTTTGGCTCACAATCGGCTTTGGCTGCGACTGCTCCACCGGCGGCTTTGATTTTTTCTGATCGCTTGCTTGAGATACCAGCTACCTGGCCTCGAGCGGCGCGGCTAGCAAGACGACGAGGCTTATCTAAAAAGCCCATCTGAATCGCTTCGTAACCATCCCGATCTACGGTTCTGACTTGAAGAACATGGCAAGGCCCAGCTTCGATGACCGTGACGGGCACAGCGCGACCGTCCTTCTCAAATATCTGCGTCATTCCGACCTTGCGGCCGAGGATTCCTTTGCTCATTCGTCTTATTCCGTAAATCGTTTGCCACGAAGGACACACCGACGAACCCACCCGTTTTACAGAGCGGACCTTGCGAGAGAGGCGGCCAACCGCAACTTCAATCGCCAAATCGATGGTTACCTTCAGAGCTTCCGTTTCATATTGGGAAAACCTGATGGATGCCGTTTAAGCGTAAATTTCCTACCGTGTCGTTGCTTTGATTTTGATGTCAACGCCAGCGGGCAAGCTCAACTTGTTTAGAGCTTCGATCGTTCGTGCAGTGGCTTGCTTAATATCGATCAGACGTTTGTGTGTTCTGATTTCAAACTGCTGACGCGCTTTTTTATCGATATTCGGGCCGGAAAGGACCGTATACCGCTCAATGCGTGTCGGGAGAGGAATCGGGCCATGCACTTCGGAGTGAGTTCGCTTGGCGGTTTCCACTATTTCCAAAGCACTTTGATCCAAAACGGCATGGTCATAAGCTTCCATTCGAATTCTGATGACTTCATGCGATCCGGACACAGCTGATCTCTACCTCTAAAAACGCCAGTTTGTCAGCGATTTTTGTTCGCCGACGATCTCGTAAGCCCTACGTTGAACGCGGGACGCAAGAAGATAGGAATGCAAGCCGAAGTCGTCAACGGCAAAAGTGTTTTTTTGGTAAATTTGGAGTGCTGGGATTCATCCCAGCTTTAAGATCGCGAGGCTCAAGGGGGAATTCGTTCCTCCCGGTCGCATTTCGATGGCCGATCAATTGGTGGGGTTCGGTTCTCATGTTCATCCAAAAGCTCCGATGAATCGGAGCACTCCAAATTAGCCACGAATTCAAATTAGCCACGAATTAATTAGCCACGAATTGCAGCCAAGCAATCTTCGATTTCGGAAATTGCTTTTGGGTTTAATGCGTATACAACCGGCACGCATTTCGTCTCTTCCGTTTCGATTCGGACGGGGATACGGCTTGACGGCATCCTGCGTGCATGAACCCCAGTACCGACCGCTGGCATTTGGCTGTCAGTCGGCCTCTTGAGCCCAAGTTCATCGCACAAAACGGCGTATAGGTCACCTAACTGCTGCCAGGCAGCCTCGGATTCGGCGATTTGCGGCATCGAATCCGCGCTGGCCATGACGAGCCCAACCCCGGCTGCCCCGGCAAGCAAAAGCTCCTTAATGGATGCAAAAATCAAGACAGCAGACCCGCCAAAATCCAAGGGAACCATCACTACCGCTAGGAGCGGCGCAAACAGAATGCCGGCTGGAGCGAATCCCGTTAAAAGTCGCTTTCCCATCGGCATATCAGCCCACATTTTGGCCGTGAATTCATCCAATTGCTGGTCGTCGAGCTGGATCAAGCTCTCTTTTTGGAAACGGTCAATCGCGCGTTGGCAAGCCTCGCGCACATGCTGTCTTTGGCTTTCTTTTGTGTCGTCGTCCAATCCCAAAGTGCCTCGGCGATCATGTTGCTGAAGATGATTCATCAACACATCGGCAGTTACGATTTTCCCAGACTGTCCAGATGTCCATCGGCTTCGGATCCAACGCCCGATCGCTTCGGTCTTGCCACTAAACCATTTCGGAATTTGAAGCCAAGTCGTGGCGGTCGCAATGCTGGCTTTGCTCGTTTCTGCAAGACGAGCAGTCCACCGGCCTGGCATGGCCCACCAAGGGGCAGTCTTTTCCAACGATTGAGAAACCTGCTGAATGATTTGCCTGGAAACTTGCAGTCGAATCTTGCTGGAACTGGACGCGTTTCCATCCGTTGAAAAGTCCAGGCAAGCGTTTGCAACCGAGCTCCGAAGTGTGTCCGTTGTTGCTAACGATTGCCGCACGAATGCGTGGGATCGATCGATCGCCTCTTGGATATGCAGCCGCAACTTGGATGTCGTCGCAGTCAACACATCCTCAAAGAGACTGCGTTTGTCGAGTTGGGAGCCGATGTTCAGGAGCCAATCTTCCATTGGGATCGGGAGAGGCGGTTGTGTGATCGGCTGCTTGTCAATGCGAAAGAACAAAGGAAGTGTCGAATCGTCCTTTACGTGAAGTCCCTCTGGCGGCTGTGGGAGTCGGTCTCGCTGTTGTGGACCATCAAAACCGTAGGCCATGTAATGCCGACTGATAGAATGGAGCCCGTACAAGGTCTTAAGCTCCTCGCGGATTTCGACCGTTTCGTAGCGTCGCGGCACGCGATTGACAGCCAAAATTTGCTTCACGCTGGGCATTCGGTCGCCGAGAACTCGGAGGAGACGGCTAACCGTTTGGTCGTGCATGGCATTGGCCGGAAGCACGACGATGAAGGCCGAACAAAGCGGGGCAGCACTAGCCAATACACTCAGCCTCGCGTCTGCAATCGATTGCGATCGCTCATGAAAAAGGGTGTTAAGCGAAGCAGAATAGGTTGCCGCACTTCCTGAATGGAAACTCGGCTGGTTTAGATGAGGGAGAAAGCCAGTTTGCACGTCAGGGCAATCCATTAGGGCCAATCCCCATCGATCCAGTTGTGGGTCGGTTGCGACCAATGGGATCTCGATTGTCTGCCGAAATTGTTGCACACCAGATGCATCGACAAAGGGTCTTGGCGTGGTGTCGTTGTACTGTGCTACGGCCTGCTCCGAATCGGCAGACAGTAACTCGCTATCGCAACCGAATATGGACAGCAATCGCTCTTGGAGTGAATCCCACAATTCCGGGTCGCGTCGCCAAGAATCCGGCAGCCATAACACAAAGCGGTGGGTTCCTTGCGCGTTGGCCGATCCGACTAAGATGCGTCGTCGGTTTTCATCCGAAAGGTAGGTTGAAACGAGAGATGACTTTCCCGCGTTCAGGAGGCCGAGAATCGCGACTATGGGAGCGGAAGGCGATTGACAGCATCGCAACGCTTGCTGGAGCAGCTTGGGGATTTCAGTTGGCCAATCCGCGTGATCATGCTCGACCTCTTGACTGCCGATTTGCCAATTCGACTCAAGATGAGGTGTTTTCTGGCTTCGAATGTTCTGAACCAACGCTACAAAATCGAAAAACGAGAGCGACGATTCCGAGGGGTAAACACATGCCGCAAATGCACTTTGAGGTGACTTGTCGGCGAGTTTTTGTTCCAACGCACGGAGCACTCGCAACAATTTCTCATGTTCTGAACCGTTTGTGTGCACGCGAATCGTTCCTTTTTCGTCGATTTCGATTCCACTTGAAGTTTCCTGGATTCCGCAGATAGTAGAACATCCATTACTCAGAACCAAAAGACAGATCCGGCATGCCATCCAAACGGACAATAACTTCAAAACAACTGACCATTCTAATGGTTGTTCTGATCGCTGGACCGATCGCTTGTGGTTTGTTGCTGTCTTTCTTTACGCCTCGCAGGCCTGAGCCCGCGTTGCCTGCCTTGGTCAAGCTGGAATCGATGTGGATAACGTCCAATAAAACACTTGAAGATCGTCGTCTGGTGCCATGTATTTCGATCAAGAACCCGACAGCAGTGGCTTGGCGTAATTTATCGATCGGGCTCAATGAGCAGTTTTATTGCCAAGAACCCAAGGGCATTCCGGCGGGCGAAAAAATTTCCTTACCACTTGAAGTTTTTGTTTCCCGCAACGGAAGCGTTCGGTTTCCCGTGGGGAATCGGGACATCAAATTGGTGACTGTATTTGCTCAAGTCGAAACAGGTGCCCGAGCCGTGAGCGAACACCGGATGCCTGAAAGAGCTTATTTCCCACGAACGACGGATGGGACAGATACAGATGATGAAGAAGGTTGGATAGGCTTTAGGCAGCTTTAGCTGAATCGGAATCTCTGCAACAAAACGGATGAGATCGCAAAGATGGCTATTCCAATCCCGCCGGTCAAAAGCGAGCCGACCATCGTCGGCATTCTCGACGCAAGGTACCGTTTAATCTTGAAAATGTCAGGTGGATCGGGATCTTTGAGCCCCTCTTCGAGCATTATGTTCCAATAATCCCAAGTGTCCGCGGGCGCGGACTGCAGTGCGTGGTTTCTGATGCCCTCTAAGAATTCGGCTTCCTCTACGTTGATATCTCCACCGCTTTGTTTTACGAAGGTGGTGTAGGAGTACCGCTCATAATACAAGTATCCAGCGTAAGCCATTGCGATTAGTCCAACGATTAGAGAAACCGCCGCAACTGGCCCTAGCCATTTTGCTGCTTGGCCGGTTTTGGCCTGTTTCTTTGCCGGGACCACGGTCGCGAATTCGGCCAATTTCCGAATGGTCGGTACCTCGACCGTGTTGCCACAATTGGGGCAGGGCAGCGACATCCCCGCTTGGCTTCGATTGACGGGAATATTTGCCCCGCAAGTACACGGCAAAAGAAACTGGGACATAGCTTGGCTTTAGTGGAATATGGGATGGAAAGGCACGCGAAAAAGTCACTACGCAGTTGGAGGCTAAATGGCTCATTTCCTGAAAAGTCATTGAGGATACGATGATTCTACCATCTAAGCGACTAGACCTGGAGACGATCCTAGTTAGAATGCTTTTGCACGCAAAGCGCTCACAACATGTGGCTGCTTTGAGGACGTAGGTTGTTTGCAACTAGCAACATCTTCCGCCCAGCCCAATTGTAAATCCCCGCACTTTAATCCCACCCGATGAGTGAAAAGCCTCGCATTCTCGACTGATTCTTTCGCGTCAAGTAAAGCTGCCAACCCCAAGTTCATGCTGCGGTTGGTCAAAATACAAAGAACACGACCGACGAACAGCGACAACATTGCAGGCAATTAAACGTGGTAAACAAATGGGCTAGAGCGTCAAGGAAGGTTCGATTCGGTCGTGTTCCAAAAGCAGCAAATATTTCCGCAATTACTTGACCCACGTGTACTTTAACGGATTCGTCCAAATACACTGGAGTTCCCCTACCGTTAATCACGGTTTTGTGGTTTTGCAAAACACAAGCGAACTAGATCACTTAGCCACGGTAGGCTTTCGTTATTCGTAAAAATTTACCAATTATGTTCGGAGTCCTGTCGGTAAGCAGTTAAGTGCTACACTTCCTCTGCCTCGCTCTTGCAAGGTACTAGGAAACGTGAATGCTAATTTTTTAGTTGTCCACGCAACGAATTGTTTGGTCCCAAGCCCTCCGGGCGATGGATTGGCCAGTTTTTCGTAGCGGAGACTTCGATTGAAAGAAGCGTTCTCAAGACCGGAACTTTGCTTACACACGAGCACTCCGATCCTCCATTATTTTCGTGGTTTCAGGAGCTATAACCTTGTTCGACGGCCTGTTGGATTTCGATGATGATTTGCCTCGCAGCGCTGACGACTTGGATGGCCTTCG
>JANMHA010000104.1:0-3834 GCA_031374925.1 Pirellula sp. | reverse complement strand
TCGCCAACCCATGTCAGACGACGAAGTTAAGAAGTTCATTCGGCAGCAGTTGAAGGTCGAACCTTCGCTGCGCCACACGCCGCTTCTGCGCATGCTTCGTGACAATGACAATGCCTGTGAGCAAAAGCGATTTGCGTCGCTATATACCGAAGTTGTGGAGAGTCTCAATGGCTAGCGTCAAGAATACAAAGGCGACACTTATCCAACGGCGAGCCTTACGCATCGACCAAAACCCAGCACACCCGCTGTTCATGTTCACGCTGACCGGCGACGAGTTACTGAAAGTCGCCGATATCTCTCGGATCACTCGCGATGAAGATGGCACGTTGATTGGTTACCAACGTCCCGATGTCCGTCAGCATGTACAGAACATCGTCGACTATCTTGATTCCGAGTCAATCATTTTCCCGAACTCGATCATTCTCGCGCTGTCATCGAATGTGAAGTTCAAACAGAGTCGTGGTCCAGGAGCCGACGATGGATATGCAAAGTCCGGCACACTAGAAATACCCATTCCTTCAGGCGATGGTCCCAAGCCCGCATGGATCGTTGACGGACAACAGCGAGCAATCGCGCTGTCAAAGTGCAAACGCCGTGACTTGCCCATTCCGGTCAACGCGTTTGTCGCTGACGAAGTCGACCTGCAACGCGATCAATTCCTCAGAGTTAACAGTGCCAAACCCCTACCGCGCGGACTGATCACCGAACTACTTCCTGAAGTCAGCAGTAACTTGCCCGCAAATTTGTCGGCCAAGAAAATACCGTCGGCGATTTGTGATTGGCTCAATCGCGAGAAGACCTCACCGTTTTTCGGGCTGGTTCAGCGCGCATCGACACCGAAGGAGCAGAAATCTTCGACGTTCATCGCCGACAATTCGATCGTCAAAATGGTCGAGGAAAGTTTGTCGCAACCCTCCGGTTGCCTCTTCCCATATCGCAATATCGCCACTGGCGAAACCGACTTCGAGGGAATCACTTCGCTGCTGCTGATTTACTGGTCCGCGGTTCGGGACGTCTTCCCGGACGCTTGGGGCAAACCTCCCACAAAGAGCCGTCTCATGCACGGGGCTGGAATCCGTGCAATGGGCCGCTTGATGGACTCCATCATGCCCAGCATCGACCCTCGCAAGCCAACCGCTGGAGCGGACGTAATCCGCGAGTTGAAACTCATCGCCCCAATCTGCCGCTGGACCAGCGGTCGTTGGGAAACCATAGATGACATGAAATGGAATGACTTAAATAACGTGCCGAAGCACATCAGCATACTGACTAACGTCCTGATCAGAGCATATCTGCAGGCCAAGGGTACTAGATAGACATGCAGTTTTTTTTCCCCGATAGCCAAGATTTGGTCGATCCAAGCTTCGACTTTGTGACTGAGAAGCGTAGCGAAACTCGAATTCGCCAGCGAGACGATTTGTACGCGCACGAGGTTTTCAAGAAGCCGCCTTACGATGGCATGCTCGTGTCTAAAGCGATTGTTGAAGGAACAGGAGCAGGTACAGGACGCTACACGCTCGGCCAGCAGCGTCGGTTTGCGGTAGAAGGTGTCAAAGAGTTTTTGCGAATGCCTGCTGGGATGAAGGTCATCGGTGACTGTGGTGCGTTCACTTACGTCAACGAACCTGCACCGCCGGTAACAGTTGACGAAGTAATCCGATTTTACGAGGACGCAGGCTTTGATTATGGCGCTTCAATCGACCACATCATTTTTCAGTACAACTCCCATTGGGATTTCAATCATCCGGGGACCAGCGAAGTTCCTCAAGAATGCATTGCTCGTCAGGAGCTAACAATCGAGCTTGCGCGTTCGTTTATGAAATCCTGCAAGCAAGATAAGGTCAGATTCGAACCGATCGGAATTGTTCAAGGCTGGAGCCCGAAATCGTACTCTCGAGCATTCAGTGCATTGCAAAAAATGGGCTATCGATATATCGCTCTGGGCGGCTTGGTCCCGCTCAAGTCGCAAGAGATTCTGGAAATCCTCGAACCGATCTCTCCCAAGCTGAAATCCGACACACGGTTACATCTTTTCGGTGTATCACGTCTGGATCATGTACGCGAGTTCGCGAAACACGGCGTTGTCAGTTTCGATAGCACCTCACCGCTCACTCAAGCCTTTAAGGAAGACAAAGAAAACTATTACGGGGCTGATCGCAAATACGCAGCGATCCGTGTGCCTCAGGTAGACGTTAACGTCAACCTTAAGAACCGGATTCTATCGGGTCAAGTTAAGCAGTCGGATGCGTTTCGGCTCGAGCGTGAGTGCTTGGAAGCATTGAATCTATTCGACAAGCACAAGTTTCAACGAGCAGCTTTGATCGAACTCTTGATTGAGTACCAGTCGCTGTTTGGCGGAACTCGCAACTACGCGGCAGAGTACGAAGTTACCCTGAGAGATCGACCTTGGAAGGACTGCAAATGTACGGTCTGCGAAGAACTGGGAATAAACGTTTTGATCTTTCGCGGGGCTGAACGCAATCGCCGTCGAGGCTTCCACAATGTTTTTGTAACTTACAATCGTTTGAAAAAGATACGCGGTCGCATAGCGGTCGCTTAATGTGAATTTGGAAAGTTCTCTGAGCATGACAACTATGGCGAAAAAGAAACCAGCAGAGGCGGCGTCCTTGTCGCGGAACATGAAGGTGCTACGACTCGCGGCGCTTGAGGTGAAACAGGGGAACAATCGGAAACTTTACAGTTTTGCAGTCGATGGCAAACAGCTTCACGAGTTTTGTACGATCTCGAGGGTGAGTCGTTACGGCAGTGAAGGGTTGGAAGGATATCAACGACCAGAAGTCGTTTCGCATATTAACCAGATCCGGGATTACCTCGAGTCGGAGAACCCGCTGTTGCCGAATGCGATTGTTGTTGCTTTTGACGATTCTGTCCGTTTCAAGCCGAGCGCGGGAAACAACGGCGCGGACTCCCCATTTAGCCGCTCCGGAGTCTTGGAGATTCCGATTGACGAATCCATTTCGGAGGAAAACAAGCCAGGTTGGATTGTTGACGGCCAGCAACGTTCGGCAGCTCTTCGAGACGCTCGGATCTCAGGCTTTCCCGTATGTGTCGTTGGCTTTCTTGCGCAGGGATTGGAAGAACAACGTCAGCAGTTCATTTTGGTCAACGCCACCAAACCGTTGCCGAAGGGACTAATCTACGAACTTCTTCCGTCGACCGGTGGCAAGCTACCAACAGCGTTGCAGCGTCGCCGACATCCAGCATTGCTGGCTGAGCGGTTGAACTTCGATGAAGACTCACCATTGCAGGGAATGATACGGACGCCGACAAACGGAACAGGTGTCGTTGCCGACAACACTATCTTAAAGATGCTTGAGAACAGCTTGTCAGATGGTGTTCTCTATCTATACACCACCATCGACGAGCAACTCGAAGTGCTCAAGCAGTTTTGGTCTGCCGTCGCTGAAGTCTTTCCCGATGCATGGGGACTACTGCCGCGCAAGTCGCGTTTGATGCACGGTGCCGGATTCATTTCAATGGGATTCTTGATGGATACCATTGCCGATCGCCACCGCAAGTCGAAAGCTTTGACAAAGCAATTGTTTAAAAAGGATCTCCTGCCGCTGAGGGATGTTTGCAACTGGACCCAAGGCGTGTGGGAGTTCGACGAGGGCAACGTGCTCAAATGGAGCGAGGTACAAAACGTCCCTCGCCACATTCAGATGCTATCCAGCCATTTACTGGGGCAGTATCGAGAACTGGTTTGGAGGAAGGGGCATTGAAACGAAAAACGATTGTAGTTTTCTCTGGTGGCCTTGATTCCACGACCTTGCTGTATCATCTAATTGACTTTGGACACGAAGTGAAGGCAAT
>JANMHA010000098.1:0-11437 GCA_031374925.1 Pirellula sp. | reverse complement strand
GCGCTTGCGAGCAAGTATCCCAACGCGCATCGGGAGTTCAAGTGGCAGTTCCTTTTTGCGTCTGCGCGGTTTTCGAAAGACCCCAAGACGGGAAAACGGCATCGGCATCATTTGCAGTCTGAAACTTTTGCCACCCATTTGGAAACGGCGGTCGAAAAGGCAGTGGTGCACAAGCATGTGACATCGCACACATTTCGACATTCGTTTGCTACCCATCTGTTGCAAGATGGAACGGACATTCGTACCATTCAAGAGTTGCTTGGGCATAACGACATTGCGACCACGATGATCTACACGCACGTGCTGGCTCGACCTGATATTCGAGTGGTTAGCCCGCTGGATCGGTTGGAGAGGGATGCGACGGAGAGAAACGGGGCAGCGAAAAATGTGCCCGAGAGAAATGTGGCCGAAAGTAATGCGCTCGAGCAATCGGGTTCACGGGTCGAGGACGTTATGAGTCACAGCGCGGAGTGCCGTGCTACACTTGAGCATATTTCGGAGCTACCCAAGCCTATCGACTGTACTCTCACAACGGCCAACAAGGAATTGGAATTGGCCACGAATGCCGTGCTAGATGATGTGTTGCCGGTTCCAGTTGAGAGACTTGCCGTTGGCAATTCGGCAATAAGATTGAAATGGGGACACCGCATTTGGAATTCGTTTTTGGATTGGATCGTGCGATCCCGTTTCTCTGATTGAAAAGGGTTCGGTCGATCATTCTTGGGCTCGGATCGCGTTGTCTCCTTCAGCGTGATCTAAAAGCTGGGATGAATCCCAGCACTCCAAAAATTCTTGAAACCGCATTCGGCAACTGCGGGATTCCGAGCGCCACCTACGCAAACACTTCCATCACCGGCTGCCCCTTGCCGTCCTCGGTTACATGAAACGGCCTGTTTTCCACTAAGTACTGAGTACGCGTGCGAACGCTCGGCAAGTCGAACGGCCCATTTCAAGTCGTTTTCAGGCCGCCGCGCGTTTATCTTCGCTTGCTGCCGCTTGACGATGGCTTTACTTGAGTACGAACAGCAAATCGCCAGTTTCAACTTGACTGCCCGATTGCACCAGCAATTGTGTTATCTCACCATCTCGCTCGGCATTGATGACTGTCTCCATCTTCATGGCCTCCAAAGCCAAGAGTTTTTGTCCCTTTGTTACCTGGGCTCCTTGTGTCACCGCAACGCCAATCACCATACCGGGCATACCTGCTGCAACGTGAGTTGGATCAGCGGCATCTGCTTTGACTCGTGTCGCCGCTTTCGACTCGATCGAATTATCGACGACTTCCACTTCGCGAGGCTGGCCGTTGAGTTCAAAGAAAACCGTTCTAGTACCATTCGGACGCGCTTCACCGATTGCCAGAAACTTGATGATCAGTCGCTTTCCAGGTTCAATCTCGACGAAAAACTCTTCGCCTATCGATGGTCCAAAGAAGAATGCCGAGGTTGGTATCAACGAAACGTCGCCATAGCTGCGAACATGCTTCAAATATTCATCAAATACCTTCGGATAGAGCGCGCTGGTTACGATCTCTCGCATCGTCGCGTCGCGGCCCATCTTTGATTTCAATTGAGTTCCAATTGCGTTTAGATCCGTTGGAGGCAATGTCTCGCCAGGACGTTGCGTAACTTCAGGATTGTTTTTAAGTATGGACTTCTTCGCTCTTAACGGAAAGCCTCCAGGTGGTTGGCCCATCATCCCACCTACCAAATCCAAAACGGACCCCGGATAATCGATTTCTCGTGTCCCGGAAACAACATCCTCGGCTGACAATTTGTTAGCCACCATGAAAAGCGCCAAGTCACCCACGGCTTTGCTTGTTGGTGTAACCTTGACTATGTCGCCGAGCAATTGGTTGGCATCAGCGTAACGCTTGCAAACATCCGACCATTGATCCGACAGCCCTAACGCTTTGGCTTGTTGGTACAAATTGGTGTATTGTCCGCCTGGCATTTCGTGTTGGTACAAGTCGCCACCCGCTACCAGCGACTCGCTTTCGAACGGAGCATAGAATTGTCGGGCCGCTTTCCAGTATTCAGACAGCTCAGTCAACGCATCGGTGTTCAGTTGACTGTCGCGGGGAGAAAAACGGAGGGACTCGACCAACGTGTTCAAATTGACTTGCGAAGTACCTCCCGACATCGATGCAAAAGCACCGTCCGCAATTTCAAGTCCTTCATCGGCTGCATTAAGTATCGAGGCCGCTTGGATGCCTGCAGTATCGTGAGTATGAAAATGGATCGGAATGCCGATCTCTTGCTTAAGCGTTGCAACTAGTTTCTTTGCGGCCGCCGGCTTGCACAAGCCGGCCATGTCCTTGATCGCAAGAATATGTGCGCCCATTCTCTCGAGTTCCTTTGCCAAATCGACATAGTATTTTAAAGAGTACTTCTGTCGATTTGGATTGAGAATGTCGCCGGTGTAGCAAATAGCCGCTTCGCAAATCATTCCGGTCTCCACAACCGCGTCCATCGCAACTCGCATGTTTTCGGTCCAGTTTAGCGCGTCGAAAACACGAAAAATATCGATGCCTGCGTTGGCTGCTTCTTTCACAAATGCGCAAACGACGTTGTCTGGATAATTCGTGTATCCGACTGCATTTGAAGCCCTCAGCAGCATCTGGAATAGCATGTTTGGAATCTTTGATCGCAGATCAGCCAGTCGTTGCCATGGACTCTCCTTTAAGAAACGCATGGAAGTATCAAAAGTCGCTCCACCCCACATTTCCAAACTGAAGAACTGCGGTGTTAGTCTCGCGTAGGCGTCTGCAATCTTCATCATGTCAAAGGTACGAACTCGCGTGGCCAACAGCGACTGGTGTGCATCTCGCATGGTGGTGTCCGTTAGCAATAGCTCTTTACTACCGCGAATCGAGTCGCAGAATTTTTTCGCACCCAGATTCAGGAATTGATTCCGGTAGCTTTCGGGCATTGGTTTGGTGATGTCTAGCTTCGGCAGCAGAGCAGGTTCACGTCGAATGACCTGGCTCGCATTACCGACCAATCTGTTGCCGTTCACCAATGTCTCAGCGATAAAACTTAGCAATCGAGTGGCCCGATCTCGGCGTCTTTGAAGGGCGAACAGTTCTGGAGTTTTGTCGATCATCCGGGTTGTTGCATCACCCGCTAGAAACGTCTTGTGGGTGATGAGCGAAATCAAGAACGGAATATTCGTTTTGACTCCTCGAATGCGAAACTCTTGAAGACATCGTTCCATCCTGCCAGCCGCTTCCCCGAGGTTGCGACCGCGAGCAGACACCTTCACCAACAAGGAATCGTAAAACGGATTCACGACGGCGCCGCTAAATGCGCTGCCAGCATCCAGTCGAATTCCCATGCCACCTGCGCTTCGATAATGCGTGATACGTCCGTAGTCAGGGCGGAATTGGTTGGTAGGGTCTTCTGTAGTAACCCGACATTGGATAGCAGTTCCGACGACTTGCACATCCTTTTGAAGCGGTAATCCAAGCGAGTCGTCCCCTAGTCTTTCGCCACATGAGACCAAAATCTGCGCACGGACTAAATCGATACCAGTTACTTCTTCAGTAACAGTATGCTCCACTTGGATTCTTGGATTGACTTCTATGAAGTAAAACTTGTTCGTCTCTGTGTCCAGCAGAAACTCAACCGTACCGGCACAGGAGTAGCCAACTTCTTTGCCGATCGCGATTGCGGCTTGGTGAAGCTCGGAAGCGATTTTCTTGCTAAGGTTCGGTGCAGGTGCTATTTCGACGACTTTCTGATGGCGTCGCTGGACAGAGCAATCGCGTTCGTGCAGATGAATAATGTTTCCGTGCTGGTCGCCCAGGATTTGCACTTCTAAGTGACGAGCTTTCCCAACGAGTTTTTCGAGAAAGACTTCGTCGCTCCCAAACGCATTCTTCGATTCGCGTTGAGCTTGTTCCAAATTGGGGGCCAGTTCTAATTCGGATTCCACCACACGCATGCCGCGACCGCCGCCGCCTTTGGAGGCTTTGAGCATAATTGGATAACCCATGCTCTTGGCCGTAGCTAGGGCTTCATCGAGCGATGCCACGGCATGAGCAGATCCTTCGAGGACTGGCACTCCGACTTTCTTTGCGATCGAACGAGCCGCAACCTTGTCTCCGAGCAACTCAAGTGCTCGAACGCTTGGTCCGACAAACGTGATGCCAGCGGTTGCCAGTGCCTTTGCGAATTCCGCGTTTTCGGAAAGAAAACCATAGCCTGGATGAACGGCATCGATGCCGTTTTCCAGGCAAAGACGAACGATGCCGTCGATATCAAGATAGGATCGGATTGGCTCGCCCGCTTTTCCGATCTGGTACGCTTCGTCTGCTTTGAACCGGTGCAGTGCGAACCGGTCCTCGTGCGAGTAAAGAGCAACTGTTCTGATTTTCAGTTCGTGTGCACTTCGGAAAATTCGAGTTGCGATCTCGCTGCGGTTTGCGGCAAGTAGTTTACGAATAGCAGCCATAAATTAAAGCACGGAAGATGGAAAATGGAAATGGATGACGGAGCCGTCTAGCCTACGGTTTCGGGGGCGAAGGTTTTGCGAAGTCACCTGCGGTCGCAACCACAAAGTGATCGGGTGAGACATACTCGTTGATCGCTTCGTTCACGTCTTTCACCGTCAAGCGGGAGACGTCTGCTTCAAGTTTTTCGTAGTACCCCATATTCCTACCAGTAAACAGGTTGTTTGCCAAAATGTTGGCCAGTTCTTCATCGCGAGATCGCAGCAATCTTCGATATTGCAAGAATCCTTGGATGTTATCCTTTAGCTCCTTTTCCGTCACGCCATCCTTTACGAATTTCTGAATTTCTTCGTCGATGACTTTGACAAGTTTATCGCGGTTAGCTGGATTGGTAATAGCGACAATTGAAAGTGACGCACGCTCGTCGATTGGGCTGGCACTGAAAGAACTTGAAACCCCATACGAAAGACCTTCGTCTTGCCGAATCCGGTTTCCTAATCGGGATGCCAAGCTGCCACCTCCTAGAATAGTATTCCCCATGAGCAATGCAGGGTACTTAGGATGATCGTCTCGAATGGCGTATTGTTGACTCGCGAAATAATTCGAATTTGCTTTGTCTGGAGTCTCGATCGATTGCATCGGCATCTTGACGTCAGTTGTCGCAGATGTTGCGATTCGCTGATAGGCAATTTTCGATTTCCATTTCGATAACATTGCGGACAGTTTTTCTTCAACTTCTTTCGCGTCGAAATCACCAACTACGGTAACTTCGCCTTCTGTGCCCGACAAAAACTTAGCATGGATTTCTTTGACTTCGGAGAGCTTAAGATTGCGATAGTCTTCCATTTCTTCCTCGATTGTTGGCACATATCGCACATCCCCTCGCTTATAAGGATTCAGAATTCTATTCACGCTTTGGGCAGCCAATATTCCCGGCTCCCGTTTTTGGTTTTCCAATTGGGTAAACGCTTGGTCCTTCAGAAGCGAGAATTCCTTTTCGTCCAAAACCGGATTGCGCACTATGTCTTCTATCAACGCAAGAACTTCAATCAGCTTTTCTTTCTTTGTTTCGACAGCGATTCGGAGGATTTGCGGAGCTGAGCTGATACGAATCACAGCCTTGAGTTGGTCCTTTAGATCATTGACCTGCTGCAATGTGAGAGTCTTGGTTCCACGCTCCATCAGGCTTCCCAGCATCTCGCAAGCCGCTGTCTTACCCATCAATGACTTTTCGTCGCCGAAGCGGAGGTTGAGAATCAGGTTGACGATGCTGCCTCGTGTCTTCTTTGGCAAAAAAGCAAATGGTATCCCTGTCTTCAGTTCGCCTCGAATTAGACGTTCTTCGATGTTCTTTGGCGAAGGATCGAACTGTTCGCCTTCGCTGATGGCTTCTCGTCCCACATAGTCCTTTACCAGTGCAGCAACGTTTGGGCGATCTGGGATTTCAATGCGTTCCGATTTTTCAGTTGGCAGATAAAGCCCAACCGTGCGGTTGTTTCGAACCAGGTACTTCTGCGCGACGCGCTGCACTTGCTCGGGCGTAGCACTTTCGATTGCGTCTCGGTACAGGAAATACAAACGCCAATCACCCTGAGAAGCCCAATAGCTAAGTTTTGAGACTAGGCTATCCGTTTTGGAAGCGGCCATTTCCCGGGCATTAAGAATCTGTTGCCGTGCACGATTTACTTCTTCGCTATTGATTGGATTGCTGCTCATGTTCTCGAGGGTCTCGATCATGGCAGCTTGAGCTAAATCGATTGCCCTATCCTTGGGAACTTCAGCAAAGAAGAAGATGGTTCCTGGATCGTGCTGTCCAAACGCGCCGCCAAACATTTGGGTCGCCTTTTTGGTTTCAATCAACGATTTATAGAGCCGTCCGCTCGGTTCATCGGTAAGGATCGACGCCAGTAAATCCAGGGACGCAAATTCCGAATCGCTTCCGCATGGAATGTGATACATGCTGCCGACCACTTGGACATCTCCCACCCGACGTACGACTGTAGTGCGGTCTCCATCTTGCGGCGGCTCGACAGTGTAGGTTTGAACGACTGGAGTTTTTGGCTTCTCAAGTATTCCAAAGTACTTTCCAACGTAGCCTAGCGACTTTTTTTCGTCAAAGCTACCGGCAATCACGAGCATTGCATTGTCAGGCCGATAAAACTTTCGATAGAACGCTCTCAAGCTATCGATTGGAACACGCTCTATATCACTGCGGTTTCCAATGGTCGAATTACCATAGTTGTGCCATTGATAGGCTACTGAAAACATGCGCTGCTGCAAAACTCGTATCGGACTGTTTTCGCCTCGTTCAAATTCGCTTCGCACGACCGTAAATTCTTTTTGCAGGTCATCGTTGAGAATCCTGCTATTTACCAACCGGTCGGCTTCAAGCCGGATAGCGAATTCTAGATTCTCATCCGAGGCAGTTAATGTTTCATAGTATCTGGTTTGGTCCAGACCTGTTGAACCATTAAAGTCCGCTCCATGGTCACGCAAAACGTCAGGAATTTTGGGGTGCATCTCCGTCCCTTTGAACAGCATGTGCTCTAGCAGATGAGCCATTCCCGTCTCGCCATATCCTTCGTGGCGTGAGCCTACAAAAATCGTACAGTTGACCGTTAATTTTGGCTGGCTCTTGTCCGAATAGAGGAGGACCTTTAGGCCGTTCTCGAGGACATATTCGTTCATTCCCTCTACAGAACCGATCTTAGTTGGCATCTTGTCGCCCGCGGCAGAATAATGGAAAGGACCAAACAGGCCGCCGAAAGCCAAAAGCAGCCAAGCTTGGAATACCACGCGTGGGTAGACTAATTGCATTGTGAAATGGTCCTGAGGCTCGCGAGGGTACGCGGTCGGTTCTTTGAAGTGTAACATTGTAATACAATTTGAGCCGTTCGTAGATTGGACATTCATCGAAGTAACAGAATAAACAGATTGGGTAATAGAATGGCATGGCAAACTGTCTGCGAGTCGAATGATCTCGACGAAGGTCAGTCCGTTGAATTTGTTTTCCGCGGCGATGTCATCGCGGTTTA
The DNA here is from genome assembly GCA_031374925.1 of Pirellula sp. Taxonomy (GTDB): domain Bacteria; phylum Planctomycetota; class Planctomycetia; order Pirellulales; family Pirellulaceae; genus JBKCUI01. The sequence goes on along the minus strand of JANMHA010000098.1, from coordinate 3,952 downwards.
TCGCCACGGTAATGCTCTGTACGCGATCGACGGAATTTGCATGCACCAAGGGGGCCCCCTGGCCCGCGGACAGTTGGCGAACGGAATCGTCACTTGCCCTTGGCACGGATGGCAATATGAACTTGCGTCGGGAAACCATGCCCCAACTTGCAAACCAATGCTGCAAACTTACAAAATCCAGGAATCCGATGGGAAAATTGAGATTGACTTGCCCATCTAACACTTCCTAGCATCCCGCTTGGACTTGAAGATTAATCGATTTTTGGCGTGAGCCACGAAAAAAATCGTTCGCCAGCCAATCAATCGATCAACTCAAGTCCTGATAACCCGTGCAAAAGAATGGACATTCGGTCAGGGAGGACCGCAGTGCAAACTATCAAAACCGCCATCGTCGTTGTCTTGTTGCTGTTCGTTCTATACGGAGGCTACATCGCCATGAATGGGACCAATACGCCCCTCAAGGCGGAATTGGATTTCATCGGGCTAGATCAAACTTTCCCCGACGTCTCAGGGCCAGGACCCATCCCCTCCACGAGTTCCGGAAACGCAGCAAGTGCTTTCGACATATTCAATAGCACACCGCCTAAAGGATTTCCCACTAACACGAATGCTTCTCCCTTTGGAAACTCAAACACGGCCGAGTCGCCTCTGCCGCCCACATTCCCCACTTCCCCAAACACATCATTGCAGCCTGCACCCCTTTTGACCCCGCCAAACGGGATCCCAGCCATGGGCAGTTCCCTTCCAAGCACTCTGCCACCTCTAGCGAGCACGCCGTCATCTCCTTTCAATTCCAACTTTCCGTTGAATAACGATGAAAAATTTCCGCCGAGCCTGAGCGAGTCTTCGATTCCCCTTTCGACCAACACACCAAATTTTGGCGTGAACGTTGCCGATTCCAAATTTCACGGGGACGTCCAAGCAACCGCGCCCGATTTCCCGAACTCCTCCAAGTCGCTGCCACCTCTAGACCTATCCAACGACTCAAACTCCACAGCAAACTCGCTTGGTTCCGCTTCCAACTCGATCAAATCATCCGCTAGCAAGTCCTTTGAGAACGCAAAGGACTTGGCATTAGAGCAGATTGATCGACGCAATCTTAAGGATGCATTAGCCACTCTATCTGTCTTCTACAATGCAGCCGAAATCACCACCGAACAACGTCAGGATCTTTTGGATCTTCTGGACGCCTTGTCCAGGGAAGTTGTCTTTTCGCGCCAGCACCTTTTAGACATGGCTTATGTAGTCGCTCCGGGTGAAACACTCGAACAAGTAGCCAAACGATACGATTTGCCGCTAGAGATCCTAGCACGAATCAATGCGATCGACACAACAACGCCACTTCGGAGCGGCGAGAAACTCAAGGTAGTTCCAGGACCGTTCCGGGCGGAAGTCGACCTCGCAAAGAACGAACTTACCATGTTTTTGGGAGACCTGTACGCAGGCCGATACCCTGTAACGTTTGGGGCAGAACCGTCGCCACAGCCCGGTGTCTTTCAAGTGATCGATAAACAGAAAAACCGAAACTACTACGGCAATGGTGTCCAAATCCAAGCCACCGATCCTCGCAATCCCTTTGGCGGTTACTGGATCGATTTAGGTCAGGAACTATGCATCCACGGTTCGTCTGGCAATGGACAGTCAGACTCCAAACTTGGGTGTATCAGCCTTTCTCCAATGGATGCAAACGATATCTTCGGTATGCTGAGTCGCGGCTCCCAAGTGACGATTCGCAGATAGGTGCAGATAGGTGATTTAGATCTGCACGATGTTGCAAGGCACCGCGTGCCGTGATTCGCGACACTCTGCGTTGAGCTACACAAGGGGCTCCACAGAAATGGTAGTTGTCGTCGAATGCGACTCGCCGGGTAAAAGTTCAATGCGGCACCCTCCGACGTTTGCCGTCTCAATGCAAACCATCTTCTGCCACTCGTCATCTCCAAAGTCGGCCATTCGCTTGCTCTTCTCGATCCAGGGGTTCCAAACCACAGTCGAAGACGACCCCGATTTAGAAATTCGTATGACTCGTCTCAAGCCCTCATCCAACAACAAACAATCTGCTCGAGTGCCCACGTAAACACGATCCGTCTCACCTGTGAATCGTATGGGACTCCCCGATGCAGCTTTTAGCAACGCTTGGTCGACCTTGTCGACATAAGCCGTTCCCTCCAAGCCAGCGATCGAAATGGACCGAATATCACTCACCGCAAAGTAAGTGTGCAAGGCATCCTCGAACATCTGTGGCGATATGGCATTTGACGACAATTGTGTTCTCAAAGTCATTTTCAATGCGATGCCAAACTCGATCTGAAAGCTCAGTTCAAAGGGATCGATCGACGTTTCCAAACGAACGGCTATGGATCCATCCTCGTTCGCATGCGTTTCGGCCATTTGCCATTCGACAAGGCGAGCATAACCATGCGCCGGCAACGCTCCATCCTTTGCATTGGGTCCAAACCAAGGAAAGCAGATCGGGACGCCACCTCGAATTGGCTTTCCCTTTTCAAAATGCGACATTTGACTCAGCCAGAGCACGGGTTGTTGCCCTGCCGGTTTCCAGGACGCAATGTGCGCCCCCTGCAACACCACCTCGCCCTGGCTTGCAGGTGTATTGACGACTGCTCGGCTTAGGCCTCCCTTGCCATGCTCGAAAGTCAGACCAGGAACGGCGAAATGCCTCGTTAATTCGGGCAACATGAGTTCATCCTCGTAAAAGAGCTGCATTGTGGCCGCAACCGGAAGCCTCTTGCAAGTAGCCTACGCTAGAATGGGTTGCCCAAGCTGTAGCTTTATTCATGAGAATTCAGCTGCCGCAAAGTTTTCTATCGACCAGTCGATTGAGTACACCAGACTATGCTTTCCAGACGTTATACCAAATCATTTTCCCTCCCGGTCCTTCTCGCAATACTCGTTGTTGGAACAATTAGTAGTCGTGCTGAAGATTTGCTATTGATCGACAACGGCTCTGTAAAGATTGGGATCGATCGCGAAAAGGGAGCGGCAATCACGTGGCTTTCTTGGCAGGCCTATCCGAAAAACATCGTCAACTCGATCGATCCTGGTCGACTCATTCAACAATCCTATTACGCCGGCAAATCGATTGATCGACGCTCCGATGGACAAAGTAAATCTTGGAGTCCATGGCCTTGGAATCCGATTCAGGGGGGTGGTGTAAGTTCATGGGCTCGAGTAAACGAATTCAAACGAGTCGACGAACAGACACTCTTTTCGGAAACCACTCCAAAACTATGGGATATGCCCAACGAAGAGGCAGCCGCCCTCATGCGTCAATGGACGGCCTTCGAACCGTCGATGCCGGACGTTGTGGCGGTACGTTGCGAGTTCTTATCGCGACGTAAAGAAAGCGATCCATGGGGGCCATCCGTATCGCGCCATCAAGAAATACCCGCTTGCTATTTCACTCGGAACTTTGCGGACGCAAAGAGCTATTTAGGAGATGGCCAATGGAGAGAAGAAAAACAACTGCCCGGGCCTCCATGGGGACGAACACTTCCTCCTCGCAACGCCATGGCCTTTTTCTGCAAGAGCGGTCAGGGTATTGCTTTGTTCAGTCCGTCAGCGACCCAACACTGGAATTTTGGGCCACACGGCGGAGGTTTGAGCGATGATCCTGTTGCAGGACCCTGTATGCACGTCGCGCCTCTCGATCAAGTCAGTCTAGCTGCCCAATCCACATATCGCTATCGCTATTGGCTTGTCGTGGGTGATGCAATTTCTATTGCCATGCGCCTCGATCAACTTTGGGAGAAATATTCCACGGAAAAAGCAGAGCATGCTAAGCCCTGAAATTTCGTCCGATCGGAGCTTTTCTAGGATAGTCAAGTTCATTATTTTTCCTTTTTTTATACCTTCCTCGCGTACCGCCAGACATCGTTTTTCAAACCGTTTTTGAAAACCGTCTGCGGCCAATGGGTTGTCGTCTTTTTGGTGA
>JANMHA010000039.1:0-5886 GCA_031374925.1 Pirellula sp. | reverse complement strand
CATAGGCTGGTTGAAGGAGTACCGAAGAGTGTTTGCACGATTCGAGAAATCCGCAAAGAACTTCGGTGGTATGGTTCGGCTTGGCTTCATTCAACGCTACCTTAAAACTTTCGAAATACCAGTTTAGAAACGGAGCCTAGTGTCTTTTGACGAAAATGGATTTGTGATTTTGACGACGATCTAGTTCGGTTGGAATGCTCACGATTGATTGGAACGCTGGGCTAAATCTGAGAAATAGTTAGTCACGTGATACGCCTAATTACTTTTGACCTCGCCAAAGCGCCCTACGCCCCTACCACAGGTCGGAGCGTAGTCCGTAGTACCGATTTCGGTAGCCCAACCATTGTGGACATTGAAACTGATCGCTTGCTGTACGACCGCTAGATCGGATAGACTTAGGCGGATAGCCTCTTCCCTAGGCCCCAAGCTTCCCAACCACACGTGGCCCCATCTCGATCCAGCCATCGGCCGCTTTCCACAGGTCGGTCTAAAAGCGACTGATGACAAAAACTGTGGGCGTTGTATTTGCGATGGCGGGAGGAATGAAGCATGAGATAGACTAAAGTTGGTTGATCAGCCAAGGTTACCTTGTGTTGGGGCAGCTCCTTCGAAATGGCTGAATCGTTGAACGTTACTTGGATGTGCAGATGAATCCTTATGAATCACGACCGATTGCCAATTCGGTATCGCCCAAGCGATTGAACATCTTTGCAGTTTTCTCGTGGGCAATTTACACGTTCTCTTCCATTGCGGTAATCGTGCTAGCGTCTCTGCCAATCCGCTTTCCTGGACTATCTGACAAGGCGTCAGGTCCGGCCTATTACTGGCCAGATGATGCATTTCATCTTTTGCTTCCTATTGCTATTGGACTATTAGCGGTTTCCGCCTGTGTTTTCAGCTTACGCCGCTGGACTGTTTGAAATGGCTCTCACTTTGTTGGTATGAGATCCAGAACTCAATCAGCTGCACAGCGTTAACAGGGATCTCGTTGAGAGTTCAGGAAACCGGACACCTGCGCGTTCCGGCTGAAGAAACACCCTCTACGATGAGTCTCCCCATGCACCGCTTTGCAAATCGATTGTTCGCTATGGCTGGCCATTTGATACATCGAAGCGAATATCAAGACGCTCAACGAAAGGAAACCAGAAGAGCATGCTTGTTTTCATTCGTCCTGCTGCAAGTGATCGTCTTCCCATTTATCTTGTGCGAACCCGCTCTGACGCAATTCGAGGCTAACGAGGCTCCGATCATTCGATTGAAAGGCAAGGTTCTCGTGCCAACGGGAGTTGATCCCCGCAGTCTCACTATTGAACTTGTAGAAGAAATGCCTAACCGGCTTTTCGATTTCAAGACGGTCCCGATCAAGCTCGATGAAGACGCTACCTTTGAAACATCCACCCAGGGCATGTCTTATCGCACAGTCATAACGGTACGATCGTTGGATGGTAAATGGAAGGGCTTTTGGTCCAGTACTATCCATGATCTGCTATCCAACTCAAAGGACCCAATCCTCCTGAAATTGTTCGCACCCGTACTCCAAAAGATACAGGTAACCTACCGCTCTCTACCGGTATCAGGTGCCCATGTTTTCGTAAGCGATGCGTTTTATCCCGAACCAATCCAAACAGACCAGGATGGAATGGTTTCCGTCAGTCGGCTTGAACTCCATCAACCCGTGTTTCTGGCCGCCGTTGCAAATGAACGCTTGGTTGCCAGCGTAGTCTATGAAACGCTTCCCAAGAACGACACCCCCTTTCAGCTTAAGCTCAATGAATCGGAGTTAGCACCCATCCAGGTGGTGGGAACCGATGGAAAGCCAGTGGCCAACGTTGCCATTTCGAACGGATCCATTGGAAGTGAGAAACAATCAAACAACGTAGAGCTAAAGTACTTAACCGCTCGTAGCGACGAAAATGGCATGACCACTCCAATCTTGTTTTCAGATTTGAGAATCAGATTTGATGTTTTGTCGCCAAATTTGCGATTTGTTTCGTTCCAACGGACGACCACTCCGTTTCAAGTCGTCGTCGCCCCATTGCAACCGAACGTCGAATTGCGAGGAAAACTGACGCTCCCCGACGGCATCGGAGATGGACTGTTGCTCTCCGGTAGTAGCTTCCAAAACGAAGAGGCTCATACCAGCTCTACCTTTCACTGTCGTGTCAAACAGGATGGTTCTTTTGTCGCGTCCGTGCATCCGGAGTATACCTATTGCGTTTACGTAGAGGACGCGAATTGGGTGAGCGCTCCATGGACAGGCATTCTAGTCTCGAGCAAGCCAGAGTTAGTGAAGCCATTGACACTCAATGTCGTCGAGGGCGAAGCGGTGGAAGTCCTCGTCACGCGTGGCAAAGAGCTCGCACCAGCCGCTGGAGTTTGGGTCCATTTTTCTCAACCCCATTCGTTTACATGGCTCGATGCTGGCCAAACCAGGAATGGTTCGACAGGTCCACGATGGTGGGCCTTCTCGGACGAGGACGGGATTATCACCACGCGAGCTCGCGTTGGGGAAATCGAATCGTATGTCAGCGATGGCCCGTGGAAAGCCGAAACAAAAGGCTCAGTGCGACCCGGTGAAACGACTGTGCTTTCCTTTCATCACGATGTTAAGGAACCTATTGCCTTCGAAGGCAGGCTCAAAATGGCAAACGACGTCGAGCCTGGTTTTCCATGGTCGCAGGTGAGCGTCGATTTGTATTTGTACGAAGTTTATCGGTCTACTGCCGAACTGGCCGTCGACGATCACGGCGTATTTCGAGGCCAAGCTGCGCGTCCCCGCATCGCAACTTTGGCTCGAAGCCGCGACGGGAAATATAGCGGTGTGCAAGTGGTCGACCTCGAAGCGTCGGTTGCCGAACCCCTGGTCATCCAACTCAATCGATCGGTCACCGTCAAGGGACGGATGGTGGACCCCGATGGCTTCCCTTTTCCGAACGCCAAGATCGAGCTGGATACGCGGCCTCTCATTCGATGGGCGAAAGAGAAGCCTTTCGGAGGAACCACTTTTCATACCGAGAATTTCAATACAACCACGGATCTCAAAGGGAGATATGAATTCAAAAACGCCTGTAGCGGTGTTCCCATGGCCATGTTTGCGCACGCCTTTGACAGCGGCAATGCTACAACAGTCCTTTACGAAAATGTGTTGCGACCGCCCCTTGCCCACTTGCCGACTGTGGTTCTAACCGAAAAAGATCTGACTTCGATGCCTCTTCATAAGCGAATGGAAAATCGAGTGGATAGTTCGCGTCTGCTCAATACCAATACCGTTCTCGTGTACAACGGCACTGAAAAAACTGCTATCGAGATGTCTAAGGGGCTGTTCGGACGGGCTGCTGGTGGCGCAACCAAGCACTTGAGTCCTTTGTTTGTCTCGGACTCGACGCTCAAGTCCGATCCTGCAAATTTGGCTTGGCTGAAAGAACAGGGATGGGGACTAAGCCACGATCACGAGCTGTTGATTGTGCTTTTCGATCAAACCGGCAAACCTATCGTAACCAGGCGAGTCGATGCCAACGAAAACATAACGTCAATCAACGAGGTCATCGACCCCAAGCAAATTCAGTTGGTTGACCAGTCGTGGGACGCGCAGACTCGGTTCGATCAAGCATTGAAATTAGCAGGACGGACCGGTCGCGATGTTTGGATTAGTCTTATGTCCATCCGCAACCCTGCATCGATCGCTTTTCTCCGATGGCAACACGAGCATCGACAGGAACTGGAGAAGCACTTTGTTCTGTTGCGAATCGATTGGATTCGAGACGAAGGGATCGATGCGATCCTGGACCGTTACAGCATCGCACGCGATTCTGAAAATCAACTGATTGGCGTGTTAGTGAATCATGAAGGCGTCTTGCTCCAAGACACGACAGGTGAAGCCCAATACAAACATATCGAGCCGTTTCGGTTTGTGGATCGCGAGCACATCGGCGATCTGATGAAAGCCACCAGCAAACCGATCAACCCAGCGCAATGGGAGAAGTGGTTAGAGTCGCTTTAGCGTCACATTTTTCGCGGCGATACAAATAAGTGAGGCAAGCTCCCCACCCACATGTGGTCATGCCTCGCTCCTACCATCGGCCGCTTTTCCACAAAGTAGCCTAAACACTGTGGACCTAGTTCAGCGTCAGCGGGCAACAATGTGGAAGTGGACGTAGCCAAAGCCGGGAGCCAGCAATACCACGGCTAGCCCTAACACTGTGGGCGTTGGCGTTGGCGCTTGCGGCTTGCGGTAGGACTGATAATTCGGATAGACTGATGCGAGCTAGCGGCGGGGGCGAAGCGGCTCGGCCCAACTCACAACCTATCCTGCCGTTTCGCTTAGCTACTGTTGGGATAGTTTGCTATTCGTTCGGCCAACAATTTTAGGAGTACTTGCTATGCGGCGCTTGTCCGTTTTCACCGCGATCGCGGCCATGGTTGTCTCGCTGCTTTTCGCCCAGAAGAGCTTTGCTTTGGGAACAGAAAAAAAGGGGAATAAGCCGTTCAACGAACTCAACTACACGGACTGGAAAGGAATCATGCCGATCGTGAACGACAAGTCTCGCGTGTACCAAGTCTGGGTGAATGGGAACGAGTACCTTTTCTACAAGGGGAAAACAAGAGAGTTGAATGCAACCCTTGCAACATTTGCCAAGGTAGACGTCGAAAACCACGTCGTTGTATTGCGCCCTGGGCCTGCTGAGCGACATTCATTTCGCGACAAGACTCCGATTCCATTCAATTGGGAAATTCATCTCATCGGCGGTATCGCCAAATCAAGGGCGACCGACGACATCGAAGACCTGGAATGGCAACGGGACCCTGTCCTGACGATTTACGTCACGGGTGAAATCGATCTGGACTTACTCGAAATCCCCGAGGGTTTGACCCTACGTTCAGCGCCGCCTTTGAGCCAAAACGCAAAAATGAACGAGGCAGCGCGGAAGAAGATTGTGAGTTTGTTGGAAGAACGTGAACTCGAGACTAAGAAATAGACCAGGCCGAACAAATAACGGATTGGATTTCGCGTCGTTGTTCTAGGGACAGGCGCGGGCTGGCTAGGTCGACTGCCGAATTGCGAATCCCGCAGGAACCTTGCCTGCGTCCATTTCCACAGGTTGGTGCGTAGTCCGTAGTACCGATTTCCGTAGCCCAAACACTGTGGACATTAACGCTGGCTCGATTGCACTGCGACCGATGGATCGGATAGACTGAAGCGGATGGCGGCGGCGGAAGCGTAACTACCCAAACTTCGTGATAACCGTCCCAAACCGGAACAAATACAAGTTCGTCGATTTAGGATCGTGTCGTGAAGCGTGCTAAATTCTCTTTGCGAGCTTTGTTTCTTTTCACAACCGCAATGGCTTGTTTCCTTGCGATCAATCAGCGGTACGTCGCCTCACCACCACCGAACGCTTTAGTTCACTACACATTGCCGATGCCCGATGGATGCTTGCGACTCCCTCACGCGATTACCTTCGGTTGGCCTCTCGTATACCGTACCGACGATTTGGCGGATCATCTACAACACAAATCGGGGCCATGCAAATTTGACTCGACTTATCACCCTCTCGGCTTAACCGCAAACTTTCTCATTGCGATCTTCGCGTCTGCTGCGATGACCGGGATGATGATATGTTTACTGCAGTACCTGGAATGGTGTTCGTTCCTGAGACGCGAACGTCGGATGGTTGACCGCATGACCGCGTAACAATAGTTGGATAAAGCGATAATGCCAAATAGGTCCCATACGAAGCACCCGCCTTTGATCAAGAGTCTAAATTGAAGTCGGCAAAAGTAAGTGTCTGGCTGCTGACTATCGCTACGGCGGTATGCGCGATTTTGACGGCAGCGCTCTTGTGTCTACGGCCAAACATTGAGCGGTTTTTGAATCAAGCCTTGCTA
>JANMHA010000037.1:0-7620 GCA_031374925.1 Pirellula sp. | reverse complement strand
GCCGACCGTGTGGCTGGGCGTGCGGTACGGAGGAGTAACATGACCCAGACCGTTGAAGAAGGCGACCTCGACTTCAAGCATTTTCGCTGTTGCGGCGACGAAGACCTGTACCCCTTCGGATGTCCCCGGTGTGGTCGGATAAGGCTATATCGTTACGTGGAATCATCCAAGCCATCATCAATCACCACTTCCAAAAGGCATGGCCAGATACGGCCTCCGTGCTTTCGAAAAGTTCTTTTTCCGAACAGAGTTCGATTCTGTCCTGCAAAAACGAAGTGCTTGAACACAACACCCGTGAGCTATGGAAAACGCAAAGGGTTGATACTTGGAGTCGCATCGAAGCGAACACGCTGTATATTCTGTTCTGTGAGCAAGTCGTTGGACCTCTGATCGGTTATTGCTGATCGTTTTGCCTGAGACGTTGGAACAAAGATAAGCACAAACATGAAGAATGAGATTCCAACCAATCCCTTCGAAGCGACAGTTCAAATAACGAATGTCGTTCGAGGTCATGGGCGAGCGAAAGCAGTCATGGCGGCACTTTCGATTGGTTGTTATTGTTTGGCAGGCGTCTTGTACTTCTCTTCTCATTCATGGACGTTTTACACACCCTATTCCACTGAAACCACTTGGGAATTTTCGTTGCCGGGTCGAATGACTTTTTGGATTAGCGCAACGCTTGGGATACTTGCTTTGGCCGTGTTGGTTTCCCTTGGATCGCTATTTCTGTTGCTTGCTTTAATTCCTTTGAGAAAACGGTTGGTCGATAGCGACACCGAAGTCTAGCTCGTCTAAGTCCCAGTACCGGCTAGTTACAGCTTGATTGACAATTGATTGATGACAGTCCAAACTCTTTGGGACATAAATTCCCATGTTCGACCTCATCGAAAGCACTCGCCTTGTACAATGGACCCCATAATCGCAAGTGCAAAGTTCGACTGCGTTGATCGAAAAGGCAACGCCTTTGAAACGACTGTTGAAATTGGAATTCCAGTGCCGTATTCAACGAAACATGGCTCAACCGATTTTCGGTGCTATGTCGCAGTGCTCCCGCTGAATGTTGAACGGGAAGTCGGGGGAGTTGGAACCGACTCGCTGATGGCACTTACTTTCGCAATTGAAAACGTTCGTCAAATTTTGCGTGTGTTCGTAAAACTGGGTGGCAAGGTCTACTTTAAGGGTTCCAAAACGCCAATCGATCTTGATGATCGATTGGGATTTTTACCTGTTAACGATAACCTAGTAAGACCTGAATATCGAGAGTGAACGGTCAATGCTCATACTTTGCGTCGTAGCATTCATTGCAACAACTGCGTTCCTTCGCCAAGCGAAGCTTGCTGGCGTGCATCCAGGAAAAGCTGCAAGCATTCCATTTTTGGCATTGGGCTTCTTCTTGATTATCGAATACTTGATTGTTCGCATCATGACCGAAGTGGCCCTTGCTTTTGAGCTTTCAGACAACTCCGTGGAGTGGATTCTATTGCCAATGTACTTGTTCATGGTTCTGGCGTATCTGGCTCTGATCCGTAGCATTTGGATATTGCTTACTTCATGGGCAATCGCACGAAGCACCATTGTCCCAAAAGATTCGAACACCGAATCATGACAAACAGAATTTGACCGAAGCTCTCCATTGGATTGGGGACTCCATACCGTTAGGGTAAGAAGATTGGGTACAATGCACCCTCAGAAAGCAAGTGGCGTTTCGGTCCTTGGAGCCAAATTGAAAATCGCACGAATAGCAATCTGTTCCATCGCATTTATTGCTTTCGGGGTAATTGCTCTTGTGATCGCAAATCCGTACCTCGTCAAGATGTCATTTAGGTCGCAGGCCGAGAGAGACTATCTCAGACTGGTAAGCGAAGCGAAAACGGAAGTCTACGTCGCATACCCTGAACTGATTGAAAGGATTGTCAAGGACAAACAATTTGCGGCAACAGTTACGACCGTGCATCTATTGGGACCGAAAGGTGAAAGCATGGATTTCGCATCGCTTCGGGAGTTACCTAACCTTGCGACAGTCACCGTTGACTATTGCCACGAAGTTGAAACCGTCATTTCGACGCTCAACACATTGACGGCCCTGAAAGAAGTGAGATTCTTCTTTTGTTTCCGTGAAGAGGTTATCCTTCAATCGTTAGATACCCCAAGCCTGTCAGAAATTTCGATTCATTCGCATCGCCCCGTTCCTAATGCCGATCAGCTAGTGCGTGAGACGATGGATCGATTGCCAAATTGTACGATTAAGCTCACCAATGATTGACCAAGACCAACATTGCATGAATACAAATCCCTACCAACCAACATTGAGCGGGTCAACGAAACCGTTGAAAGGCATTCGATGGTTTCGTCGGTTTGCCATTCTGAATAGCGTTTTGTTTTTGGTTCCAGTCGTCTGTGCCTTGGCTACCTATTTTATTTTGGAAGCGAATGGCATCTGGCTTAGCGGAGTGTCTGGAGTGATGGGAACGGAACTCGCTATCTTGCTTATCGCTTATCTTGCGATTCCAAATTCCATCATGGTTGCATTGTGGATGAGTTCTCGCCGTTCTGCTAAGTCTGAGATTTTGAGACATTGATGTTTGCCCCTGCAACGCCACAGTTTCTCCCTCGAAACGCCCCTGCAATCACACGGGTTTCACACCGAAACGTCACTGAAATCACACAGGTTTGCCCTTGTGCCTTCCGCATGACTTGTCTCGTGTTACTAAGATTCCATTGCTGGCTATCACCTGAGAGATGATCGAAAAAACGGTCGATGATCCAAAACGATTCCTACAGGCGTCAATTCCTGGAACCGCCAAAGATGGTGGACCGGGTTGTGCAACGGTTAAGCCAATTGATGGATGGAAGGTAGTCAAGGCGTGAACTCTTACGGAAGCAAGCAAGATGAATAACCTCGACTCAAAAAGATGTGCGATGGCACGATTGATACTTACTTTGCTTCTGGCTTTCGGTGGCTTGGCTGGGTCTTCTTCAGAGCAGGAGCAGAAGCCTACGCCAATTGTGCCACACAAGTTTACACCAAGTATTAAACCTCTTTAGGCTTCGTCTCCTCCAGAAGCCTTTGTAACTCGGATGGTTCGACTGGCTTGACCAAATGGAAATCGAAGCCTGCATCTTTGGTCCGTTGTTTGTCTTCATCCTGCCCCCAGCCAGTCAGGGCGACCAACATCATTTTTTGCCCCCAAGGTTGTTGTCGAATATGCCGGGCGGCTTCATAACCATTCATTTTTGGCATCCCAATGTCCATCAATACTAAATCTGGGAGGAACTCCGCAGCAACTTGAATTGCTTCTTCACCATCACTGGCAGTTTTGACTTCGTTGCCGAGCATCTTCACTACCATAGACAACACGACTGCTGCATCTTTATTATCATCCACAACGAGAACTTTCCGTCGTAGCTTAACGGTCGCTCCTTCCGGTGACTCGTTCAATGGTTGTTGATCGACGGGCATCTCAACAAGGATAGGAAGTCGGACGCAAAACTCGCTCCCTTGATTCGTTCCTTCGCTCCGAACTTCGATTACGCCGCCGTGCATATTGACCAACGACTTTACCAATGTCAGCCCGATGCCAAGTCCTGTATATCCTTTCTCCATAGGGCGGTCGATTTGAGCAAACATCTCAAAGATTCGGGACTGCATTTCAAATGGAATACCAATGCCGTTATCACGGACGGAAATCTCAACATCGCTGCCTTGTTGCTCAACATTCAGCCAGATGTGACCTCCTTCGGGGGTGTACTTGGCAGCGTTATTGAGAAGATTGGAAACCACTTGAGCTAGTCGATGTGGGTCGGCTAGCAAGTAAACCGACACTTCAGGAAAAGCGACTGTGAGTTCGTGGCCTGCCTCGTCAATGAAGGGCTTTGATGCTTCCACTGCACTTCGCAAAACGTCAGATAATTTGACTCGGCACTTTCGTAATTCGAGCTTACCACTTGTGATGCGAGAAACATCCAGCAAGTCATCTACGAGGGTGATAAGTTGCTTTGTCTGACGCTCCATCGTGTGGCGAATCTCTTCAATCGTGGCAGGATCATCTTTTGCCAATTTCATGACTTCCAATCCGCTACGAATCGGTGCTAAGGGATTGCGGAGTTCATGAGCAAGAGTTGCCAAGAACTCATCTTTTCGTCGGTCGGCGTCGGACAGTCGAGCGGCAATCTCCCTCAGTTCCTCCTGAATTCGCTGCTGTTCGCTGATGTCCGTGTTCGTGCCGAACCATCGTTCAATCTTGCCCTGCTGATCCACAAACGGCAAGATTCTTGTGAGAAATGGACGGAATACGCCATCTGCTCCCCGCAAAGGAAAAATCATGTCAAATGGCCGTCCAGACCGCAATGAGTCTCGCCATCGTTCAAGCACCTGCGGCAATACATGGGGATCGTGAACGCTCTGCCATTCCCATCCTTTCACTTGCTCATACGTCGTGCCGGTATATTCGTACCAGCGGTTGTTATACCAGTCGATGTTGCCGTCTGCATGAGCCATCCATGCCAGTTGGGGAATCGCATTAGCAAGTTGCTGAAATCGGGATTCACTTTCGCTGATTTTTTCAGCAGCCATTTTTTGTTCGGTCAAATCCATTACTTCAATGACCGTGGCAACCGGCTTCCCGTCGTCAAAGATTGGGCGAGCATTACACAGAACGGGAAAGAATTCTCCGTTTTTACGAATGAATACATCTTCGTGGGCGTGGACCTCAAATTTTTCAGGCAAAGCTCGGTAGATGGGGCATTCCTGCATCGGATACGGTCGGCCATCGGGATGATGATGATGAATGAGGTCGTGCAAGATTTCGCCTTCGACTTCCTTGAAGGCAAAGCCCGTCATCCTTTCCGCAGCGGGGTTCATGAACGTGCAGCGACCTTGTTTGTCCATCATAAAGATGGAAGTAGTTGCGTTATCAGTGATCGCCGTAGTTAAACTGTACTGGTAAGCAAGCTTCTGCTCTGCCCTCTTTCGATCTGTAATTTCTAAAGCGACTGCACCGATACATAGAACGGAGCCATGCACGTCCCGAACAGGGAAGTAGCTGGCAATCCAATGCCGATCTGCACTCGGAAGAGAAGAAGTCTTACCCTTGACCTCAACATCAATTCTCGGCTCGCCAGAGTCCCGTACATCCCGAAGAATTGGCTCGATGGCCTCCCCTATGTTGGGCAGCAATTCGCTAACGGTCTTGCCCAAATGCTCTTGCTTTGTAATTCCATTGGCAATAACGGCTCGGTCATTTAAGTCGATGAAACGAAGATCGGCGTCAAAGAGTGCAAGTTCGATAGGAGCATTCTGAAAGAGGGCGTCGAGCCGAGCCGCCAAATACTGACGCTCCTTTTCGGAGCGATACTTTTCGCTAATGTCTCTGAAGACAAGAACCGCTCCGGTGGTTTTGCCGGTTGAATCGTTGATGGGAGCAGCACTGTCATCAATGAACCATTCCGTACCATCCTTTGCGATCAGCACCGTATGATTCGTCAGACCTACGATGACGCCCTCTTTTAACGCTCGCAGGGCTGGATTTTCGACCGGCTGTCGGGTTTGTTCATTCACGATATTGAACACGCTGGGAAGCGGTTGGCCCATAGCCTCCTTGAGTGTCCACCCCGTTAGCTGCTCGGCAACCCGGTTAAGCATAGTTACACATGCTTGGGTGTCGGTCGTTATAACTGCGTCACCGATGCTGGTCAGGGTCGTTCTGAACTCTTCCCGTTCTGAAAGCAAAGTAGCGTTAGCTGCCGCTAGTTCGGAAGTCCTTTCTTTAACCCGCTGCTCCAACTGTTCGTTGTGTCGCTGCAATTCAGTTTCGGCAGATTTACGGGCGGCGATTTCTCGCTCAAGCTCTTCTGGCGACCTCATTGCCACCGCTCTTGGGGCAACTTTTATCAGTGCGAAAACCGTGATCCACGAAACAATGGCCGTTGAGAGCTTGAGTATCCCCGCCAGTCGATAGGCGGGCCACCAAAAAATGGCGGCTTCCATGAGATGCGTCGTGCCGCAGAGTAGAATGAACGCACCGAAAAGCAAAAACACCTTGCGGAATGGCAAGTCCTTCCGTTGTAAAACGAAATAGGCCAGTACGCCAGGGATGGCAAAATATGCGGACCACACGCCCAGATCAGAGAGGATGTGCAACCAGCCGTGACCATCCGTCCACCTGCCGCAATGCCAACGAGCGGGGAAGTCAGAAGTGTCGAACAATTTTGACCAAAAATTCATGCTTCTAACCCTCAGTTCGGCAATACCGAGCAAACCTGAATCGCCCCTACAGTGATGATCTGATCGTCTCTCGAATCGCCGCCAATAGGCGACTTGCAGGTAGTTTACTAAAAGTCAAACATGAAAGACAGGTTTCGTGAAGTTTCGAGGCTAAATACGTCCAAATCATCGGCGATTCTGACCATGAACAGCACGAAGAAATGTTGCAGTGGATTGGCAAGTTCGATCCCGAACATTTGCAAGGGCGGAAGCGACAACAAAAGGTTTAAATTGATCGAAAGCAAATGGAAGTTTTTGCGAGCCTAATTGAAATTGAATTGCACATGCGAACAATCACTGGCGGTAAGTGCGAACCATATGACGCTGGCGTAGAAATCTGGAAAATTGCGATGTCAGAGGTCGAAAGTTCTCCTGACATCATGCATCCATTTTGGCTGATTTGGGGATCGCTAACTGATTGGGTTGAGATTCGTCCAGCGGAAAAAATCGAGGCAGAAAATGCGATGGTTCGTGCTTCCAGCGAGTGGCTGAATTTAGATCATCGAAATCCTGTAGCGATCAAGGCTTATTGCGATAGGTATACGATGAAATGGGGTATCAGAAACCTGGATAGCGAGTTCGACAAACTGGACCACACCTGACGAGCCAACGGTTTGGTTGGCAGTTTTTTATGGAGAGGTAGAAACGTAACATGGTTAAGGAACCCAAATCAGAAACCGCTGTGCCTCTAAGGATCGTCCTTGTTGATCCTCCGCCTGGAGTAGACTTCGGCATTCAAGAGGGAAAAGGAAATGACTACAAAACCATTTCGGTCCAACGATCAAAGGCTGGCAACCTTACCGTCGAATGCACCATCATTGTCAAAGGCAATCGTGATGATGGTCCGCCGAAATTTGGTGGCCCAATCTCACAAGGTCCGCCAACTGGCAGGTTCATCTACATAGACATCGGCAAATCTGCTGGTCAGTTCGATGGTTGTTGGCAGCGTCGAATCAAAATTCCTTTGGAAACAATCACTTGGGATATGATCGATTCGGTAGAGGAAAAGCCGAAGCGATTGTTGCAGGCTACTATTCCTGGAACTGCCAAAGATGGCGGGCCAAGTTGCGCTACCGTGAAACCAACCGATGGATGGAAGATAGTAAAGGCGTGAAGATCGAGTACATCGCCATCAAACAGATTTCTGTTTTGCGGGATACTAGCGTCTGGTATGCGTCGGGGCTAAATCTCTGCAAAGTAACATTGGAGAATTTTTATGGACCAAGAACTTGAAACCCAGGTCGAAGTGACTGTTCCCGGCGAATGGCACTCTCGTTCGTCCAGTGATCTGGCAGCGACATGGGCAATGGTTTCCAAGACACCCGCTAAGGTTTCGTTAAAGTCGGGCGAAGCCTATC
>JANMHA010000014.1:0-66691 GCA_031374925.1 Pirellula sp. | reverse complement strand
TTGCGTTTTCTCCTGGCGGCATCGTCCGTGCGACCCAAAGCGTTGCGAACAAGTCCAAAGGTTTGATATCCATTTTGAAGCTGCAAATTGCCAATCGAGACGTGGTTCATGGCGATGAGACTGGTTGGTGGCTCAAGGGGATCAACCGTTACCTTCATTGCTTTTGCAGTCCCGACATCGTACTTTTCCAAGTAGGTGACAGAACGAATCAAACCGCGATGGATGTTCTCGGTCCGCACTTTGGGGGAACGGTTGTATGCGATGGCTACAAAGGCTATGACGCTTTCCACACCGCTCGATGCAATTCACATCCAATGCATCGTATATCTGAAATGCTTGAGGCGAACATCGGCGTGGCAGAAGACCTGCTTAGCATTCGAAGTCTACTTTCCGCAGGCATCGAACTGAGCAAGAATCGGGACGCGATTTCGCATGTCGAATATGCAAACAAGATCTGGGATCACCAAAACAATTTTCACACGTGGATCGCAGGGCACGTTCAGGACAAATGCGAAGCGACATCCAGGCTTGCTCGCCATCTTCGAGACTACGAAACCGAATTCACTAAGCATCTCCATGATCGACAAATACCACCGACCAACAACTACGCGGAACAAACCCTTCGGACAGCAGTGCTACTTCGAAAAATTGGTTGCTGCAACCGATCCGAAAAAGGAGTAGGGACGTTTGAGACCCTAACAAGTCTATTCGCGACATTCGCCAAGCGAGGAAAAGATTTTAAAGACTGGATCAAGGAACGGTTGATAGGCCCGGGGCCAAAGTATGTTCCACCAATTCTATTGCCAGCCGATTTCTCTACGAAAATCTTGCTAAATTGATGGACTGTCTCGGTAAACACGTACTTGGTTTTGTGCCTTCGGAATCGTATCTTGTGCGTAACTGAACAGAGTCAATTAGAGTAAGAATGGAGTCTCGAATATGAGGTGGAAGGTGCGGCCAAGCGGCGATGATTTTGTCGATCGATGTCGATGGCTGCAATGAGTTGTCAGCAACCGAATCAGAGCTAGTGCAAACTGTAGTGCAAACAAAATTAGGCGGACGCTTGACGCGATGACGTAAGTCGATACCATAAAAGGGATTGTCGTCCGACCTGTTGGAGGTGTACGCGGGACTGTTAATCCGTGTGTCGGTGGTTCGAGCCCACCCGGGGGAGCTTCGCATTTGGTCGAAAGACCTCGCAAGCCCTGGAAATTTCCAGGGCTTTTTGCTTTTCTAGGCTTTATCGGTTTTGGCTCCTTTCCACGCTGTGCAGGCTCTTGCACCCCCTCGCGGTCGCTTACTGCCCCCGAAAATGCCCCCGATTTTTCCGATGGCTTTGCGGACTCCGAAAGTCGAGTTGCCTTTGCAAAATCCTCAGATGTCACCATCAGGTAGTGGTCTTTAGACACCTGAACTGAGTGCCCCAACCAGTCCGAAACGACATGATGAGGGTGCCCAAGAGAAATTAGGTGCGTTTCACAGGACCGACGAAGGGTCTGAAACATGTCTTCCCACGGCTTCAACTTCGCTGCTTTTATGATCGATGGAAACCGCCTTCGAATGTTGCTGATTGAAAGTTGAAGCACCTTCTCGCCCGTTCTCTCCTCCCAAGCTTTGCGAAGTATCGGGAGAAGTTGCGGTACAATCGGACAGACCCTGGCAGCGGTTTTGTTTTTGGCAATCGACAGACAGCCCGTCTTCCAGTCGATGTCTTCCCAGGTCAGCGAAAAAACTTCGCTTGGCACGCGAAGCCCAGCATAACGGGCAAGGCCAATCAGTACCTTCCAAGGATGATTAGGACAGGCGGCGAGCAATTTCACAGTATCGGCTTCAGATACAAAGTGTCTGACGGTTGCGGCCAACGCGGTGCTTTTTAGTTTTCGAAACGGATTGGATGGAATCCATCCATGATCGACAGCATGCGATGCAACCTGTTTGGCATAGCGGTTTAGCGTTCGCTGATGGGCCTCACTCGCCCCTTTCTTTCTCCCCCATGATTCAAACGCTGCCGCATCGCCGAGCGAAATCGTGGCGATGTCTCGGTCGTCACCCAAAAATTCCGTCAGCCGTGCCAAGGAACCCTCAAGCTTGTCGAGGGAGTTCTTCGCGATGAGTGGTCGCTTGTGAATGACAAAATTATCCACGAGCGTTTTGATTGACTGCATTGCGGCCACCTCCGCCTGGACTTTTGGTCGAGCCGCCGTCAATCCGAGTGCTACCAGCCTTTCTAATAGCTTATCGTTGTCGGGAAGACTCGCGAGCCACGCCGACACCTCGCCGTCCGGTGCAGAACCGGAGGTCTTGGATGACAACAGCGACTCCACTTTTGCGAGTATTCGATCGGCTCCCTTCTTTGGAATCTTGCCCAGTTGAATTCGTGGTCGTTTGTCTCCAATGACCAAATATATTTCTCGTGAGCCGTCGGACTTTGAGCTAAGGGAAGCCATGTTTTTGACAACTTTCGCAGTGACTTGAATCTGTGAAAATGGGATTTAGGAGTTTGCCGCGCCATCGGTCTGCTGTGGAGCAGACGGAGATCGTTCCGTTTGTTGGCTGATGAATTTTTCGATATCGGTTCTTGCGTATCGCTTGGCACCAAGGATTCGCACGCAAGCAATCTGGCCTGAATTGGTAATAGTCCAAAGCGTCCGTTCTGAAATGCTCAGTAACTTGGCCGCTTCTTTCGAAGACAGTAGGAGTTTGTCGTTTGGGTTCATGATGACTCCCTATTCTGGATCGTAGCGTGATCCTTCAAATCGATCATCTGGTTTTGCAAAAAATTTTCTTCTAGCGATTTCTCGTTGTGAGGAATCGAGGCGAGCCAAGTTGCAATGTCACTTGCACGCCACCTAAGCGATCCACCGATCCGAATCGGTTTGACGATCGCGTTTGTGGCTACATGTCTCCAAACGGATCGAATCGAAAGCTTAAGGAGCTTGGCAACATCGTTTACCGTGAGGATTTCTGGAACACTCACGTGCTCCTTGATTTCGTTATCAACATTCATTCGAAGAGTCCTTCCAGTGGGTCAGCGATCGGGTTGGTTTTTGATTTTGAACGTCTCTTTTTTGGCGACGCCTCCGGTTTTGTTGTTGGCGTCTTCCTCGGAATCCGAAAATGGAGATCGACTCCAAATTTTGTCGCTTCATCTTCTGTCCAGGGCTGAAGAATCTGCTGGATTGCTGGGCGAGGATCAAAAGCGGGCACGGACTCGTTAATCGAGCCGAGATCCACATCAAAAAGCTGATTGCCGTCGATGTGTGTTCGAAAAGTGCCCAACGATCTGGTGATACAGAAACCAGTTAGTCCGTTTTTCTGGCTGCACGGTTTGAGATCCAGGAGTGTTCCAGGGAGAACGGCTTTGCGAACCTGGACCGAATAGTTTCGCGTGGTACTGGATTCTTTTGCGCTGGTGTAGCTAGTTGATTCTGCAACGTACTCTTGTTCGCCAATCAGTTGGCTAATGTACTCAGCGGTCGAGACACATTCGAGCCTTCCAATAAACCGAGTGCCGATTTGTCCCATCAGTTCATCGGTTCCGTACTTTCCATACAGACTTTGGTCTCGGAGCCCGGATATGCTTTGGAAGGCTAGAGCAATGCAGGCTCCCTTACTTCGTCCCTTCTTTGCTAGGGATATTAATCCCGGCAATTTTCCAGCATCGGCCAATTCGTCCAAAACAAACCAAGTACGTCGGGTTTTGCTTTCGGATTGATCAAGTGTTACGTCGGATGCCCGTTTGAATATGCAACGATTTATGCTGTCGATGGATGATCGGCTGACCTCGGAATTTCCTAATACAAGGGTGTAGCTCTTTTTGGACCAGTCCCTAATTGCAACCGATTTTTCAGCATGATCCCAACACGCTGCGATGGATTCAAATGGTTGAATAGAAGTCCCAACGGATGGCATTAGATTCGAAGCGAGCTTTGGATTCTCAAGGTAGTTTTCGACCAAGTGCCTAGTAGCCGCATGTCGTTGAAGTATTTGATAGAGCAGGTGTTTGCTTCGTAGGGCACGCAAAATATCCCCAAGCGAATAACTGAAGCCGCTCAAAAAATAGCTCAATAGTACGCCATACATCAGATTCCTCGATGCATCGGTAAAGAACGGCTGACTCTCGTTTCTTGGTGGAATCAAGTTCTGGCAAAACTCTTCCATGATTCTTGGCTCATTGATGTCTTTGCTGATATCCCAAGATCTACCGCGAGTGTCGAAAGGATTCATGGTCACAACTGTCTCCGGATCGACGATCCCCGATAGAATCGGCAATGCATCCTGCTTAGCGTCATAGATCAGAGCTCTCGAATCGCGGTTTGCAATTCGCGGCAGGATCGATTGGAGTAGCAATCGAAGCAAAGTTGTTTTGCCTGAACCAGTACTACCAACGATGGCAAAGTGATTTGTGCCCTCTTGCTCTGGAATCAACAACTTTCCAAAGCGAATAAACTCCTCATTGGAACTTATTACTTGGATAGGTGCCTGTCGCTTTGGGCCAGCAAAGATTCGCTTCACCATAGATATGAGGCTACGATTGTTTCGGCTCATGTTAGCTCCCCCTTCGATTCGAAGGACCATCAACAATTCGGGAACGCGATCGTGGCCTGTCACGATGATTGTCAGCAAACGAATCAGTAAAATCGTCTTCGTCATAGACGCTTCGCCCGTTCCCACGCGGACCGTCGTCGTCTTCTGATGTGTACTTTGCATAAATCGTACATGCACTCAGTGCCGCGATCACGATCAAGTACACCGCTCCCCAAAATGGAGCTTGAATCGCAAAGGCAAAGTACAAAAACGGAAGCACAACTAGGAAGCATACAATGAGGATGTAATACGGAATGGCAAAAGCCAGACAGCAAGTCGTGATCCCCCACTCGCACCAAATGTAGATCGCGTTGTAGATGCGTTTAAGCTGTTCTGTGAATTCGTTCATGTCTTAGACCCTTCAGGAGTTTTGAATCAAAAGGAGTGTGATTGTTCTGGGTGCTTTGCGTGTTCATGAGCAAGTGTCTTGGTGCGGTCTTTCCCGATTCGCTGAGCGATATCACAAAGGTCTGGACCCGCACTGAGTTCGTCCACAAAAAGATGTGTTGATTCCTTGCCTCGTGTAAGCTGGACGTAGGCCATATTCCTGTCCGACATCCCCCCACCCATAAGCACGTACGCATTGGCAACGGACGTTCCTTGCCCTTTGTGAGTCGTTGAAGCATCGCCAAGAGTGATTGCATCCGCGTCAACAGAACGAAGCGGAATTTGGACAATCGCAGACTTACCTTCCTTGGGATCGTCAAGTCTCACTCGCATAGTCTTCGTGACTCGATTGAGACTAGTCACCGTACCTCGATAACCATTTTCGACTCCGCGAGTCCTATCCGCTTTGTGAAATAAAACTCGATCGCCGACGAAGAACTTTTCGTCGTAATGAGTCAAACATGCAGAGTTAGTGCGATTTGCATTTTTCAATCGTTCTTGTTGGCAAAGTCGATTGACCTCCTTCGCCTCAAGACGTGTTTCAGTAAAAATTACGTGATCACGTGGACGCTCGACACCACCAGACTCCCGCCATTTTTCAACGAGCTTTCGGGCTGCTTCCTGCCTCGAACCTGCAACGGTTACCCGTCCACGCTCTTGATAACTCTTTAGTGCTTGAGCGGCCCGACCCTCGCGAATGTCTTTCACCGCCTCGCGGTCTTTCAAATCTTTCTGCCTCCAATTCTCCGTCAAAGAGGCGGCCTTATGATTCTTTAAGAGATGGTGGAAGGGACCGCCAGCATTGATTGGTTGCAACTGGCTGTCGTCTCCAACCAAGACGACAGTTGCACGTGCCTTGATCGCAATTTTGAGAAGTCTGTTCATCGACTTTGTGTCTAACATGCCAGCTTCATCGATGACCAAGACTGTCTTTTTGTCCAGTTTCAGTGGTTGGTATTTGAATGTGTGTTTATTCGCTGCCGCTCGAATGATCTGTTTCAAATCGTGGGTAAGTCGGTCGACAATTTTTCGCATAAGCGACTTGTCAAGATGCCACAGGTAACTTGCGACAGTCCGCGACTCGATCTTTGATTGCTTTTCAAGTTCCTCTTTTGCTATTGCAGAAAGAGCGCCACCTCTGACTTGGTAGCCACTTTTAGTGAATGCCTCCCGGAGCGCCTCCATGGCGTAGCTTTTTCCAGCACCTGCGATACCATGAAGAACGCGAATAGAGCCAGTCGATTCGGTCAAGTCACGAATCGCTTCTATCTGGTCAGAGCTTAACTCGCTTCGATCACGAAGTACTTTTTGTTGTTTCCGAGGGTTGACTCTAGCGCCTTTTGTTTCCTTAAGTGTTTCGACATTTTTCAGAAAGTCTTTTTCAAGTTCCCACATTGCTTTGGTCGTCAGCCGACGATCTACGCCCTCGCCCGCCAACGTAAGCAAAGTCTGAGACTGATGTAAAGAATTGTCGAGTCGCTCGACCAATTCACCCGAGGAAAATCCTATGTGCTGCAACCGCTCAGTTAAATTGCGAAGTAAATCGCGATATGTGAAGTGAGCCTCATGGTCAGTCAATTCCTTCAATGATTCCCGGAGTGCGTCTCGGTACGCTCGATTGTTGTTAAGCACTTTTGGGGTTCCCCGCAGCGCGTTAGCGATCTTGGCTGTAAACCCATGCTCTTTAGCAACTCGCTCCCATTCTTGATTGAGTTCCGAGATGCTTGGAAGCAGCTTCTTGCTCTTTCGCGTTGCCAGGTTGGCAGAGGATCGAGCTTGCGCCGAAATATTTCCGAGTGCCTCGCCACTACGATTCGTAAACTGTTCGATTTCCGCTCGGCGCGATGACCAAGCTCGGCAAAGGTCTTCAGGAACGCCTTTAACTTCAAACCAACACTTATCTTTACCGAGACTATCGGTTGGCCGCGTCAGTTCCAGTCCTAATTCGTTTCGTAGTGATTTTGCGAGTGTCGCACGAAACATCGGACCAAGCGTCCGGGTCCACGCGAATAGCTCTTTCGTATGGACGTGTGCAAACTTGCCATCGGCGCGAACAATCAGATTCAAGATCACTGCATGGATATGTAGATTCGGGTCGCCGGATCTATTGGTTGAATGCTCAAAAAGGGCGGCAGCGATTTTCCCATGTTCCGTATCAACACCACCGCGCCCCCG
Organism: Pirellula sp.; assembly: GCA_031374925.1. Lineage (GTDB taxonomy): Bacteria > Planctomycetota > Planctomycetia > Pirellulales > Pirellulaceae > JBKCUI01. The sequence continues at coordinate 59,542 of JANMHA010000014.1, read as the reverse complement.
TCGAACCAACTTGAGTCGGTCCTCGATGAAGCGGAGTACTTCTTGAACCGATCTTCGTATGCAAAGTTCGATTGCTATTCGCATTTGAGCGTCGGAGGCCGCCCACAATGTTGACACCGATTTCGGCGCAGAGAAGCAAATGTCTACGCCAGGAACTCGGTTTTCACCTCGGTGAGATACGAGGGGCTTCGTTCCGTTCGCATCATATCCGGCTAACAGATTTTTGAATGAGTCTGGCGAAACGAATCCCGTCAGTCCGAGCTTTTTAGCTGCTCCTCCAAACCATTGGCCACGTTTATTTTCGGTCGACATATAGTATTCGCCTGTGGGTTCGGTAAAGTACTTGCCGTCAAAACCGGATGTGATTGCTGCGATGGTTGCGGTCATAATAAATGCAATCATGAGTGCCCCAGAAACTGTTCTTTGGTAATTTTTCGAGCGTCATCTGCCGAGATGTTGGCAGGCGTAGTGAGTAGCAGGTACAAAAGGCGAGCCAGCTTGCGCTCAGTCAGCTTGACTTCACCTTGAACCGCTTCGAGCGTAGTTATCAGTCGTTCAGTTTCGACCTTTCTCGACTCCTCTTCGGCTGAGGTGAGCCGATTTGTAAGGACCGTTCGAGCGAAGTCACCTCGCGAGATATTGAATGCTTTGCATTCCTGATCCAAAAGCTTCAAGAGGTCGAGCGGTAACCGGAACGATACCGTTTCGGACTTGCGTTTCATGGGGCTATGTCTGCAAATTGCAGACACTCCTAACTTGTTAGAGGGTATGACTTTGGGTCGTATGAAATTCGCGATCGTCCGCACTGGGTGCAACGGTGTGTCAAGTAATTTAAAAACAAAACCTTTAACAAAAATCTATTCAACTCAAAAATCATTGTTAAATCATTTTGGTAGTGATTTGTCGAAACAAGCTCAACGAGCAGAGGTTAAAAATCACGAGATTCCTTAACAGGTTCAACCATGAGCGATACTTTGAAAAGTATCCTCGAAGTCTTGGAATAGTCGTTGATGATGTGCCAAAGTTCTGATGCTGAGAAAAGCTGAACCAAGGCTTCAAGAAGCCGCTCTGAATCTGCGAGAGCTCTCTCAGTGTCCGATACTCCCCAAGATCTTTCTTCGTTGGCCCTGCGTGCTTGTTCCAGATCGGCAACTATCCCCGAAACTGGAACACTGCCAGCTAGTCGGTAAGTTGTTTGTGTGTCCGTTATGCGTTGCATGATTCTCTCCATAGTTTCGATGAGGTGGCCGAGCCTTTAAGGCGAGCTCGGCCACCGGTGTTTAAGCGGTCTAGTCTTCGTCGGGCTTCATTACGGTGATAACGGGCTCTCCAAGGTCGCCAGGCCCGCAAACGAGTTTGAGGGCCACGGCCTGACATTCCCCGGTGTCATCTTCGATTGGCATTTCAAAGTTGATCTCTCTTTCTCCCTTACCCATACGAACAAGAGCATGAATCGTAGTCATCAAGTCCACGGTTCGCTCTTGCTCATCTAGGCAACCTTCATCTACGGGGAACGCGATGCAATCCGCGTAAACAGTTGAAGTGACCGCAACGGGGTAATAAATCCCCACCTCGCGTGCGGTACTTGAAAGGTCCACTAGAAAGCCGTCGTCAATTGCCTCGGTTCGGCTGTAAACATCAATCACATCGAAGTCATCAAAAAAGTTTTTTTGCTCAACATTCATTTTGTTCCCTCCTCTAGTTTTCAAAGTCTTGAGTGTTGGTGTCGCTGCTCTTCATCGTTCGTTCCCGAATGAAAATTTGTGCTAGATTGACAGCCTCTGCAACCAAAGCCAAATCACCAAGTCCTGAGAAGGTGCAGGACTCCTTCCACTCGTCCCCTTCCTTGTACCGTCTTGTAACAACCGTGTTGAAATAGGCTGTTCCTTTATTGACGTTCTCCCATATCGTGACGCGGACATGGTTCAAACGGGCCTCATAGGCCGGGGATTGGGTCGATGCTGTTTTTTCTTTTGTCATTTTCTTTTTTCCTTTCTCTTCATTCAGTTGTTGGTACTACATTGAAACTAGTTCTTGGCAGTCCGTGGCCGATCATGCATTACATGCAACGGTGTGTGTGGTTCGGTGGTTACGGATTCGTCTCTTTAAGTTGGTCTTGAAGGCGACACGCGTGTCGCCTTCGCTAAGGAGTGACGTCGATGCAAATGTCGGGGCGAGAGATAAGGCTGAATCGGAAGCGGTCAAGCTTCCTTGAAGGATTAAAGACGAACACTCGATAAGAGGGTTTGGAATACGATCCAATCAAACGTTGCATCTGTTCGCTGATCGCGAGTGGATTGTCGGCAAGGCAGAACTGACCATGAGTGGCTTTTGCAATATTGGCCAGATTCGTCTTATCAAGTGTTGGGTCGTTTAGCCCCAAGACGTTTATCGATATCTTAGATCGATCGCATTCATCAACGATTCGCTTCATGTTGGAGGCTAGGTTGTTGTCTTGTCCGTCGGTACAAAGCAGGATCGTGCGGTATCCAGGTTTGTTGGACAACTCTTTAACAGCGAAGTCGATCGCTTTGGTGATTTCGGTTGCGCCATCGGCCACGATGGTTTTCGTTGCATCACTCAGTACACGATGGTCGTTCGTAAATACTGATAGTGGAACAACCTTGGAGTCGAACCCGATAATTGCGAGACGTGTGGAGCTAGAGCAATTGGCAATCAGAACGTCCAAAGCAGCTTGTAGCTTGACCAATCGATCGCCAGCCATCGAACTAGACTTATCGACCAACACTACAATTGAATGATCCGCAAGTGGCGAGGAGACATGATCGATTGCAATTAGCGGCCAGTCTCGGCCTTCGGTATCAGTAACACATATATCGGCTATTGAAAGTTGGTCCAGGCTCTTACCCGAGCCATCTAGGATATCTACCTGCAATGTAGATACGACGCCGGTCGTCGACCGTATCTTGCGAATCGCGATTTTTTCAGGAAGCGTAATTGGCCCCGGTAGAGCTGTAAGCCGATCATTTACGGATGCAAGCAATTTTTCATCGATGATTTGGGGGGCTTCACTCAATTCGGTTCCCAGATTACTCAATCTACCTCTATTGTGTGCAATGACATCGACAAAGCTCGACGCGAGTTTGCTCGACATTGCACTTGCTTTCTTGACCTTGGATCGCTCAAGCTCCACACGGTCTTCAGAGACCGCAACAGAATCAAGGACCTCACTCCCGATAAGGTGCGAAATTGGTCCTCGATACGTCTCCGATTCGATTCGATTTTCAACGGTGGGAGATTTGATTGCTCTAGCGGCTACTTGATGCAGATGCCTGAGTCGAAAGAGGAGTAACAATGCGAGTAACAGTGCAAGGGAAAGAACAAAAGAAAGCAGAGGCCATGGAATGGCAAAGCGTCGTTCACGCGTTTGTGTTTCTCCGCCAGTGATCAGTGATCGATATGTTGTAGTAGACATTTAAATTTCCTCGAAGTTTAGTGTTGGTGCTTGTTCAAGAAGGATAGGTTTTGGTTCAGAAAGTTGCGGCACTACATGGAGGGCATTTGATGAAGCACTCGCGTCGGTCCCTGCATCGCACGTTGATACTCAGACTTGAGGTAACCTGGGAGCAGATCGTCTTTATGCTCGGGAGTGAATAGATGAAAACGAACAACGTTCAATCCCATGTCACATGAATCCGAAGTTACCACCGTTACTCCTGGTGCCATGCTGGTGATGGCAGCCTTGAGAGCCACATTGAGATTTTTATTTGTCGGCGGAAGAACAATAACGACTTTTGCCGACAATCGCTGAAGGGCACCAGGCCAAGCTCCTGTAGTGTGAGCTGTCCCAATAGTGGCAATGGCTAGATCTTCAATTGTGTTTGTGGGTGCGCCTAAGATGTACCGCAGGCCTTCGACGCTGACCATGGTGGCTTGTGCAGCTAAAACCAATTGCCGACGCTGGTCGTCGAGTGAGGTCAATGTCAAGAGATCTTCAAACGCCACATCAACTGAATTGAAGTAGTACAGATCGTTTCGATCTGTAATCCGTCCCTTCTTCCGGTCATCCTCAAGCGTGTCTCTAACTTGCGTGAGTCTCGATAGTTGGCTCTCGTATTCGGCCTTAATCGCTCGAATGGATTTGCCTAATTCGGCTTGCATTGACGAATTGGCAAGTAGTTGATCCGAAAACCTACGAAGTTCATTTCCAAGTCGAACAGCTCGTGAGTAAGCAGTTTTGACAAACCGTGTTGCTGACTGCGCCCTCCCGTAGACTCTATAAGACTTGCGAGTAAGCCTTTTGAGCTTACTTCGTATACCATCAAGCTTTTTGGTAACGTTTACCTCCTCCCGCCTCAACACAGACTGGATTGTTGCTAGCGTTGTGAGGTTATGAATCGCTTCCGAGAGGCTTTTGGGTGGAGTTGTGAAGTGTTCGCCAATCAACTCACAGTCATATGTTTCATCCTGAGTGTTTAGTGCTGCAAAGTCGTAGCTATGACGTCCTTCGTCTTGCAACGTAGCACGAATCATATCCTCTACAGTCATGGAATCGCATCCACCAATGATTTCCGCAATGCTATTGCGAATTGATGGGGTAACGAAGTGATTCGAGTTGATCGATCGAATCATTGAAGGTATCGGTCTAATGTTTCCAATCGCCTCTTCTATGGCTGCGTGGTATTCGAATGCGATGGTCTTTGCAATCTGCGCCCTTGGGATGCATTGGAAAAAGTCGGTCGAAGTATGCGTGATATTTCCAAATGGACCACTCAAGGCGACATTCGGACCTTTGATCTGGAGGATTGGTTTCATTTCAGCACAAAACCAAGCTTGAGTATCAACGAGCATATGCTCTTGACGAAGTAGGTCATCATCGCCGACAGGTGGGGCGCCAATCAAACGAAGATCCCAAACAACCCGACTGCAATCTCCGATTTTCGAACTCCGGATTAGTCGTTCCACTTCAACGAGAGCGCTTGCCTGATTTGCGTGGATGTTGTTGCCCAGTCCTGCAAAAGCAACGGAGTCCGTCATATACAACTTCACTGCGATCGTCGCGCCCAACTTTTGCAGGTGGATCACAATTGCAGTTATGACAATTAATTCAAGCAGCGCATTCGTACCACCTGCACCGCTGCCAAAGCCTCGTATTTCGAAATGCTTGATGTTCCCACCAGACTTTCGAATGGCCTTGCTCCCGAGGTCCTCCAAGAAATCGTTAAATCGACGAGTTTTTAGTAGCTCCTTCCCCGCAATCGCTCCGATTCCTGAGCACTGCCCCATACCTTCAGCAGCGAGAGCGTTGCCAATCTGCTCGATTACTTTGTGACAATCCCCGTGTTCCGATTGAATGAGCGAAAGAATCGACTCGCGTTCGGAAAGAGGGAGTATGTAACTGTCCGGAATTCGCATGAAATCAAGTTCATGCTTGGTAAGCTCTGAGGCGACATCACAAAACACATTGATTTCGTGTTTTCGGCGGATTGCTCGGAAGCTGCTGCTACATCCATGCCCTCCTCCGCGGAAGTTAATGACGACCACGCCAGTTTTACGGAGATCGTTATTGGGCACTTGGAAATTTACTTTGTGAAATTGGGAACGCATGTTTTTTCTCGATATTGCAATTGGGAAACGGAAAACAGAAAAGGAAGACTGGAGACGATGGCAAGTGGGTGGCCGTTATGGATTGACCGCTACCGGAACAAAGATGTCGAACGAGCTTGGGTCATTAAAGGCCGAGACAAATTCAGGCCAACGATCTTTGGGCGCAACAAATACCAGCATCAGTGGTTGCCGAAGCATGCGCTTTGGAAGCGTTGGGCCACTGACAATCAACGGGCGGTTGGTAAAAGCCCTAGGGTATGTTCGGAGAAGCGATGCATATTTGGCGTTAGTGCAAGCGGGCAAGAGAATTAGTGCTTCTTGCAGATCGCCGCTAGTGAATTCGAACAGGGCTCTTTCCACGAACTTTGAATGAGGGATTCCCTTAAGACCTGGGTTAATGAACAGCTTGCCTGTCCAATCACATTCCTCGGATAACGAGTCCATCGGTTTATGTATTGCACGAAGAGCCAGCAACGGATTGGTCCCTGGAACCGCGCATGGATCACAATCGACTACGCCTAGTAAGCCAAGTGCTGGGTCGAGAATCTCAGGCGGGGTCAACCAATCATTCTCGTCCGGTGTCGGCAGTGAAACTCCAATTACTCCCTGTGGATCAATTGATTGCCCACTAACAAGCTGTCGAATCAATGTGAGTGCTTGATTGATTGATAGGTTTTCAAGAAGCTTATCAATCGACGCTTGCTCTAGATCTGGCTTTCCAATGCGCAGTGCTTCGAATAATCGATGTGCATTTCTTGCGAGAAGACAGTATCTTTGTGCCGTACGAATTCCAATCCCATTTGGCTTGCAGAACCTCTCCGCAACTACGTCAAGGTATTCTCCGCGTGGTACAAACCCAGTCAGTGCAATTAGGTTTTCACCAATTGACATGGCATGAGGCACGCTCCCGATAAGCATCCGGAAGAGTTTTTGCTGATTTGCCGTAGCCTCTGCAATTAGTCTTTCAGCGCTCTTGTTCAAACGCTCTGGAAGCTTCTCGTTGCTATTGGATATGGCCCCGGTTTGTGTTGGTTTTGAGAGTTCCTTCGAACTAGTAGATTCATTGGCTGACACGCGCGTACTCCAAGTCGTTTGAGGGTGAAATCAATCGGCACGTGAGAATCCATTTCTACGAGTGCCGCCAAGAAGATTGGCAAGATCGGCAATGCAACAAACGGCAGCGATGCCGGTAACTGCAATTAGCTCTTCTCAAAGACGCACCTTGGTTTGCTGATCCGTAGCAGACTGAGGGGCTCTACCCTTAATACCCCGTGTTCGCGGGCGAAATGAGCCACACAATGGACGACAATTTTTGAAATTTACGGAAAGTTGCTTCCGAGCAAGGAAATTTCGGAATTAGCCCTTGCCCCGCTAGCTGCAATTGCGAAGAAAGATATACTCGCACCGTGTGTCTAGTTACCGAGACTTCATTCTTTCAGAAAAGAACACTCCACGAATGCCACTGTTTAGCTGTCATTCCATTCATCGATTGGGAAATATGGGTTGGTTCGCTCCGATTACCATTAACGATTCCCATTCGTTAAAGTGGAATTGCCGTGAAGGGAAAAATCCACAGGGGATTGTCACGGGTCTAACAGCTTGTTTCTCAGGAAATGCGGTTATTTTCACCACTTCGTCTTTCGTACCAACGCTCGTCAAAGAGCAGTTACATGCTAAGCGTGACCATGGCAGTCCTCCGCTGTGCATTGTGACCATCGTACTTAGTCTCTCGTTGTAGTGGGTGTTTATTCGTCCGCTTCGATTTGGGCTGGGTTGAGGCGTTGTCAATCGAGAATTGACAGTCGATTCAATCTGCTCCCAATTCGTTCTACGAGTTGCCGGTACCGTTTTGGTGCAGTAACTCGAGTTGTGGAGCGATACCGTGAAAACAGTAACTTGGCAATCGAAGGAAGAAGCCATTTCTGGGGAGTTCTCGTCGAAAAAAGTACCTTTGTACTTGTTTCGTCATCTTTCATTTGCACTCGTTAAAGCGCGAGGCAGTTCAGATGATTTGGCTTTAATTCGCGAATTGGCGTTTTCGTATTCAGAGCATGTGGGTTGGCAGCAAGCTGATTGCGATGATATCGCACAATGCGTTCTTATCGAGTTTCGCACGCGCCCAAGCTTCAATGGTAGCATCGGCGGTTTTTGCTGGCTAAACGTAAGTGATTTTGGTTCTGCTCTCCGCCGCGATCTCAAAAAGCGCAATGCAATCTCCCTATCGGGTTCTCAGTCAATCGACGTTGCAGATCTTAGCATGGATCGAATTCGGAAAGCACAAGAGAATTTGGAATGGTTTCGTGTTACGACGACATCGCGCGACTTTCAAATTATACGCGATCATTTTTTTCTCGGTTACTCTCAGATTGAAACCGCATTACGCGTAGGCGTTTGTCTTCGTACGGTCGTGCGTGCCATCGCAAATGCGAAGAGAGCATTTTTCGTTGCGTTTGGCGTGGCATTGGATTGTTGACCGGTGTGAGTGGAGGTTGGCGTCGGTCGCAATCTCCTAAGAGGAATGATCATTGGAACCTGGTTACGAATCTAGTGAGCTAGTTGTCTTCTCCCAATCGTTTTTTTAAAGCTGCAATGTTGTCGTCGCATCCCTTTATTGCGATTGTTCGCAACAAATCTTCATTGCGAATCGTGCTGTTTTCCTTAAAAAATTTCGGTGGCGCAGCACCATCGATCAACGAACCCCGAAGGGTGTTGGTTGCTTCCAAGCACAATTCAAATTCACCAGCCAGTCCATGCGCACGCGATTTTTCCCATAAGGAATTAGTCTCTTCTTCGTTTAGTGGTTGACTCATTTGCAAAAACCTTTCTTAAAGAACCCTTATTCGACCGACGCCGGTCTCCGAGTCTTGAAGGTAGATGCTCCAACAATCCGAGCTAGCAAATCTAAAACCGTATCGTGCCATTCGCGACGAAACTTTGGACTTATGAAATAGGAGTCTGCCATTCAGATTGTATTACGTCCGTTGTCGCAAAGGAACTTGTGGAAGGACTTTATTTCGCAAATCAAAGATACCCCTGCCCGTTTAGCCACTCCTTGATCGCTTCCTCGGCGATTTCTTGGACGGTACCTGGTTGACGTCCATAGAGTTTTTGTTCGAGCCCAGCCCTTTTTAGGGCGGCGGCAGTCGAAGGCGACAAGCGTGTCGTCAATGGAACCAACATGTTAACTAGTCCAAGCATCGGTTCGTCACGCATCGATGTCTCGCGTTTCGAGCGTGGGCGCGTCCTCCGACGCACCGATTCCGATGATTCTCCCTCCTCCACTTCCTTTTCCAGTTCGATCGCCGGAAGCTCCGGCGAAACTATTGGCGATTGGGCTGTCGCCGCAACCACCGAAACAGGAACGGCAACCTCCATAGGAGCACTTTCCTCCATGAACTGGTTTACGGGAGTCGATGGAACGCCACCTTTGATGAACGCAAGCTTGTCCGCCGATACGTCAATTGCTGCTCCCATTGTTCGTCTTTTCGTTGCTGTCATAAAACCTCCACACGTTATCACCTAGCCGTTGGCAACTTTCTTGCGTTTTTTCAGAAATGGATCGACCAGTTCGTGAAACAATGCGTCCATGTCGGAAGCGGCCTCAATACTCTTCTTCCCCATCCGCGAAACCACGGATCCTTGCTGAGCTGCGTCACGATACGCTTGAAGATCGCGTACCACGTTCGATGCAACGCGAACTCCGAGCGTCGATGCTGCAACCTTAAGCTCCCGACTGATAGTGTCACGGGTTCGCATCTTGTTCAGAATCAAACACCCTTCCGGTTTCCCTTTGTTGATGCCTTGCGCGTACCGCAGAATTGTTGTGGCTTGTTGAACGCTGCGAAGGTCTAAAATCGAGGGTGAAATTGGTAGTAAAGCGAGATCGGCCAAAAGTAGCATAGTCCTCGATAAATCATCGAGACCACCTGGGCCATCCCCAACCACCATATCGTGGCTTAAAAGGAGTTCTTGTGCCTTTTGAAGGCATTCGTCAGGAGTGTTCGTGGTCACAACCGTGATTCCTGGCTCGACCTCTGTAATCCACTGCGAAGAACTCCGCTGTGCATCCGCATCGATTAACGCTGTTCTAAATCCTTGATCGTGAAACCAAGCCGCTAGATGAACTGCAATCGTACTTTTTCCGACGCCACCTTTTGTATTAGCTGTGCAAACAAACATGCTTGCAAGCTAACAACACTGCAAACCGTTCAGCAAGATGGAATGTTTGTTCGATTGCCGAATTACTTTTTAGATTTCAAGCTGCGATGCAGACAAGCTTCCTATATTGCATGCCTGCAAACCAACCTTCTTCTTTTCATTCCTGCAAACATGTTTGCAAGTAATCAAGCAAGACAGCTTGCATGAGTTCATTCATGCAAGATGACCAGCAAGCTAACTTACTATATTGCTGCGTTGACGTCACGGACGTAGTGTTCCAATGAACGACAAACGTGACAACTCGAATTCGTTGCGGTGGATTGATTACAGTTAGATCGAACCGATGAAAACTCGCAGTGACACCTGTGTACCGATGTTGGGGGGAGATTTTGCGTTGTGGTTCATCGTCGGCTTTCGCAAGTTCCTCAATGATACCGATGTACAGGGGAGGAAATGAACATGGATACCGATGTACAGGGGATGAAATACCGATGTTGGGGGGAGACCTGTACCGATGTTGGAGGGATGATTGTACCGATGTTGCGGGGAGATTTCTGGTCGAATTGCCTAACGAATTTAACCACTTGCCAGGGGGCAAAGCATATACAAAGCTTTGTTCATAAAGATCAAAACAAGGCGCTATCTGTTGTTGTGATTTTTTCTAAGTAGGGACAGCCAATGAATTCATCGGGGCAAGCAGCCCTCAAGCAAGGCGAGAACGAACCGGAATCTATACCGGAAAAGATCGCTACGCGACGAATTGGTAGCGATGAACTAAACCTCGCCGAGTTCCCACTGGGTAGCATCGGTCGTGACAAGAGTGAAACAGGCAACTCGCTGTTCTTCAAAGATCGAATCTACGACGAGGGCGCAGAGATCCACGTCGACCGAGAGTTAATCGTCACTGGAAGCGAGCACTTTGGACTGCCAACAGCAGCCGACTCAGATATTTTGATTGTGCTGATGTATCTAACGCACCAACGTAACGGTTTTACGGACCGCACATTGCGATTTAGTCGCTATGAGCTTATAAAAATTCTTGGGATCCCAGACTCCGGGGCCTCCTACAAACGAATCGACGAGTCGCTCCAGCGTTGGGTTAGTGTGACGCTACACTACAAACGATCATGGTGGAGCAGGAAGGACCTCAACTGGCAAAACAAATCGTTCCACATCTTAGAGTCGGTTGATCTGGTCGGACGCAGCTCAAAATCCGGCGACATACAATCAAGTATCACTTGGAATTCAGTGATCATGGAGTCAGTGCAATCGAGCAATGTAAAGCGCCTCAATCTAGAAACGTACTTTTCCCTGAATTTGCCTTCAGCGCGACAGGCCTATCGATTCCTCGACAAGCGATTTTACCATCAGAAAAACCTAGTGTTCGACCTAAAGAGTTTTGCATGTGAACACGTTGGACTTAGTCGCAACTACGATTGCGGAAAACTAAAGTCCAAGCTCGAACCATGCTTGGTCGAACTGGAAGAGGTTGGCTTCCTAAAACCAATGCCGAAGGAAGATCGGTATATCAAGGTGAAAGCAGGGAAGTGGAAGATCCGACTTTCTAGGGTGACGAGTACCAACGAAATCGACAATCCTTGCGAACCAGAGACGACTGACCAAACGATAGTCAAGGACATGCTGATCCAACGTGGTGTATCCGAGCAGGGAGCGATGGAGCTCGCGTCTCAGTTCTCGCTTCCATCTATCCAAGAAACGATAGTCTACGTTGACTGGCTTTCGAAGCAGCCAAAGAATGCGCCAAAGAACATTCCAGCTTTCCTTGTTTCTGCGATCCGGGATGGATACGCGATACCTGAGTCCTTCAAACGAAAGCAATCGCAGCCGTCCGGCAGTATTGGTACAAAAGGAGTCCAGGTATCGCAAACAGAAAAGAAAGCAAAGGCAAAAACAGGAGTGTCAAAGCCGCATTCACCGGACAGATCAGAAGAAGATTCAAAGGCCGTCGTCTCCTACTTGCAGGGACTTTCCAAAGAGGAAGCAGCTCGCTTTGAAGAGGAAGCAGTATCATCTGCAAACCGTTTCTCAGTTCAGACGTATAGGCGACTGCAAAGGAATAACGATTCACTCGCGGCTGCGCTTCGAATGCAGATCATGGCGGACCACTTTCGCAAACTGCATTCAAGTTAGCCGGATCGCTTTGTCGCGAAAAAAATCGGTGGATTCAGACTTGCCCATTTTCCCTTCGGCTACTGAAATCGTGAGATCGGCAAGCTCGCCTGGTTTGCATTCGATCGCGAATCCATTCCAAGTCAAAAACACTAATGCCGCTACAGTGCCGGTTCGCTTATTTCCGTCAACAAACGGGTGGTTCATGACAATGTGATATAGATACGCAGCGGCCATTTCAAAAGGGAACTCGTGCAGGTAATTTCCGTCAAAAGTTGCACGAGCCTGTTCAATCGCGGAAACGAGCAAGCCCGAATCCCGCAGTTCTGGTGATCCCCCATAGTTTGCAATCTGATCCAGATGAATCTGAATCACATCGATTAGTTCGAGAAAATCAATCGACTCCATCTATTGAGCCAATTTGCGAAGATCGTCCGCAAATTTGCCGTTGAGATCTTTCAAGCTCGCGGCAAGCTTTTTCTGTCGGCTCTTGTCGCGACACGGGGTTACCAATAACTGATCTCCATTGGTCGAAATCTCAAGTGGAGTGTCCGCCGAAATCTGAAGCATATCCAGAATCGGCTTATCGATGACGAGCGCGAGGCTGTTCCCGTGCTTGATTAGTAGTTTTTGCATGGCAGTTTCACTCCGAAATTTAGGTATCACAAAGTGTATACCACTAACTGAGGCAAAGCAACACAATTATCCCAGCGAAACGATTAATCTAAGGATTTGAGTAACAGCCAATTCTTCGATAAATTCACTCCACGCGAGGTTCGGATACCTCGCAACTGTCAGTGTTCGTTAAACGCTTTGACAATATTTCCGTTGACACATGGTACCCGGTAAACCGACCTAACCAGTCGGCTAAGGGGTCTGTCTAACCAACAGTCGCATCATGTTGCAGTCGAGCTGGGTACATCGAGAGATGTTCGCCCAGCTCAACGGAGGCTCAAAGAAGTAATACGGCTGGCTTTGTATGCCAGACGAGCAATCTCTTTGTTCTATCCGATAGGTTCTTTGGTGGAGCCAAGCAAGTTCTTGGTTTCATCGATTTGAAGGTGGGCGATGCAGACAGACCAATTCGATCTTAAAAATCGAAGTGGCCGTCATGTTCAAAGTTGGTGCGTAGCGATTTTTTCAATCGCTACTAATCCACCCATGGGGTTCGGTCCCGCGATAGGATCGTCCAACATGCGCCGGTGTGGGGAGCAGGGTTGCTGGTGACAGCACCCTTCGGACAGTGATGTGTCCGGGTATCGATGGCAAATCCATCGAACGTGAAGAGCTCAACCATGAAAGGCCCGACAACAAGGGCTTACCGGTAAGTGGCAAGAGAGTCGATGCCGAGAATGCTACCTCGTAGGGTTCGATAGAACTTTTGGTAGCGGTGACAATCTGTGTGATGGCGGATAAGAGAGCAGCTTCTACGTTCTGGCCTCAGAAATCGCCCGGAAGTGCATTCACTTTCGGACGGAAACTATGGCGTCCTGACGGGCGCACATACATCACATTGACCTTGGGGTAACACCCAATCAACCACGAGACTCTTGCTGTGAAGAGCATGACTAATGCAGGAACCTCTATGGCGACCGGGTTGGTCCTCGGTGCTTGATGCAACATCCATCAAGTGATTGAACTGCCGTAGTGGGGGAGTGTGTCCTAAGTAGGTAGCACGATCAGTTTCGCACGGGAGTGCGTTTTTGATGGTGACGGACAACTGGGCAAGGCAGTCCAGAACCGTTTGCTTGCCGTGGGTGGTTCCTCGGCATGAATGCAACGACGAAAGGGATGACTGCTGTAGTCAGCGGTTAAGTAGGCAAACTGTGCATGGTGGCTGTCCTTTGTTTGGGCAGTCACCATGGCGGCTGCCATGAATCCTTGGTTGGAAGCGATGCGGTCATTGGAAGTGGCATAGGGATATGCCCCTTCCAATGGCAGCGAGTTGGCGGTGAACAGTCGAAGTGTTTTTAAAACACGGCGGTTTTCACCGTAGGTTCACTAATGATGACGCCCATGGAATTGGCGGCGGCTAACTAGGAATGTAGTTACGACGCCGCCAAATGGGACAGATCATCATGAAGGTTCGCGATTCGTTCGCAGGGTGTTCTTGAGTAACGCTCAACAACGGGTTTGCGAGTGCACTGGTTCGATCGACTCGATGAGGGCAACTTTGCACCTAATCGATAGTCGGACCCGATCGCTTTCGCCAGAAGGATTTTTTCATTGCGAGAGACAAGCTGGTTGTGGCTTGTCTCTCCCTTTTACAAAAGTTAGGTCCGCTCTAACAAGGAAGTATCATGCAGTACCGATACCTCGCAACAAGTCTCACTGGCTTCGTTCAACAACTCTCTTGCAACATCCTACCGCACGGCTACTGGCTGTATGTCACTGGCGTGGTGCCAGACTCGAAGGACCCGTTTGCAGTCGACGCTAAACTTCTCGACCGATACGGAATTGCAATCTCCCGCCAGCAGCGTGCTAGGCGCAAGTTACAAGGCCTAGCAAACCTGCATTACATGAGGCTTGGCCGATTTTGGATCATCCTTGCAACCCATGGACTGCACCCGTTTCATGTCGAGGAAGCGAACAACATTCGAGATGCTCGAAAGGTCCCAATTAAGATTGGCGGCTACTCACTTTCAGCCAAGAAAGGAGGCTACTTGAAAAAGGAGGCGGAGGACGACCAACCGGCCATTGATGGCAAGATGAGATGCCGAGTACAGATTCAACGCGAGGAGTTTCAAAACTTGCGTGGTTACTTTGTGGAGCGGGCTTGTCATCGCTCGGCGGAGTCACTTTCGAAGGAACTATACTGCTTACCGTTCGAACCATACGCACCGATCCGGCGACAGCAACTCGTTCTTCTGCGTCTAATCAACAAGCAACGACAGCAAGCGGGATTCGAGAAGATCCCACCTAAAGTATTGAGGTACAAGCGAGCTATCGTAAAGCCGTTTGAGGAGTTAGAAGACCTGACTGAAGCAGACTGTGAGGCAGCGTAAAATGTAGCTTGGATTTTGCTGGGCGTTGGTTTTGGAGAGGGCTGTTACTGAGAGGAGTTAAGTTGTCGGCGAGGCCGGATAGTAGGGCATCCTCAACGCGATCAGAAGAAAGCCCGACCAATCGACTGTGGTCGCGTTGGTCGAGCCAAGACAATATTAAGCCGCGACTTTCTCAACAGAAGAATCTTCGATTCGGTGTTCTGTGATCCAAGCAGAAGCCTTTTGAATGACTTCGACAAGCTCAGCTTCGTTCGTTTCGAAAAAGCTGCGGGAGTAACCTTGCTTGTCGGTACTCATCGATTTCCATGAACGGCTGATTGAAAAGTCGTGATAAGCGTATCCGCTCGGACTCTGTCGCTTCCAAATACTGGCAGCGATAGCGCCCTTTCGAATAACTATCACAGGCTCTGCCGTCTCGTTATCTAGATCCTTGTTTTTTCCTTTCGGTGTCATTTGATCGGCCATACATCCTCCATTTGAAAAAAGCCAAACAGCAGATTTTGCCACGGGTGATTGGCCTAATCAAAAGGATCTCGAAGGATGGTAGAATGTTCTCACCGATCCAAACGCAACCAATGAGATCAATAACTCACATTGGCAAACAGCTAGAACCAATTCATTTGGCCACCAAACCTTAGGCAAGAAGTGAAGGCATGGAACCGTCGAGCGTCACCACGAATTTCCAAGACATGGAACCTGGTTGGTCGAGTATCTATTTTTCGCATCCACCCCGACTTGCAAAAAGCCGATTGCACTCGCTGCTCCAGTCTCTTGAAACCTGGCGTCAAACTCATCCAATGCGCCGAATCGAGCGAATCCAAGTAATCGAAGACGGTGCAATAGTTCGGGGACTCAATGTGATTTGGTCCATATTCGAGCATTTGCAAGAGCAATCCATGATCGCCCATTTCAATATCGATGAAGAGGTCCGCGACCTGTACGGCCACGAATATGCAGAAGCACTCATGCATGACGCCGTTGGCTTCGCAGCGGAAAATCAATCGCCTGATAAAACTGTGGCTCTCGTTTCCCGCAGGCGAGTGGTAATCGTAATTGTTCGGCCAGGGGGACAGGCATTTGTGACGACTTGGCAGAAGTTCCTGAACTCGATCGAAAACTCGCAGGTGCAAGAAATCTCGGGACAGTTCGAGGACTGGAGAATTGCGAATGAGCAAGGGTTCTTTTGCGTTGTTCTACCAGGGGAATACACACCCTAAATCGAAGCTTCCGCTCTCTCATGAAATTTCTGATTTGGTATTTCGAGTGAAAAGCGATGTTTTCAAAGGGCAGCAAAATTCTACCTGCTTCTCATGACCCATTGGATCTGCTATTTTGGGAGCTCAATATTCAAGTACGGAGGGCGGGCAATCTCTAAAAAAGCTGTTGAACAGGCTTAAAGAAGCTTCGACGAACTCCGGGCTTGCCGCAGAGAATTAACTTCCCCCTCATGGATCCTCGATGACAAAGGTTGACACCCTTCCAAGCCCAGGGGCAATAGCGAGAGTACGGCAACGAACCTATCTGGTTGAAGAAGTAGTCGACGGAAAATCCGCTTCGGAGAGCACCTTGGTAAGGCTCTCTTGCGTTGACGATGACAATCAGGGAGTTGCTCTCGAAGTACTTTGGGAAAAGGAGATCGAATGCGAAGTTCTGACAGGCGAGGCTTGGGAGTCCGTCGCGAAAAAGGGCTTTGACAATCCAAAGGTATTTGGGGCTTATCTAAATACGCTGCGGTGGAACTGTGTCACTTCGACCGATCCTAAGCTGTTTCAGTCGCCGTTTCGAGCTGGAATCAAGCTGGAAGCATATCAACTGGAACCGCTACGTAAGGCATTGCTCTTGCCTCGTGTAAATCTCTTCATTGCGGACGATGTTGGTCTTGGCAAAACAATTGAAGCCGGTTTGATTGCTCGTGAATTGCTGCTCCGCAAGAAGGTTCGCGAGATTGTCGTGTCGTGTCCTCCGTCGATGCTGTATCAATGGCAGGAGGAACTGGAGTCTCGATTCGGACTGACGTTCGAGATTATCGACAAAGACTACATGAAACGGATTCGACGCGAGCGTGGATTTAGCATCAACCCGTGGACCACGCATTCTAGGTTTCTGATATCACAGCGGCTGCTCATCGACGAAGCATATACTGGACCGCTCCGCGATTGGTTGGGAACGTTTCGATCTGGAAGTCTTTTTATATTAGATGAAGCACACCATGCGGCTCCGGCTAGCGGGCAAAAATATGCGATCGATTCGCAACTCACTCGGGCGGTTCGAGATCTCGCGCCTCGGTTTGAGCATCGGTTGTTTTTATCTGCTACGCCCCACAACGGGCATTCTAACAGTTTTTCGGCACTGCTTGAGATCCTTGATCCCCAACGCTTTTGTCGTGGCGTTCCAGTCACCGAGAAATACCGAGATGAAGTTGTCGTTCGCCGACTAAAAGAGGACATTCGTGAAATCCGAGGTGGATTTCCGAAACGTCACGTGGTTCAAGTCGACATCGACGGTTTACCGAAGGACGCACCGGAACTTGCACTCTCAACATTACTAAACCAGTACGCTGACATTCGCGAAGAACGACTCAAAGGGGAGAGCAAGCGGATGCAGGCTTCGGCAGGGCTGCTTATCACCGGATTGCAGCAAAGACTACTTTCCTCAATCGAGGCATTTGCAAAAACGCTTCGAGTACATCGCAAAACGGTTAGCGCATCTCAAAACATCGCTTTGTCGGATTCAGTTAGCACTGGCAATTCGAATTTGGAATCTGACCTGGGCCTAAAGCCCATAGATGCTGATGATGATAGAGCTAATCTTACCGAAGAGGAGCTTGAGGCTGACGACGATTCGCAGATTGAGCGACTTTCGCTACTTGGAATTGGACCTATCCAAGACGCCTCCAATTCTGTTCTCGTCAAACAAGAGGTCAAGCTGCTAGATCAATTGAGTGAGATTGCAGAATCTGCACGACATAAACCAGACAGCCGAATCCGTGAACTCGTTCGATGGATGAAAGCGAACATGTGCACCGATTTGGGTAAACCAGGAGCGGTATGGAATGATATTCGAATCATTATCTTCACCGAGTATGACGACACAAAACGATACCTACGCGATCAATTGGAAGCAGCAATTGCTCAAACCGACCGCGCGTCAGAACGAATACTTATTTACCACGGGCCAACTCCGCCCATTAAGCGAGAAGAAATAAAAAAAGCGTTCAACATGTCGCCAAGCAAGCAACCGGTGCGCATTTTGATCGCCACAGACGCAGCCCGTGAGGGACTCAACTTACAAGCTCATTGTGCTCATCTCTTTCATTTCGATGTGCCGTGGAATCCAAGTCGAATGGAACAGAGGAATGGTCGTATTGACCGAAAGCTCCAGCCCAAGCCAGACGTGTACTGCCATTACTTTGTCTACAAACAGCGACCTGAGGATAGAATCCTCCAGGTGCTTATAAAAAAAACGGAGACTATCAAACAGGAATTAGGCAGTCTCTCACAGGTTATCGATTCCAAACTCACGAAGTCGCTAAGCAAAGGCCTTCGGCTAAAGAACCTCGATGCAATAGAGTCGGATATACATGCGGCTGATTTCGAGGCTGGCCAGAAGCAATCGATTCTTGAAGAATTGGAATCGGGCCGTGATCGGCAAAGCAAACTTCGCGAGCAAATTGAGCGTCTAAGTACCCTGCTGGGCGAATCCGAGAAAACAATTGCCTTTGACGCCGAGAATTTTCGAAGTGCAATTTCTTGTTCGTTGGAAATGGTCGGAGGAGATCCGTTGACTGCGATCACGGCCGATGAATCGGGAACCGCTCGATTTACGTTTCCCGCCATGGACCAGCGACATGGAGCTGACCCCACGTGGGCAGATACAATGGATTCACTACGAGGCAGACGCCCAAAAGAAAAGCGTTTATGGGAATGGCGACGAGAGGCGCCGGTTCTCCCGGTGGTATTCGAAGACACAGGCAGAGTCGACGATGCAGTGGTTCATTTACACTTGGAGCAACGCGCAGTTCAGCGACTGCTCGGCCGGTTCATGGCACAAGGTTTTGTTCACCATGATTTGGCGAGAGCATGTTTGGCACAAACCGCCGATGCGGTTCCACGGGTGATTCTGTTAGGCCGATTGTGTCTGTATGGGCCTGGTGCCGCTCGACTTCATGAAGAGCTCGTTCCCATAACAGCTCGATGGACAGATCCAGAAACACGAAAGTCAGTTTTGATACCATATGCTCGCGAAGCTGAAGCAAAAACGCTGACTGTCTTGGACGACTCTCTTCTAAAGACAGGTGGGATCGCGGTTAGTAAGGAAAGTCAGCAATTGCTACAACAGTCAGCAGTTCGCGATATCGAGGAGCTATTGCCACACCTACGACAACGCGGAAACGAGTATGCGGCAGACGCCAATCGCAAATTGGCACTACGGGCTGAAGCGGAATCCGCTGCAATGCGCTCGATTCTGGAAACACAACGCAAGCACATTTTCGAATCAGTTAAGAAGTACGAGAAGATCAATCCAAATCAGCTTCGATTTGATTTTGCAGATCGCGAAGACGAATTGCAGCAGCTTGAGTCCAACAAGCGATACTGGTCCAAACGACTAGATGTATTGGAAGACGAGCTCAAATCCGAACCGGATCGAGTTCATGCACTTTACACAGTTCAAGCACAACGCATCGAGCCTGTTGGGCTTGTCTATCTTTGGCCGGTTACGAGGTAGAAATCCAATGAGAAAAGTCTCCATTCCCAACAACGATTTGAGCCAAGAGCTCGAGTTTCAATCGATTGTGATCATAGGTGCAAACGGTTCTGGAAAAAGTCGTCTTGGCATCAAGATTGAGGAGGCGAGTGCAAACTCGCATCGAATCGGCGCACAGCGGTCATTGGTTTTCGCGGAAGAGATCGCTGTCCGTTCTGCTAACGTTGCTGAGTCATTTGTCCAATTTGGTGCGTATACAGCCGAGCCTAGTTGGAGTGAAGACCAAAGACATCAAAACGCCATACAGAATCGAAGGAGTAGTCGATGGGGTAGTCGCCCTGAGTCTCATCTGTTGAATGATTTCGACCATGTGCTTAGCTTGCTCGTTGCGTATGAATACGCCCAGAACGCAGAATTCAAAAAACAATTTAAGGGAGGGACAAACCCCAAGGAATACCCCACGTCGCATTTGGACCGAGTACAGCGGGTCTGGAACCTAGTTATGCCACATCGGCAAATTGAGATTGTAGACAACAGACTTCGAGCAAGCCATTCAAGTTCCACTGCTACCTATCACGCACTGGGAATGAGCGATGGAGAGCGTGTCGCGTTTTATCTGATCGCTCAAGCTATGTGCGTGCCAAAAGATGCCCTGATAATAGTTGACGAACCGGAGATTCATCTTCATAAAGCGATTCAAGCAAGTCTGTGGAACGCGATTGAATCTGAGAGGGCAGACTGTTCGTTCATTTATATTACGCATGACCTAGATTTCGCTGCCTCACGAATCGACGCTACGAAAATTTGGGTTCGAGAATACGATGGATCAAAATGGAAATGGGATATCATTTCGGAAATTGATGGGTTCCCATCTGAATTGGTTCTTGAGATTCTCGGTAGTCGTAAACCAATTCTGTTTGTCGAAGGAACGAAGAGCAGCATCGACACTCAATTGTATCGCAGAATTTATCCTGACTTTTATGTGATACCGCGAGAAGGGTGCGGAAAGGTAGTCGAGTCAACGATTGCGTTGAATCAGGCTAGTGGTTTTCATTCGCAAAATGCATTCGGGATTGTCGATCGGGATTATAGAGCAGACGCTCAAATAGCAAGATTACTAAAGGACAAAGTAAGCACCACTCATGTAGCGGAAGCAGAAAATGGAATCTGTATGCCATGCATTGTTTGTGCGGCGGCACGGCACTTGGGTCAGGACGAAGAAGTTATTTTGCAGAAAGTCATTGATACATCGTTTAGTCTGCTTCAAACACAACTTGAGAGTCAAGTGAAAGAACGTGCCACACAAGAGTTTCGTCATAGCCTATCTGGCTTTTCATCGAAGGGAACTCGAAGTCGGGAGGAATTCCTTGATGCGTTGTCCAAATTCAAAGGCGAGATAAATGGCGAACGATTTTACGATGAAGCAAGAGCAAAATACGACGATGCAATTGGATCAAGAGACTACGAAGGTCTCTTGCAGTTATTTAACAACAAAGGATTGGAGGACGCGATCGCGAAGGCGATCGGATTTGCAAATCGTCAAGTATTTCGCAACTGGGTGCTGACTGAGCTCGACGCAGCAGATAAATCCGATGGCCCATCTGCAATTGGAATAGAGATGTTGAATGGTCTAAGGGCTGCCTTCCCGATCATTGGTCCAATTCCAAAGCTGGAATCCGTTGTTGTTTTATCGTGTTCGAATGGCACGAACGATATGGAGGTTGTAAATGTCTCCTGAGGAATTCGCGCATCGAGAGTGGCTCGGCTACGTTCAGCCTGTTGGTCTAGTCGTTTCTGTACCGGCATTGCTTTCGGCGCAATGCTACATCAACAAGAATATCGGTCGAGAGCAGCAGCGACTAATTGACTTATTACCCAAAGAAAAGGACGGCACGCTTAAGCCGGAAATAGTTGACTTCCCATTGTTCGTACGCGAGGTGCTGTCATGGGACCAAAACGACCTGATTCTTTTCAGCGAGAAATACACGGATCTCGAAGTCGTACTACCGCAGTATCGGGAGACACTTCAGCCCACTTTCTTCATTCCAAAGGATCCAAAGAGTCAGATTGATGTTGCTGATGGGAAAAAATCGATTGCTTCGGTATTGGTAAAAGTGATTCCGCCTGGTCGGGACTTTGACGAGACTCTGGAAGCAGATAGTCATCACCATTGGCAAGCGAGTCCACAATCGAAGTTTGAGCGTCTTCTCCGAGAAACGAATGTGCCTGTTGGCATTCTCACTAATGGAACACAGATTCGATTGATCTATTCGCCAAGGGGAGAGAGCTCTGGCTACATGACATTCTCGGTGTCTGAAATGGCATCGGTTGCAGGCAGGCCGATTTTTTCGGCCATGCACGCTCTACTTTGTGTGGACCGGCTCTTCTTGGTAGCGATTCCGCAGCGTCTACCTGCAATTTTATCTGAGAGTCGTAAATATCAGAATACCGTCTCAACCCAACTCGCCGAACAGGTCATGTCGGCGTTGTTCGAATTGTTGCGCGGCCTTCAAGCCGCAAACGATCAATCGAGAGGGGAGCTTCTTCGCGAAGTTTTGGCTGATGATCCAAACGAAGTCTACAAAGGGCTCCTGACAGTTCTAATGCGGTTAGTTTTCGTTCTCTATGCCGAAGACCGTGGCTTGCTTTCGGATGATCCCGTTTATGTAAATCACTACTCGGTTACGGGCTTGTTCGATCGACTCCGCTCGGACGCTGGACGATACCCTGATACGATGGAACAACGATATGGCGCTTGGGCGCAGTTGCTAACTTTGTTCCGAATGGTTTTCTTCGGGGCAAGGCACAATTCGTTCACCATTCCGGCTCGCAGCGGCTATCTATTTGATCCAAAACGGTATCCGTTTCTCGAAGGCAGGATAGGGCAGGAACATCTCCTTCCTCGTGTTCCAGATGGAGTGATTTTCCGCGTATTGAGTGACCTGCTCATTCTCGATGGTGAGCGACTAAGTTACCGAGCTTTAGACGTGGAACAAATCGGTAGCGTTTATGAGACGATTATGGGCTTCAATATTGAAGTCTCGAAAGGCAGAAGCATTGCGATCAAACCAGTCAAGTCGCACGGTGCTCCATCGACAATAAACCTTGAGCCTCTCCTTGAGGCGAAACCAGCCGACCGAATCAAACTTCTAAAAGATGTTTCGGACCAATCGCTAACGGGCCAGTCACTGGAAAAACTAAAATCAGCCAAATCGATCGATGATTTACTGGATGCAGTCGATCGCAAGATTGCTAAAAACGTCACACCCAACATCGTTCCTGCGGGTGCGATGATTTTCCAGCCATCGGACGAGCGACGACGAAGTGGTTCTCACTACACGCCCCGCGCACTAACGGAACCGATTGTTCGCACAACGCTCAGACCAGTTCTTGAACAACTTGGTGATAATCCAATACCGGCAGACCTTCTGAAGTTAAAGATATGCGATCCAGCGATGGGGTCCGGTGCATTTTTGGTTGAGGCATGCCGTCAAGTTGCCGATCAAGTCGTTGCAGCTTGGTCATCGCATCAATCACGGCCATATATTCCACTCGATGAAGATGAGATCCTTCACGCGAGGCGGTTGGTAGCTCAGCGTTGTCTCTATGGAGTAGACAAGAATCCCATGGCGGTTGACCTAGCTAAGCTCAGTCTATGGTTGGCGACATTGGCGAAGGACCATCCCTTTACCTTCCTTGATCATGCATTGCGTTGCGGTGATTCGCTGGTTGGATTAACACGGCAGCAAATTATCGGCTTTGACCTTAAACCGAAGAAGCAGCTTTCGCTGTTCGAGACCGAATTTCGCAAAAAAGTGGAACGAGCAACTGCGGAACGTAGATCCATTCTGGAAGCAGGGGACGACATGCTCCCTGGAATGAAAGAACACAAACTCAAAATCGCTGATGAAGCACTTTCGATTATTCGGTTAGCAGGCGATGCAGTGGCTGCTAGTTTCTTTTCCGCAAGCAAGCCAAAAGAGCGCCAAGCTAAGCGAGATCAACTCGCCGAGAACCTGGAGGCGTGGGTGAGAAATGAAGACTTTTCTGCGAGGAAAATTGTCTCGAATGCGGTAAATGAACTCCGTTCTGGTCAACACGCAATCGAGCCATTTCACTGGGAAGCCGAGTTTTCAGAGGTTTTTACATTTGACGGCAAAGGTAATGCGACGGGCGGATTTGACTGTATTGTTGGCAATCCTCCGTTTGCAGGAAAGAACACCCTTCTAAACGGTAATAGAGAGGGATATCTCGATTGGCTACAGGAGTTGCATGAAGATTCCCACGGTAACTCCGATTTAGTGGCCCACTTCTTTCGCAGCTCATTCAATCGACTTCGCAATGATGGATGCTTTGGACTCATTGCTACGAATACCATCGGGCAAGGCGATACACGATCGACCGGACTTCGATGGATATGCAATCACGGTGGGCAGATCTATCAAGCTCAACGACGATTCAAATGGCCGGGCCAGGCAGCTGTCGTAGTGAGCGTGGTAAATGTCATCCGGGGCGAATACTCAAGACCAAGAATCCTCGACGGCAAACCAGTCGAGAAGACAACTGCCTTCCTGTTCCATCGAGGAGGAAACGACAATCCAGCGACGCTAAAGGCCAACGCCGATAAGAGTTTTATTGGCAGCTATGTTTTAGGCATGGGTTTCACCTTTGACGACACCGACACAAAGGGAATCGCTTCATCGATCGCGGAGATGAATCGCTTAATAGAAAGCAATTCCAAAAATGCTGAACGTATTTTTCCGTACATTGGCGGGGAAGAGCTCTTAAATGGTCCACTTCAGTTACCGAATCGATACGTCATCAATTTTGCAGAGATGAATCAAGATGAAGCAAGCAGTTGGCCTGAGTTGTTGCAAATCGTTGAAGAAAGGGTGAAGCCAGAACGAATGGCTTTGAAGGACAATTCATCTTCACGCCCGAGAAAGGAAAAATGGTGGTTGTGGGGCAGGTATACACCTGGGCTGTTTCAAGGGATGAATGGACTTAAGCGTGTCTTAATGCTGTCGAGGGTTGGACAACATGCTGCGATGTGTTTTAAAGAAACGAACTTAATTCCGTCGGAAGGCATAGTTGTAATAGCAGTTGATTCGTACAGCCAATTTGGAATCTTGCAGAGCCGTATTCATGAAACGTGGACACGGTTCTTTGCTTCATCAATGAAGGATGACCTTCGCTACACGCCTTCCGACTGTTTCGAAACCTTCCCCTTCCCCAAAAGCAACCCCGAAGCTGAGCTGACAACTTCTGGCGAATTGTACTACACCTACCGCGCCGCACTCATGGTCGAGAACAACGAAGGCCTCACAAAGACGTACAATCGCTTCCACGATCCCGGCGAGCGAGCATCGGAAATAGCCAAGCTACGCATTCTACACGCCGATATGGACCGCGCTGTCCTCGAAGCCTATGGCTGGCACGACCTAGCTGCGACGGCCAATTGCGAATTCCTCCTCGACTACGAAGAAGAGGAAGAAGGCCAAGAGACCTCACGTCGCAAAAAGCCCTGGCGTTACCGCTGGCCGGACGACTTCCGCGACGAAGTCCTCGCCCGCCTCCTCGAACTCAACGCCCTTCGCGCTCAAGAGGAAGTGATTGCAGGTGCCGCACTAGACATGTCGAAAACGAAAAAGCCTTCCACTTCAAAACGCAAATCCCGCAAGCAAACCAATGCAGGAAGCACGCCAACGCTGCCGGGGATGTAAAGCGATGTAGTGCCTTTGTGAAAACGGTCCGTAAAACAATCAAATAGAATTGCATAATGGGAAAAAAACAGAGCAATAGTATACCGCAGCTTCATGTCCCAAAGGATATTTTGCAGCGAATTCGATTGGGACAGACATTTGCGGAGTACGATAAAGTATTACTCAAGCAAGGCGTGATCGTTAAAACACCAGCACTAACCGCTGCTGAGGATGAATCGCGATCTAAGTGTTTTTTTGTTGGGCGCCGCGGCACGGGGAAAACGGCGATTGCCAGATTCCTTTCAACAAAAAACCGAATCGTCGAAATTCACCCTGAGATCTTTGCGACAGTTGGAACTTTGCTCGATCCTGCCAAATTGCGTGACACGAGACAGTCTCCGGTTAGGGCACTAGTCGCATGCTTGAGACGTGCCTTAATCTGTGAAGTACTAGGTGTTCTTGCGAAAACTACTCAGTTTCGGCTTGATCGATTGCCCATTCAATTGCGATCGGAACGAACACTAATTGAGAACTACAATTTTGATACGAGGGCATTCTTTTTGATCTCGGAGGCTTTCAAGTCATTGGATCAAGAAAACCAGCAGGACTACCTGAAAATGATTTCGCGAGCGAAGGAACTCACAAGGTATGCGAATGCCGAGTTGTCGAGTTTTTCATCGCGAATTCTAGTCATCATCGATCGGATTGACGATAGCTGGGACGGTACTGACACCGCAGTTGTACTTCTTATGGCGCTGATGCACTCCTGCCTAGACCTTGCGACAAGCGGAGAGTTTTGTAGACCATTATTGTTCGTAAGGGAAAACGTTCTGGATCGTGTTCGAGAGATTGATACTGAATTTTCGAGGTTACAGCCATGCGTGGAATCGTTGGAATGGACAGAGGAACAACTGGTAGAAATGATCGAGCGTCGACTTTTACTGGCATTTCCTACCAAACCGCCTGTAGGATCTGCATGGAACTATCTGTTCGATGATGTCAATTCGACATCGTCTCGTACCATGGTGCTTTCGTATTGCCAGAAACGTCCGCGAGATATTCTGCGCTTTTGCACGACTGCGGTAGACGCGGCGGTAAGCCGACGTCATGAGCGAGTTACCGCAGAAGATTTCAAAGATGCCAAACGGCAGTTTTCTGTAAGCAGTCTGAAAGACTTGGCCGATGAGTACTGCGAGAATTTTTCGCAGTTGCATCTCGTTTTAGGGCGATTTCACGGCCTGGCCAGTGAGTTCACAGTCACGGCTGTCGGTATGTTCATCAAGAAATTGATTGTTGATCCAGACATTAAACGATACTGCTCCGAGTGGATATATCGATTCACTACTCCAGCACTTTTTATCGAATTGCTTTGGTCGATCGGATTTTGGGGCATACGGAAGCAGTCAGGTGTTGATTTTAGAGGATTGGGAGCACTCGCATCTGCTCCTCCGGCAATCGGAAACAGTGATCATGTGGTGGTACATCCGACCTTTCATGACGCGCTAGATCTTCAAGATGGATTGGTGCTTGGGGAGTTGGACGAAGATAAGGCCCTTCAGACCGAAGGGCTATTACAAGATATTCCAGACGCACTCAAGTTGGATGAGTACATTGATGCTCTTGAATCAGTGATTATCAGGCTTGATGCATGCGTCGCTGGGACCGAAGGAGCCAAAGAGTTTGAATCAATTGTAGGTGATGTGATTCGACTCTGTTTCTTCCGATCACTTTTGAATGTACAGCCACACGTACGTGATTACGAAGGACGAGTCATTCGAGACTGGATTGCCGCAAACAGGGCAGAGGGCGGTTTTTGGGAATTGATTCGATCTCAATACGGGGCAAATCAGACGATTTGGGAATGCAAAAACTATACGCAACTAAAGGCAGACGATTTCCATCAAGCGGCATATTACATGAACGCCCAAATTGGTCGGTTCATCGTAATTTGTTTTCGAGGTGATCGAGATCAATTGGAGTCGTATAGCCCTCACCTTCGTAGAATTGCAACCGAAAAGCACGGAATGGTATTAATCTTGAATGATCAAGATTTGAAGACGTTTTTGCGTCAGGCTATTAGAGGCAAGGTAAAGGAAGATCATATTTACGAGCGGTACGATACAGTGGTGCGACTGATCTCGTAATGCCTACAATTTTGATCTTGCAATTCGCGTTGTTTGCATATCAATAATCAAACCACCACTAGCTCAACAATCCCCTGCGATCCGATCCTCTAGTTTTGAGTCTGAAATCCGAATGGCAAAAACGAAAACTACCGCTTCAAGCAAAAAACGAAAACGCCTTCGCGTTCGAAAGGTCAATGCACTCAACATTGTGATCAACCCTCACCCCGATGGTCGATATGTTGAACTTTTTCAGGCAGCGATGAGAAAGAAGATTGTTTTCCCTTTCTTCGGTCAAAGGACTGGCTTTGTTTCGACATTCAGGAAGGACGGAACGTTCTACAGAGGAACCCTCGCTCTATTTACGGACATTGATCTTGCAAGAAAGTGGTTGGACTTTCAAACCGGAGAGGAAGCATCCGAAGACGATCTTAAGAAAATTGCAATCCCTCAGAATCTTAGGCCTGAGTACCAGCCAATCTCCTTCATTTTTGATGCGAAAAAGCACCGAATGCTTTTTGTTTCGAATGGGCTGGGAATCGCTTCTGCAAAGAAGTTGATTGCTGGGCTGCTGGGGGACGCCGATTTACTTAATGAGGGCGATCAACTGGAAGTAACCGTTGTTCAAGACGAGGACAATCTTGAGCAAATGCTTTCGGAACGAAACATCCTCGAGTTGACGATAGAACTCAATTTGCCGAACGCCGACGATTTGGCAGACACTGAAAAGGAGCTATATGAACGACTGCGTAAGATGAAAAGCAGCAGACTGGTCGAGACAATCACAGCTGACAATGGGAAGTCGCTTGAGCCGGACAGAGAGGCCAAACAGTTAAGCCATGTTGCACTGTCCAACGGAAAAGTCACGACAAAGGTAAGAACTGACAAGGGAACGATTCCTAGATCGACAACGGAGTTCCCCAAGACTCGTCGGTTAGCCTACGACCCGGAAAGCACAACAGAATTCGATGCGTTGATTTCCTTTTATCGAGAGTTCTAGAGCAGCATGTCAACAACTGAAAGATCAGTTTGGTCTCGATACTGGATAGCGTACGGTGGCTTCACGGCCTTGCTGTATTCGCGATTTTTCTTCATTTCCTGCTTGGTCACGATAGTCACGTTTCCATTTTGGATGAAATCGTCATGGTGGGATCTGCCTTTGTCGATCATGCCCAATCTCCTAGGATTTTCACTCGGAGGACTTGCGATACTCATAGGTGTCATTCAGCCCGAGACCATGGCTATTTTGGCTGCCAAGGAAAAAGCTACTAGCATCACAACAATGTCCAAGTTCACTGCGACTTTTACCCACTTTGTTTTGGTTCAAGCCACGTGCTTGTTTCTTGCAATCCTATGTAGGGCAACCTGCTGGGAATCGAGTTTAGAGCCAGAACGGCAGCTATCGGCTTGGAGTCCTCAGTTTTTTGCGTGGGGATTCTCGTGGCTTGTGTTCGTTTATGCACTAACTCTAACGTTTGCAACGTCGATAGAAGTATTTCGATTTTCTGAAATCCTACAGGAATTAGCGAGGTTTAGGTCGGAGGGGGATGGGGATGGTGATGAATCCGATTAATCTGAACGCAAACGTAGTTCAGATCCCCGAACTACATCGCAGATTCGTTTGAAACCAATATCGTTTCACGGTAGCTCTACGTATACCAATAACTGCATCCCAGTTTTGGCATCCAGAGTTTCCAGGACCCGAGGCATCGAGTTCGATGCACGAAATACGGGTTCCTTTGATTAATGAATGCAGGACGACAAATCTTGGATTGCCCGATTTTTCGTCCGGTGCGGAGCCCCCTGAATCCGGGTTGTTCTTGGTTACGCTATAATCGGCAATTCACGGGGTTTTGCCGCAAGTCAACGCCATGCTAAGGTTTGGTAAGCACTTAAGTGGCGACCGTTACCAATCGTCAATACCAACCAATTGAGCAAAATGTCTCCAGTTCAGGTTCGCCAGCAATTAACGAATTCGCTATTGCTGGATTTAGTCGGTCCAACCGGTCCGATAGGCGACCACAATGAAACGCTTTCCCAGCAACCATCAAAATGGTACCTCACCGGGTTTCTAGTACCGACCGAGAGCTCCGAGACCCAAAAAGTCGATGAAACAGTAACTGAACAACTGGACCAGTCGGCTGTTCCGAGCAATGGCGATGAAGCAGGAATGTCAGAGCCACCTGTGGCCCGGCGCTCTTATTTGCCAAGCAGTTGTGGAATCAGCTTCTTGATTGCCGCCAAGTCAATAACTCTACAGGCAATTGTTCGTTGGGGTGACTACGAACGAATTGATAAAGAGAAGCCACAATCACCCAATCATTGGCAAAGAAAGCCTCGCGAACAAATCGTAGATCTAAAGGTTGGGAGCGATCCAATCGCAAGCGGCATTGAAAACGTACCGAACTCAGGCGGATTGCAAGTGGTTTGGAATGCCCGAGCCCTAACCCCACATCACGGAGAAGACGACGTTCCAAGGGGAACTCGAAGTATTTCGGTGTTCGTAGTCAATCGTCGCATTCCTGCTGGCGACGACTATGCAGATGAAGCATTTGTGTTCCAAGTTGAGTTGGAAATCCATGGCGATGCCCCATTTGTCCCTCGCCCTAATCTCGCAACCCTTGAGAGCGATGAGTGGGACCAACTCGTTGCGGACATTCAGTACCGAGACACCTGTGAGTTTTCGGTGGGGCACGCGATATCTACCGAAGCTGTGGTTGAAGATGGGCATTGCGTTATCGTTCGAACCGTCTGGATTCCTTGCGCTCAAGTCGAGCGAGTTGCCCCAGCATCGATTCGGGACGTTGAGCTCAGAATGGACGCACTTTCTGAGATTGAGAATGGTGACGATGCAAAACTGAAACTTGGTCCACTAGTAAAGCATTATCGCGAATGGATCGAGGAACAAGCTGCTGCACTAGAAAAACTTTCCGACAAACGAAAGGAAACATGCGACGAATTACTCAAGAATGCTCGGTTCGCAAGTAAACGAATTGAGCTTGGCATCGAATTACTAAAAGACCCCAAAAGCCTCGAAGCGTTTCGCATTGCAAATCGGTCGATGGCCAACCAAGGGCGTAGACGACTAGCGTTGGCCCTCAAGAAACCAGCATCTGAAATCGTTCCGGAATGGCGACCATTCCAACTTGCATTCATTCTCATGAATCTGAAAGGAATTGCAGAGCCAACCCATGATGATCGGGAACTGGTCGACTTGCTTTTCTTTCCTACGGGTGGCGGAAAAACCGAAGCATATCTCGGACTAGCGGCATTTACCTTAGTCCTGCGACGACTCACGAATCCAGGAATCACCTCGGCAGGCCTCAGCGTTCTTATGCGGTACACATTGAGACTGCTTACGTTGGACCAACTCGGGCGTGCAGCAGCTCTTATTTGCGCTCTCGAACTTGAGCGTCAAAACGATGTGAACAAGCTTGGAGAATGGCCATTTGAAATTGGGCTATGGGTGGGGAAGGCTGCAACACCGAATCGAATGGGAGCCAAAGGCGATACTGATCGAGAATCAGCCCGGGCAAAAACAATTGCTTTCAAGAATGACGACCGCAAGCCATCGCCGATTCCACTTGAGGAATGTCCGTGGTGTGGCGAGAAGTTTCGACCGGCGTCATTCCAGTTAGTACCAAACCCTGATACTCCGATCGACCTTCGCGTGTGCTGCGTAAACCGTACCTGCGAGTTCTCAAGAGGAAATCCACTCCCGATTCTTTCTGTGGATGAACCCATCTATCGAAGACTGCCGTGCTTCATCATTGCTACCGTCGACAAGTTCGCAGCAATGCCCTGGACAGGAGAAGTGGGAGCTTTCTTTGGACGAGTTGATCGAGCCGATAACGACGGATTTTATGGTCCGTGTGAACGAATGAAGGGCCGAGCTCTACCGGTGGACCGCTTGTTTCCACCGGATCTGGTCATCCAAGACGAATTGCATTTGATTTCAGGACCTCTTGGAACGATGGTCGGGCTCTATGAGACGGCACTCGATTCGCTTTCCACAATCGAGATCGATGGAAAGCAAGTTCGTCCGAAAATTGTTGCTTCAACGGCAACAGTTCGCCGAGCTGAGTCTCAAATCCAATCGTTGTTCAATCATTCGCAGGTGGATGTGTTCCCACCGCCTGGGCCAGATCGTCGCGACTCATTTTTTGCAAAGACTCACAGCGTGGTTGATAGCAACGCTCGCATGTACGTCGGTATTGCCGCACAGGGCAGAAGTCCGAAGGTGGTAATGTTACGAGTTTATTTAGCTCTACTGAGTGCCGCCAAAAAGGCTTACGTGGAAGCGGGTGGCTCAAAAGCCAATTCGAATCCTGCCGATTCCTACATGACGTTGCTTGGCTACTTCAATAGCCTTCGTGAGTTAGGTGGTGCTCGGCGGCTCATTGAGGATGAAGTCCGAACTCAATTAACGAATCGCGGGATGCGCCGTCGGGTAGGGGAGGCATCGGGTTCGTTTGTCGATCGAACCATTGCTTACGAGGCGATCGAGTTGACCAGTCGTATTTCAACAAGCAAGGTGTCTGAGGCTAAGAGAAGACTTGAACAGACTTTCGATAAGGACGATCATGTTGATATCGCAATTGCTACGAACATGATCTCGGTGGGACTAGACATTACTCGACTTGGATTGATGGTCGTGTTTGGACAACCCAAAACCAGTGCGGAATATATTCAAGCGACGAGTCGTGTTGGAAGGGACCATAGCCGACCAGGTTTAGTTGTAACGGTGCTCAACATTCATAAACCGCGAGACCGCTCGCACTACGAACGCTTTTCTGCATTCCATGAATCATTTTATCGAAGTGTGGAAGCGACCAGTGTAACTCCATTTTCGCCCCGCGCACTTGATCGAGGGTTGGCAGGAACGCTGATTGCTTTAGCGAGGCATGGATTCTCGCCCATGACACCACCAAGGGGAGCGAACGAGATTCTAGAGAACCTGCCGAGTCTCGAATTTGCGGTGAATGCTCTTGCACAGCGGGCCTTTGACACAAGTACTGAACCCAAGATTCAAGACCGCGAAAGAGTGAAAAATCTTGTCAGGGATCGTTCCAAGGACTTGCTCGACGAATGGTGCCGCATTGCAAAAGAGCTCCGTGATACCGGTGGTTCGTTGCAATACCAGACTGAGGTCGGATCTGCTCGACGACTGCTGTATGAGTTCCTAAGCCCCGAACTAAAAGCACTGCCTCCAAGGCACAAAAAATTTAGAGCCAACCGGTCTCTTAGGGATGTCGAGCCAAATGTGAACCTTTGGCTTAAGACGCTTGACGGAATCGAAATCGAAGGTGAAGAAGAGAACGACCAATGAACCGACGACCTGGATCAAAACCTCACGGCCAAATTCGCCAAAGCCAATTGGTCACATCGTTTGGACCTGGTTCAATGCTCGACCTTCCAAATCATTCCGTACTAGTTGGCGGCCTTGAAACCTGGTCAATTCCGACCGATGAAATCGTTGAGCCACGTTTGGTTGAGAAGTTGAAAAATCTATTCGACCCGCCGTTGTTGGTTTTGAAGTTGTACACTCCCCCAACGGATCCCGATGATCCTCTCCTACCGCAAACGGGTATAACCGCGTGGCAATTTCCCGAATGGTTTATTACTCAGGATATAGATTCGGATGCAAGTCGTGGAAACGTTCGAGCACGAATGCTCGTCCACAGGAATCGACTTACCAAAGGAAAATTCATCGACGATGACAAAAAGAAACGGTCCGTTGTCCCTGTTCGATTTGTAAGAGCCTGCCGCAGTGGACATATCGGCGACATTGATTGGTACGGATTTGTTCACGGTGGCTTGACCGAGTGCCGCCGACAGTTATGGATTGAAGAGCGTGGTACCAGCGGAGATCTTTCGGAGGTTTGGATTCGCTGTGAATGCGGTAAAGCGGAACGTAGCGTATTCCAAGCGGCAGACATGAAGCTGAGAGTACTTGGACAATGCGATGGTAGCCGCCCTTGGCTCGGGCCATATTCGAAGGAACGATGTGGAGAACCTAATCGCCTACTAATTCGAACGGCTAGCAATGCTTATTTTGGGCAGTCCATGAGTGTCATATCACTGCCCGATAGGAACGACACTGTTCGATCAGCAGTTGAGAGTGTCTGGGAGTTTCTCAGTGAAATCGAAGACGAAGATTCGGTAGCGTACGAGCGAAAAAAGCAAAGAGTCCGTGCCGTTCTTGATGGACTGTCGGATTCAGAAGTCTTTCAGGAGATCAAGATTCGAAGAGGGCAATCACTGGAGCAACGGAAAAGCGTCAAACAAGCTGAAATGGAAACGCTTATTTCGAGTAAGGATGAATTGGGAGACGACAAGCCGGACGGTAACTTTTATGCACGTTGCTTGCCAGCCGAATCTTGGAAAGCGCCGTGGATGGAACCGATAGAGAA
This sequence comes from Pirellula sp., assembly GCA_031374925.1. Taxonomy (GTDB): domain Bacteria; phylum Planctomycetota; class Planctomycetia; order Pirellulales; family Pirellulaceae; genus JBKCUI01. The sequence goes on along the minus strand of JANMHA010000014.1, from coordinate 25,739 downwards.
AGTTGTTTTGGTCCACCGTTTGCGCGAGGTCATTGCACAAGTCGGATTCACACGGTTTGAAGCCATCTCACCGGACATTGATGGCGAACTTGAGATGGGGGTTCGTCGTGCAACGTTAGCACGTGAGGTCACTTGGTTACCTGGTATCGAAAATCGGGGAGAGGGTGTTTTCATACAGTTCAAATCGAAAACCATTGATGACTGGCTAAAAAAGGAGTCGGTCGTTAAAAGAGGGGAATCACTCCTGTCTGGTTTTGAAACTTGGTCTGAAGAGCATCATGGAAACAAGCGACACTTCCCAGGTTTGCCTTTTATTTTTTTGCATTCCTTTGCACATATGTTGATCACCTCGGTCTCGCTTGAGTGTGGGTATCCGGCAAGCTCAATTCGCGAACGCATCTACTCAATTCCAAACCTAGGATATGGTGTCCTTCTATTCACCGGAACGACGGATGCGGAAGGAACACTTGGTGGTTTGGTCCAGGTGGGACGCAGGATTCACCATCACATTCGAGCGGCCCTTGAGCTAGGACAGTTATGCTCGAATGACCCAGTTTGTGCGCAGCACAGTCCTGTCAATGCGCATGAAAGGCGATTCCTGCACGGAGCAGCATGTCACGGTTGCTTACTAATCTCCGAAACCTCATGCGAGCAACATAATGAATACTTAGACCGAGCGTTGGTGGTTCCGACAGTCGACAATACAGGAGCTGAGTTCTTTTCGAACGTACTTTGATGGACGATCCCCTCCTACAACTTACCAACCAAGAGTTAGCGTCCATATCATCTGGATTGAAGAGTGGCCGACTTTCACCGCCGTTTCGGTCGCAAAGCTTGCAGCGGTTTGTGGATGCTGCACAGGCAGGACCCGTTGCGATCGAATTGCAGGAATTGATGAACCAGGGCTTTACCGCTGAAATGATTTCGGCAATGGTTCAACTGCTCATTCGGCAACGCGAGGCGCTTTTAGCCGAACAATCAATCATTGAACTGGTGACATCCGGTCCAGAAGCCGCAGGAATCGCAAACCGAGATACCGCGATCGTAGTTCGCGAATTATTCGCAAGGGCTGAGCAGTCTGTCCTTGTTGTTGGATATGCAATTTATCAAGGCAAGCGAGTATTTGAAGCCTTGGCTGAAAAAATGCGATTGCTGCCTCAGCTAGAGGTTACGATGTGCCTTGACGTTAATCGTGATCGGCAGGATAAAACTCCTTCCGACATAGTACTGTCGCGATTCGTTCAACGATTTAAGGATCATCAGTGGCCATCGGCGACACGACTACCTCTGATCTACTTCGACCCGCGATCTATCCACGACGATGAGCCAGTGCGATCCTCGTTGCACGCAAAAGTAATCGTCGTTGATCGCAGGAAGGTATTTGTGTCATCGGCCAACTTCACAGAAGCAGCTCAGGACAGAAACATTGAAGTTGGCTTGCTGATCGAATCCCAAATGCTTGCAACAAAGATCACGAATCACTTCGCGACTCTGGCTGACTCTAGGGTGTTGCATAGAGGCCTTTAGAATTCTTTTACTTCGTGATTACTAACCACATAATCACAGCGATGAACGTGAATTCTAATATCTTCGATTTGAAAGTGTTCCCGACTCGGGGTAGAGCAAAGTCATTACACCAAATCTCCCTAGCGAAACAGCCTCCTCTACTAAAATATCATCACGCGAAGATCCTGGGGATACGAATGGAAACCATGAAGAGACAACACTGCCGGACCGGAAAAATCCGCAAGCAGGAGTCTGCTCTCCGTTCAAAGCCATATTTGTAGCCGAACCATGAGCGACGCAGTCCGACCCTTCAATAGTTTTCCGCAAACTAGCATCTAGGAAGTTCGATGAGAGCCATTTCCACGCGTATCCTGATTGGTCCCATTTGACTATTGCCATCGGTTTGTCTGACAGATTTGCAAACCGAATTGCTGTACTAGTTCTTGAAGTGCCAAATTCCCTACATAGCTGATCAATCGCACTCCAGCCCGTTCCAAGGTTCTTTGCTTTTTTGAGAAAGCGAGATTTAGGCATTAGCAGCGAACTGGCGAACAGATCGGCCTCCATCTCAACCGGGTTTCTAGACTGATATTCAGCATTGGACCCGTGTGATGGGGATTTTCCGTTCTTAAGTGCATTGCGGTGCTCGTCGATGAAGTAGTGACCAAGCTCGTGCGCAAAAGTGAATCGTCCTCGAGACGAACTTGCGTTTTCGACACGATTCAAATTGATGTAGATAAAGTATCGAGAATTCTTGTGTTCCAACACACCATCGAACGCATCTCCGTAATGATTGAAAGCGAATCGAATTTCTTTGATACTTGCGATCTTGCTCGGTTCGACCTTGGAATTTGGGAAATACCCCTCGGCAATAGATTCAGCAAAGTCGCCGATCTGAGATACACGGTAGTCAGACAATTTGAACGACTTATTTCGGTTTGGTATCGTCAATTGCGTTGCCCTCCGCGTTTGCTCGATCCAAATCCATCAAAGCTCGAATGCTTTCGGAGATCACTCCACCCTCCCTTGCAGCAAGCGCAAGATTGTCGCAAGAATCTGAAGCGTCGACCGTCAACCTGGCAACAGGTTCGGATCGAGGCCGCATGATCTCTTCAAAAACGGCACTGGCCGATTTGAGAGAATTTGGAATCTCAATGGGTTCAACTGAAAGCGAGTCAACGAACTTGATTTCTTCGGCAGTAGTTGGGAGTTTCCAGCCCTTGGTGAGCATGGCGGCTAAAAGCAATGTTCGAGTTGATTTTTCCAGATCAGGGGTATTTGGATGGTTTTTCATGATTTTGCTCCAATCTTGACAACGTTCACCTCATGTCGACCGTCAATCTCAAATTCTTTTTTGATTCGTTCGATCAATCTTTTTCGCAATTGGCGAATGTAATCTGATGTTGTTCCAATTTTGTCGGCGATAGATTCTAGCTCGTCCCTCGACATACGTCTTTGCTGACCGGTTTCCAAGTCAACGACGCTCACAATTGTCATTGCTATTAGCCGGTCCCGTTCGCTCAGGGTATCCAGTATTTGCCCCATGTGCTGTACTTTATCCTCGAAAGCCGTCAGTTCAAATTCACTCTCGACGTCGGGCAAGTCAAATCCCTGCATTGAGTCGATGGAAACAACCTTTCCATACATGGGTTGTTCCGTGCGAAAGTGATCGATCACGTTATTCTTCACAATTCGCATGAACCAGGCCTTCACATTGCTGGTCATTTGCTTATCTGTACCGCCTACTGGCACGTACTTTTGAGCCTTGTACTCAAACAAATCACGAAATGCGTCGACGATGATCGATCGAGCGTCGTCTTCAGTCAAAGGACTCCTATTGACAACCCACCGATAGATTTTTCGATAAACATCCTCGTAGTGGCGATTGTAGAACTCTTCAAATGCAGCTCGCGCCGTTGCTAAATCATCCACCCGACAAGACATGTAGAAGATTAGGTCTTCGTCATTTTCTGAATCCATTGAGTCCATTGATCGTTTCCTATTTCGGTTTGCATCTGCCGTTTACCTATACGTAGCATGTACCGCTAACGTGACAAACCAAAAAAATTGTCACGTTAAGGGGTGGATATCCGTACTAGCTATCGGCAAGAAAAATTGTAGTGAGCCAGAGAGTCTTTTTGTCGTCGAAACCATGGAAAGGAAGCGAAAATGCAAACCTACGGAGTCCTAACCAATCCCCTATTAAATCGGCTGCTGGAGAAAGTGTGCGAATCCATCCAGCTCACTGAATCGCAGGATGCCGACGCCAGACTGCATTACGGAGCGGTATCCGATTGGCTTGGAGCGGTGGGAAGCCCACTTTCCCAATACAAGATCCACATTTTTCCACAGGGATCCCAGAATTTAGGAACGACGACAAAGCCGGTTAATCGTCAGGAGTTCGATCTAGACGCCGTCTGCCTGATTGACGGTGCGAATACAAATCACCCGGGCGAGCTGTATTCCCTAGTCTGGGACCGTTTAAGAGACAACAGAATGTACCGCGATCGCATTGAGCGTTTTCCGCGATGCGTTCGAGTTAACTACGCAGGCAATTTTCACTTGGATATTGTTCCTGCGATCATCGATCCAACGAAGCTTGGCAATTTCATCCTAGTTCCGGAGTTGGACGCTGACTTAAGCCTTGATGATCCGAAAAACAACCGTTGGAAGACGTCGAATCCTCGCGACTATGCAGAATGGTTTGATCGCCGATGCACAGTTTATGAGTCTCTAGTCGAAAGGTACGCAAAAGCACATGTAGATCCAATCCCGGATCGCGAGGCAGCCCATAGGAAAGCTCCGTTGAAAAGGGTGGTTCAGTTACTAAAGAGGTGGCGCGATGTCGAATACCAGGACCGACCGCAGCTTTCGCCACCTTCGATAATATTGACGACGCTTGCGTCGCAGTTTTATCAGGGCGATCCATCCTGTGGGGACTCACTTGGAATCATTTCCGTCGAAGTTAACAATTGGTTGCGAGAATGCAGACCTGTGACACTCAGAAATCCTGCGAATAGCGATGAAGAGATTTGCGAAAAATGGCAACGGAATCGAAAGGCCCACTCTGATTTTTGCGAGACTTTTGGAGAATTTGAATCGGCATGGTCACGTCTAACCACACTTCGTGGGCCGATGCTCTATGACGAGCTCAAGCGGCTCTTTGACGACGGACCTGTGGAGAACGCAATTAAGTCACTTTCCGAAAATAGCGTTGGAAAATCACGTTTGGCAAATATGCTTCATGCCGTGCCAAGTTCGACTGGAATGCTATACGGAACACCCTCGGTGCGTCCGTCACATTCTCTTCCGATAAGAAAGAACAATTTCTTTGGAGAATGAGAATGAAAATGACGACATGCAGGCTCGGTTTACGAGAACAAGCTGCTTTCATGCGGCTACATTGGCCCCAATTTAGGACTGAAGTCCACGGACCATTGCTAAGATCTTTTGGACAGCTACAGCCAACAGCAATTGGCGACGTGTACTCAGTAAAGGTTTCGATGCGGGGAGGAATGTCGCCGGAGGTTCGCGTTATCGAACCAAAATTGCTTACTCGCACAGATCTTGGAAGAGTACCGCACATGTACGATCAGGAACGATTGTGTCTCCATACGCCGATGTACGACGAATGGACTCCATCAATGCCGATTTCAGTCACTATTGTGCCTTGGGCCGTATTGTGGCTTCACTACTACGAGGTTTGGCACGCAACGGGTGAATGGCTCGGTGGTGGACATGAGCCTGACGAATCAAAAGAGTACTCCACGAAGAATGAATGCCATGAACGATTCCCTAAGCCACGGTAACAACAATTCAATCAGCCTCGAACCGCACACGCCTTTCAGAATTCTATCGCTCGATGGAGGTGGAATTCGAGGTGCGTTTACGGCAGCAGTAGTGGAAGAGATGGAAAAGCGTTTAGGTAGACCTGCAAACGAGGTGTTCGATTTATTCGCTGGAACCTCCACGGGAGCAATCGTTGCAGCCGGTCTTGCAGCAGGGCAAAGCGCTTCTCGAATAGTCCAATTTTACCGTACTCATGGACCCCGCATTTTCACCCGACCTCTACGAGCAAGAACCTGGAAGCGATGGGTATTTAGCAGAACGATTGACCAGAAGCTTGAAAAATTTGGAATCGATGGCGACTGGCTGTTTTCAAGCAAGTTCGAAGCAGTGGAGTTAAAAAACGCACTGAAAACCGTTTTTCTTGATGACCCGCTGGAAACGATTGTTGCCAGTCGGCTTGTAATTCCATCGGTAGACCTAGTTAAGGGGCAAACAGTCGTATTCAAGACGCCCCATCTTCCAAATTTGGATAGGGATCGACATTTCAAAATCGTAGATATACTACTTGCGACGACAGCAGCGCCAACCTATTTCCCCTCCGCATCAATTAATGAGGGTAGCAAGTACATCGATGGCGGAGTCTGGGCAAATAATCCAACTGTGGTTGCAGTTGCTGAGGCCGTGAAAATTCTTCAACAAGATAGTCATACGATTGGAATTGAATCAGCGCGATCGAAACTTGAAGTTCTTTCGGTAGGAACGGGGAAAGCAAAAGCCTATTTGCAACCTCCGAAGGGGCAAGAGGGTATTGCATGGTGGCTAGCAGGAAGACTGATTGACGTCATGATGCTGTCTCAGTCCCAAGGAATCGATTTTCAATCGCAATATTTGCTTGGTGACAGCTATTCGCGACTGGACTTCGATTTGCCTGACTCTGGCTGGAAGCTGGACAACACAGACGTTATCGAGCAGCTGATTCATTTTGGACGAGAAACGGCAAAATCGAACCTAGCTGTATTCGATAGATTCCTTCGCCCACGTCAGGAAACCAGTTTTAGAAGATATCCATAGTGGAGTAGGTGATATCGGCAAGTTCTCGTGTTTGCAGTCATTCAAGAACTCCAGTTGGCAAGGTGACATTCTCTTTCCATTCCATCCAACCTGTGTCTCCTGCGGCCGAACCAGGTACGAAGATCTTGCGAAAACAGGAGTAATGAAACCATTCTCTCCGAATTGGAATTCTGGCAAAGCAGTTTGGATAGACATTGAATTGTTGATCCTTGAGTACCAGGATACCGGATATGTTCTCCCAACCACTAAACGTGGAAATGACGGGCATTTCTGTAGAGTCCGTAGTTTGGACCCTCAAAGTGGAGTTGATGACTCTCGCACTATGGCCGTACAGAAATAGAAATAGGCTGGTGCTGTCCATGTCTCGAACTATTGAGCGGGACTCGATCGCGATAAGCGTTGGTGAGTTTTCAGTTGCCGAAGTGCTCAGCTGCGCAATAGATTTGCGAAAATGTTCCGCCCACCCAGTCCACCGCAGCCGATTGTTCGGTGTTAGAACACTTTCTCCCTCACCTGCCCCCCAAGAGCCGAAGTTTTCGCGCCTGATAGTTTTGTCTTTCTCGAATTCGTTTGGTTGGCTTCCCTTTATCTCAACGTAAAGCTCCGTTTCACCCAACGTGATTATGCGATCTGGCGTTGGTATTTTTGAAACCGGAACCGCCGAAACTTTCACTCCGGCTTCCCGCATGACGTGGTCAAATTGGTATTCTGAAGCTGTTTGCATCTAATGGACTTTCAATGCTGCCTTGAGTTGTTGCGATCTCCCAACGAATTCAAAAGAAGTCTTTCGCCGTCGTCCCCAACGCTTTCGCAAGCCGGACGATATTGCATAGCGAGATGTTGCGTTTGCCGTTTTCGACGGAGTTTACGTACGTGCGATCCATGCCAGCGTCGAGGGCGACTTTCTCTTGCGAGAGTCCCTTTTCTTGGCGGAGCTGCCTGAGCTTGGCTCCGAAGTCGCGTTGGATCTTTTCTTCACGGGTCATGAAGAAGAGCATGTCGCGTTTGGGTCACGGCGTCTGTCGCCGTTGAGTCACAGTGCTTCGGTATCAGGGAAAAAGATTTTCACGGAAATTTTGGGTTGTTCCGACGGGGACTTGGCTGCGGGATTTGCCATGCTGCTGGGATGTTGCCAGACAGCCTCATGGAGCGAAGAAATCACAAGCAGATTGGTCGAGTGCGGTTGCGATTTTGACAATATTCGCCAGCGAAATGTTGCGTTTTCCGTTCTCAACCGAATTGACGTAGCTGCGATCCATATTTGCGTCGAGGGCTAGTTTCTCTTGGGAAATGCCTTTGCTTTCTCGGATGGATCGGAGTCGATCGCCGAACTCCTTTTGGATTTTCTCCTCGTTTGTCATCCAAGAAGGATGTGGCTTTTGCGTCACCCCGACTGTAGACTTTGAGTCACGTATTGACGGAATCGAATAAAAACATCCTGAATCGTTGCGTTTCGCACCCCAATTTGGAGTCGAAAACGCGGAAATCTCAGATTTGATTGCGATTCTTGGCCTATATCAAACCGGTTTATTACCGCCCTGGACAGTGCTAACCTTCCACATCAAATGAACAACTGGTCGCATCCAGAATGCGGCTAAAGCCATGAGAGGACCATGCAAAACGTCAGTAGGAATTCAAATCAGTTCGCTCCAACCGAGACCACAAACGCAAACGATTCTTTTGGCAATCGAACGGCGCATCTTAATGACCACGCGCTCTCAGCAAATCTACCTGAGAGAACGTGGCGTGGATTTTTGGGAGAGTCTGCACGCAAGGTTGGCTTAGGAGCTGCGATGATGGGAGCAGGTCTTGGGCTTAGTGGTTTCGGTGGCGTTGACGAGAAGAAGGCTGATGCGGGGATCGTTATCTCGTTTGACCCAGATGCTGACCAAAGAGCTAGGGACAATGGAGCTGGATATAGCGTTGAAAACGGTGGGAACGTTGGAGCTTTGCGATATCAGTCTGGTACACAAACGGTTTATTCATCACTGGTGTTTGTAAACCCTTATACGGCGATTTCAACAGCTCACCAGTTTTCGCCAGGCTTTAGTTCAGGTATATCCTATGCTGCGGTTACTGGAGCCAACTACAATTCTGGGAACGTCTACAACCCGGCCTCAATCTTCTTGCACCCAAATAGTGCAGTCGATTTTGCGGTAATCACATTTGATATTCCTGTTCCTATCTCGAAAGATATTGTTTTTGGTCAATCGAGACCGGCTGCAAATGAATCGGTTTGGCTTACCGGTTATGGAAGGTCAGGATCTCCCGATATCGGTTATTTATCGCAGGATGGCAACCTACGTGCTGGCCAATCATTAGCGAATAATTTCCCACCGCTGCTTGGCGGTAGTCCTCTTCTTTACCAAAATGCTTTGTTTTTTGATGAACTGTCAAATCCAACTCATTTAAGGCTGACAAACGGAGATTCTGGTGGAGGAATATTTAATCAAAACGGAGAATTGGTTGGACTAGGCCGGGCAGCAAGTAGCTCTGTCGGTGGGTCCACATCTGAATTTCTCAATTTGCTTGCTCCAGAAGTTAGGGGATTCCTAGATTCACATTCAGTAACGGCAGTCCCTGAACCATCGTCCCTTGTACTTTCTTTTATCGCACTTGGTACTGGAGCCTTGGCAGCTTGGAGGCGATCTCGAAAAACTTGAAACGCTAATATGTTTCAACTACCCCAGCACCATCAATCGCGTCTGCCGAGTTTTTAATTGAGGATTTGATTGTTAGACTCAGTTGCTTCACCGCCACAATCGATACAACTGCGATCAACGCGCACAACAAAGCATACTCAATCAGAGAAGATCCCCGTTCTGGGTTTTTCAAATGCAAGGCAAATTGAGTAGGTGAGTTTCGCATACTTAAAGCAATATTCGGCGTGTCTTGTAGCGAGCATTACGATCTGACGCTCGATTCACCCCCAAACCTCCCAAATTCGTCATTGCAACATCCCTCCGTACATGCGAACTATCTGAAATGACGTCTGTTTTTTCCTACACCAACAAATGAAAATTAAGGTCTCGAAAGAGACTAAACAGACACTTCGACGAATCCAAAGAAGCCTCCTTTCGACCGGATTCTTTGGTGTGCCGCTGATTTGCGGAGTCCTTCTAACTTCCTACCTTATTTTCTCTTCCTGGAATACACGCTTCGATCTCGAATCACTAACCACCTTCTTTCAGTGGCGTGGGTCAATCAAGGCGACTGACCAAGTTATTTTGGTCTCAATCGATGATCGCTCGTACAACCTGCTTGATGCCTCGTTGAAGTATCCCCTTCCGAGAAAAGATATCGCGACTGCGCTCGAGCGAATCGAAGAAGCAAAGCCTCGGTTACTCGTTCTAGATGTGAAATTTCCCGATGACCGAGCAATTGATCCACCGTCCGATGAACGCATCGCTTCTGCAATTTCAAAAATGCCAGCTACGATCTGGACTGGGAAGTCAGCAAGGAATGAATCTGGCGAAGTCTTCCCATCAGCAGAACTCTTCAGAAAGGCTGCCAAGTCCGAACTCAATATGTTTGTGCATGGAAATTTTGGGATCTACTATTACCTGGGAAATCCAAATGTCAGGAGTAATTCATTTGAAGAACATGTCGTAACTAGCGCTAGCACCGCCGACGAAAAAGAAGCGTTGTACCGGCACGTAGAGTTAGCCAGACCTCTGATTGAACTGGCGAAGTACGAATTGGAATCACCCTCCGCCAACTCGCTAATCAACTTCTATGGCTCCAGCAAATCGGTGGCATGGATTTCGATTGCGGATCTCATCAAGGGGGACATTCAAGCAGCCAAAGACCGCATTCAGGGTAAAGTCGTTGTGCTCGGCTATCATAGCCTTCAATTTGGAAAAGGGGCGAGGAACTCCGATGAGTTAAGAGTTCCTGTCGGTGATGGCTGGCTCTTTGGTGCTGAAGTACATGCGACCGTTATCAGTAACATGCTTCAGCGTAACTGGATCTGGCGTTTGAATGAAAGCGACGAAGCCGCTGTGATTGTCTTCTTATCGCTTCTGCCTCTGTTCTTTCTGCTATGGAAACCGAAACGCCTTACCGTGATTTTGGTAGTCGGAGCAAATCTGATTCTGATCGCTGGTGCCTATACTGCCTTCTGCTACGCGAACTTCTTTATGTCCGGAATCGGGACAGTAGCGATTATGTCCTCGATTGCAATTACCTTGGGTCTTATGTTTTTCGATAGCCGCATCCAACGATTCGACGAGTACCTGAAACGCACGTTCGCTTTTGAGACCGAAAGAGAACTTTGAATATTGCTCTGCTTTAAGGCTTCCAGCCCTGTTTAAGTGCGCCATGATAGCAGGGCTCGTACCAGTTATCAGCGGTACCGTTTAGCTGGCGTTGTTCGTCACGAGCCTTTGCATCGTTGTAATCTTTCTCGGCGCAGTAGAGGCCATCTCCAGAGCGGTAGAAATGTATCACTCCATTGTTTGATCGCTCAATTATCCACTCCTTGTTGAGGTAGATCGAACCAACAACTATCGCTAGAGTTATTGCGGTCGTGAAAATCGAGGGCCTGCTTTTTGTTTTGATGTCCATCAGAGTTACTACCTTACACTTTATTGCTAACTGAGCCAGCGTCCCATCACCTCAACCGCATCCCCTACAATCGATGCCGCCATTAAACCAAATCCCAAGAGTAACCCAGCGCAAGAAATCCGCTCTTTGACCAGGAAGGAGAATTCCTTTCCGTATATTTTTTCAAGCACAAGGATCATCACCTGCGATCCATCACAGGCTGGAAGCGGCAGTGCATTTAGCAGCACCACCGCAACCGAAGTCACAAGGAAGAGGAAGGCAAACGATTCAAAGTTTGCGGAAGCAATAACCCCCAATTGAACCATTCCGCCAAAGAACCCCAGCGAACTACCATCCGACTCAGTTGCTTTGTCTTTCGTGTCTGGGCTTGATGGCAGAAGAGCTTTCGGGATCTCGACCATCAACTCAAAGAAAGTTTTGGTTGCAAGCCATGCACATTCAACGATCCCTTGCTTTCTCGGTATTAGTGCTGCGGAAAATCCAATGTCTGGCCTCTCATTCCCTTTGCGAGCGTCCATGCGTTGGCCAGGAACGTAGTTAGCGCGTACCTGCTCTGAACCTCGCATTACCGTTATGGTGATCGGTGATGATACTCCTGCATCAAACCAAGCTTTATAGAAGGCGATCCAACTCTCAACTCGAACTCCGTTGACTGTTTGCAGTCTATCACCAGATCGCAGTCCCGCACTTGCCGCAGGCGAGTTCTTGAAGACAGTTGCGATTTCAAAGTTTGGCGATTTCTCCCTTGCTTCAACGAAAAAGTAGAACTGAACAAAAATAACAGCGACGGCTAAGATCACGTTGAAGATAAGGCCATTCATGTAAAAAAACAGCTTAGCAAAAAAGCCTGCTTGAGCGAGCGTTCCACTGGTTGCCGTTGAACTCGTTTCGAGCTCTCGAAGTTCTTCAGCGCTAAAGCTTCCGATCGTATGCAGGATTTTTGGTGACTGATGGTCCTTTGGCACGTTTGCTCGTGGCCCGCTTGCTGGCAATACGTATCCGCCAAGCGGTATCATTGACAGACAGAATGTGGTCTCCCCGATTTTCCTCTGCCAAAGTCGCCTTCCAAATCCTACTGAGAAGGTGATGACCTTGATCCCCACTAACTTTGCAGCAGCAAAGTGACCCAGTTCGTGAACGAGAATGATCGCTCCCAGCGTAACGAGGGAGGTTGCGATAATTAGGAGTGATTCGATAATACTTTCCACGGGTCCGAGCAGCTCCGATTCAATGGCCTTTGCGCAGGCCGGATTGCGATTGCATTAGCTGTCGGAAGAATGGATGGGCAACTTGCGGATTGGGAGTCAATCAGCGGCTAGATGTTGCGGGAGAGGTCCAGGTGGCAATCCTTCAGACCACTAGTTCGTAGCAGTTTTTCATTCCATTCAAGGGGTTAACAATAGTATGTTTGACGCGTAATCGAGAGTTATTGTTGTTGTTCGAATTTCCTTGTGTAGCAATAAAATCGATGGTAGAGGATCCCAAATCCCTTTTTAGGAGGACAATATGGTAAATCCAATAGTCGCCACAAAGCAAACCAATCAAAACGAGTTTTCAACGCAGAACGCGCAAGATCAATCTACAGAAATGGCAGCGAGCTCTCTTAAGAATGCCGGTATCACGATCGAATTCGTTCCAGTCCAAGCACCAGCGCTAATTCAGGGCGGTGGAGGAAACGGGAAGCTACCCGCAATTAAGGCACAAGCTCGCGAGCAACTTTGGACTAAAGCTGCCTAGTGAAGGACTCAAGTGAGGCAAAATTGGGCGAGCCTACCGAGTATTGCTGCACTCAATTTCTGTCCGTACGTCCAAAACCAGACTCATCAAGTCAGCTAGAAGCAAGAAACTACTTATGTAAAACTGGGCTCTACCTAGAGACGACGACACTACAAGCTCTATGTAAGTGCATATTGCCTAATTGCAGAAGTACGCTTTGCCAAAGGTTTTGCCACTTGTTGACGTTATCGGAAGATCAATCGCAATATTTGTTCGAAATATTATTGAAAGCAAATTTGCTAGTTGATGTAAAGAATAGTGATGAAGTTTCAAGCCAATCAGAACGAGAGCGATGGGAAAAATACAACTGGCTTGAAGCATACTATCTTCACGCAACGACAAGAAATTATCCATTTCTAAATTACGCGCTGCCCGATTTTCGAGCACCAGATTTCGCGCTGATGGAATCCTATCGCACTGAATCGGATCCACCGCCGTGCTTTAAAGATTACGCGGATTCACGGTATGTACCTCTTGCGGTCCCTGCGTTGCTTGACGAGGAAATTGAGCTGAGTTGCTGTATCTCTGGAACTTCAACTAGAGGATATTGTGGTTTAGATGATACAGCTCTTTCGACGCTACTTTTCGAGGTATTTGGAACTCGAGGGAGCTTTCATTGGCAGGGGCAGGGCGATTTTCTCATGAAATCTTCGCCGTCTGGTGGAGCGAGGCACCCTACGGAGTGTTATGTCTTATTGGGCAATAATTCTTTGTTGGGAACTGGAGTTTTTCACTATTCAGTTAAACAGCATGGTTTGCATCGACTTAAATCGATCGAGAACGATTATGAATTCGTTGAGACCTTGAGGAAGTGCTTTTGGGACTTCGAAGACCGAATTAAGTTCGAGCCGTACTGTGTCCTCGTACTAACTAGCGTTGTGGAACGCGCACAGTGGCGCTATCGAGATCCACGTTCGCACCGTGCCATCCTTATGGATTCTGGGCATTTGCTCGGCACTTGCAGAATAGTTCTGAACTCGCTCAACATAAACTATTTTGTAACACACGGAATGCGAGAGCGGGCGATGGATGATCTGCTTGCAATCAAACCTGAGAATGAGCTGCAAATCCATTCTGTGTTCATCCAATGATGCTATACTTCAATTCGAATTGCATCGCGATTAGGGCCATACCGGCGGCAGAGACTGAGGCGATAGCTTTTTGCATCCCAATCAACGACCAGCTTCGCATTTATATGCGAGGTGTCGCTTTTTTCGATATTTTTCTTGCTGCGTCAAATGGAATTGAAGAGATCTGTCTGCGACAAATGCTTGAATCAGGCGGGGTTACTGACACAGACGATAAAGTCCGTGACCTGTTGCAACACGAAGTCTTAGTCAAAGATCGGCCTCCGCAATTGAAATGGGATTCAGTTGGGTGGTTTGAGCCTTGGATTTTCCATAGAATTGCGAGAGCATCACGGTATCTCGAGTATGATTCAAGTAATGGCCGACTAAACCCGGATGCCATTCGCGATAATGCAATTACTCGTTTTTTTCAACATGGAGAACCAACAACACCTATCCATGCGCAAAACTTGGAGTCAATTGTTCTCCCACGGCCAACTTCCCGATTTATACGACTCAGTGGTCTCTTGCATAAGAGACGCACTGTTCGAGAATTTGAAGCGAATCAAGTCACTCAAGAGGCGTTAAGTTTTGTATTGAGTACTGGCACCGCCCGACTGCTGAAGAATCTTGAAAGTCAGGATGACGAATCATGTTTTATGTCACACTCTGACTTAGTACCCTTTAGAGTTTATTGTGTCATTCGGCTCGTTGAAAACATTCCTCCTGGTATCTATCGTTACAGTCCTCGATCCAATCAAATTGATCTGGTTGAACTTGGAGATTTTGACGAGCAAGTCGTGCATGCAATTTGGGGACAACCAATGGGTTATGACAACGCCTTCTCGTTATTCCTGACAGCAAGATACGAGGAATACCAACGTCGATACCGATCCTCTCGAGCATATATGAACTTGCTAGTTGGCGTTGGTGAACTTGCTCAATACCTGATTCTTGCAGCCCACAGTATTGAACTTGGCGCATGCATGACACCTGCACTACGCGATAGGGAATTGTCGGAGTATCTCAAAATCGACGGTCGAAACGAAGAAGCTTTATATTATGTTGGAATAGGCTTACCCAAGGATGGAAATGGATCATATCGAGAATAAATGCGATCTATTGCAGGCAGTTGACAATGACCCGGTTGACATTCACGCCCACAAACTTGTTTTATCCTTACTCGAGAAATTGGGGCAGAGGTCGAGCGTGCTCGATATCGGAACTGGTACCGGATTGATTGCGAAATTTATAGCAGAGCATGGGCATAACGTTCTAGGAATCGATGTTCACGTTATACCGATTGATGATGAAGGGAAGGGCATCGGTGGTGTAGCACTTCCTATTGATACATATCGCGCAATAGCTGTGCCGCTCGACGGAGAAAACGGAACTCTCCACCTTATGTCGACGGATGTTTTCGACTTTGTTCCGAGCACGCGTTTCGATGTTGTGACCGCTTTGGCATTCTTGCATTACGTGAAAGATATTATGGAGCTCGAAGCTCTCGCTGATCGAATAGTCAATTGGTTAAATCCAAACGGGTATGTAGCGTTGTCATGGATTTGTGGAGAGGATGGTATTACGCGATCGGTCAATGCGTACTTCCCTCGGTCAAGTGAAGTTGAAGCAATATTAGCGACGAGAGAGTTTGCCGAGATTTTTTCGGAGAAAGTTCGTGTAACTCACTCGCATGGAGAGAATCTCAGTTCTCCGGGAGAGTCAGCGGTTGAGCATAGTCATTCATTTCGATTCTCTTTATGGCAACGAAAGGTTTAGAATACAGGTTTCGCGAAGCAAGACTGAGCGATGTAAGTCAAGTTACAGAAATTATCAGAGCGTCAATTGTGCAGATCTGCGGCCCAGCCTACCGGTTGAGCGATGATGGGATGGAACGATGGCTTAGTAATAAGACTGACCGCAATACATCTCTCTGGATGAGGGATCATAATAATCACATGATAGTTTGCGAGGAGTCGCAATCTGGGGCGCTAGTTGGAGTAGGGCTGTCTCGGTGGGAGCAAGGGAATGAATTTGGGGAAGTTTTGCTGTGCTACATTCGACCAGATAGACTTGGAATAGGGGTAGGATCTGGACTGCTTCGGTCGCTGGAGCAGTGGATTCGCGTGAAAGCAACAACCGTACATCTCTGCTCAACGCTCAATGCAGCGAATTTCTATTTTCGACACCAATATTCAGCTTATCAGGTAGAGCTCGGCGAGCCAGTTTCGATACGGATGATTAAGACTCTCTAATTCCCGTTGGCTTCTCATTACGCCTCTTCTAGATTCGAATGCGTTCAATCTCATCCAACGTAATCTCATCGCTAGTCCTGTCGTAGAGCTTCGTCGTTCTCGGACTCTCATGTGCCGCAATCGCCTGCGCATTCTCGACCGTTCCACCGTTCTCCAAATAAGCCGTAATGCCCGTGGCTCGAAAAGTGTGGCAACAGACTTTATGGGAAAGCCCAGCCGCGATCGATCGCCGTTTGATCATCCGAAGTGCGTCGTGTCGCGACAAGCGGTTCCGCGTCAACAATCCAGTTTTTCCAACTGCGGTCAGGAATAGGGGAGAGTCTTTCTCGTGTTCAATCGCCGCTGCCTTGAGATATGCATCGAGGTATTCTTCGGCCGTATGGTGTGTGGGAACCTCATGATGCTTGCCGCCTTTCTCATGAAGTCTGATCCACGATCGCTTTCCCATTTGGTAGTAGTCGTCAACCGACATACCAACAACGGCACTGATTCGAGCAAAGGTGAAGAGCATGACAGCGATTAGGGCGCGGTCGCGAAGCCCGATTGCTGTTGATGTATCGATGCTGTCGAGAAGCTGCCGGGCCTCGTCAGCCGTGAGTACCGGCGTTTTGCCTTTCTTCACGACATACTTTGGACCGCGAACCGACGAAGATGGATTCATCGGAATCACTTGACCAACAACAAGCCAATCGAGGCACATTCGAATGGCTGCCAAGTGTTGCTTGACTGTCGGCTTTGTGTAAACCGTGCCGAGATGCTCGACATACGCGGCAATCACAATCGGTTCGAGATCGTCGATTGAAAGATTTTTCTGGTCGCACCATGCAAAAAAGTCCGTTAGGGCTCGATAGTACGCTTCTCGCGTATTTCGATTCCGAATATTCGCGGTGAAGAACTCGTAAAACCGTTTTGTGGCTTTGGCTCCAGCACGCTTGATCAGAATAGGAGCGACGGAACCCAGCGACGGCGCAATCTTGGCCGGAGTAGGCTGTGTTTCACGCAGGATGAGCTGCTTTTCGGGAGCCTTTTTGCGTCTGTCCATACCCTGTTTAGTGAACCATAACGTCCTTTATGGTGCATGATAGTTTTTCGCTCGGCAAGAGGAAAAAGAACTGGATTGCGTCACAAAAACTCAGTTCGCCTGTCCCTCGTACATGAGGTAGAATGGACGAGTTTCGACGAGCAACATGGAGCAATAAATTGGCAAAGCAATGAACATAGTCAACGCAACAGTACGCACCCGTAAAATCCAGATTTCGGCACCCACTGAGTTGCCCGATGGTCCTGCCGTTTCTGTACTAGTTGCTGATTTGCCAAAGAACACCGATTCAATGGCCTCCCGCGAGATAGCATGTACCGTACATGCAATGGACTTATTCGCCGAGACCTTGCAATCGCTACTGGATGGCGAAGATCTTAGTGCCGCTACAAGAACTGCTGGAGTGCTTGAGAAGAATGCCTTCTTTGAACAAGCGGACAGGCTAGCAGGGATGGTTGACTGAAACGAACCCATCGCAATTCTAGAACTCACCCTGATTGTGTAGAATCGAAGATAAACCCAGACCCATGATACTACTCCGAATGCACTTCGGCTTGAACCGATCGTGTAGATTTAAAATCCTGAAAGTAAGCCAATCACGCCGAACTGGTGCTTGAAAAATGTACGAATCAATCGAGAACGGCAAATTGCAAAAAAGCGAGAGTATATGAGTAACTCGGCTTTGAGAACGGAAAGGCCAGATACACCGATGCCAAGCGAAATCGCCGAGCTTCGGTCTCAAGAAATCCATTTGCCATTGCCCCCGGCATTGGACGCGAATTATCTAACCGATGAGGAGAGAAAGGCGGTTGACTATATCAACTCCGTGGCGGGTAGAAATAGGGAATATGAGCCAAAGCAAATCCTTGTCGAATACGTGTTCCTTGGATGCGTATTGAGAGACCCCAATCAAGGACGGTTAACGATAAAGTCTCTCTCGCTCAATCACTTCTCGGGGATCAATCAGATTGCATTCTTGGCATTGAAGAAGATTTATGCCGAATGGGCAGAACCGTTTCTTTCGTCTCAGTTTCCTTGGATACTCGCACAACAAATGGTTGACCAACAGTTTTTGGAACTTTGCAGTTCGGTTACAGATCACAAAAATTGGCACAACATGCCTCGTGAAGTTTTTGTTCCTTTTAGTCCAGATGCAATCAGTGTTGAGTCTTTTGCGATACGTTATTGTGAGCATTTGCTCAACCGAACACCTGTGGCCCCTGATGTATCAACCTATGCATCTTTTTTGGCAAACCGTGAAATTTGGCTGAGAGATGACGACGCGCTTTCTAGAGGAGAAAAAACGCAGCAACCCGGGGCTCTTGCCTATAGTCGCCCTACTTTTATTTGTGGCCCATGGTACTTAGCGGAGCTTGGAGAGGCCTGGGCTGAAATTGAGAACAGTGGAGGCGTATGGCATAGTCCCACTATGCTTTCAAAGGATAACAAGCCAAATCCAGAGCGTGAAAAGTTGATTCAGGATTGCTTTTCCGTAATCGAAAATAACAGAAATGAAATTCTTTCGATGCCATGTGGAGAAAAACTCCTTAACCTGTGTGAAGCGATAAGAAGCGGGGAGAGCGATGACTGGCTAAATGCAGCTATTACACGTACTTCTAATGGGTATTACCCTCAAATCACTCCAGATCAACTGTCAAAACTCCATGCGAATGAGTTTTTCGCCTATTTTGACAGAGCGTTTGGCTTGTTAACCAAATCGGAACTGCAAAATCAGTTTCAGTTATGGCTCAACTCGTTTTCAACTGAGGGAGGCACTTTTTCAGACTTCAATGGATATTCCGATCAACTTGCAGGCAAGAACCAACTCGCTGGTAGACTTAATTCTTGTGCGAGACGACTTGGTCTTGGGTTTTCTTGCCCAAAGACAATCGCTCGAAAGAAGCCGTGCAAAGGAGTTGGGAACCTTCTGGTCAAAGAGTCGAAGAATTCACCGAACGGTGAATTCTTTATTCAACACGACAAAAAGGGGAAACCAGTTGAGCATGCTCGTTCGGATTCGCTTCCTCGCTTGGTATTGGCAACCCTTCCTGAAAGTCAGTACGGATCTGTAACCGCGATGGAAGCGGATGCTTCGTCAACGCAAGAAGACGCGATTTCAACTGGCTCGAATGTAGGACTTCTTGATTCAGTACCGTCCTCTTCGACGCAGGACATGGCAAAGTTGCATGCAATCAATAAAGTTGCCACAGGCATGAATTCGATCGAGTTCTTTGGGTATTTTGACATTTTGCGAAAAGAACTGTCGCTGGAAGAACTCGAGGAGATCTTCAGGAATTGGCTATCCAATGTCGGCAAAAGTTCCAACGTGGAATTGTTTGAAGACTTGTACCAGCGACAAAGTTTCGTAAAGGAGATCAATCTACGAGCGAAATACCTCGCCTGTTGCTTTCAATGTGTTTGCCCGGAAAAAACCCATGCAACATTGGGCGTAATGCTATCAGGTAATTCAAAGATCGGGCAGTTTTGTTTTTCGCATAAAATGTCCAATGGAGAATCCGTAAAACATTGGAAGAAAGCAAAGTTGCCCGAACTGGTTTTGGTAAAAAAGCCAAAGCAGGATGCATAGTCAGCTTGACAGGTAAGTACCAGGTACGTACATTTGTGTCGTCGCCAACAATGGTAGCGCGTTGGCATGTTTTTCAGGTCTATCTTGGGAGGCAGGTTGACGATGACTGTTAGTTCAAACCTAGACGATCTACTGGGAAGCACGCCGCCGATGGCGAATACGTGGTCTTCCCGCTTTGCTGCCGAGGTCTATTCCAATGCCTATCGGATATTCAATGAAGATTTAGAAAAAGAACTAACGGAAATCTGGCAGATCGCTTTTTTGCAAGCCGTTGTCTCCCGCATGGGATTGCCGCGAGAATTGCGCTTTCCCGATAGCGACCTTTGGCATGAGCGCCTTGGTCCTTTCGACGACGACCCACCTGAAGTGTTTTCTGCGAAAATTACCACAGCGGCTTGTGAAAGTTAACGGGCCAATACTTAAAACAAGCCGTCTTGAGGGCGTTCGTTCAATATGTAGTAGCGACCCAGAATCCTGATTGATTCACGAACTGATTGTGTATGTCAGGTGCGTAACCTGAAGTCGCGAACGATTTGAAACAACCTTTGCTAACTGGCTCCGATGGCAATACTGAGGCTTTGCCTCCATGCAAACGAGAACGGAAGGCTTCGATTTTACGAGATCGGTAACGCTTTCGACTGCGACCGCTTCTGATTCGAGTGTCGACTGCCATCTGTTTTTTTTGACGAACCCTTGATCTTGGAGTTTTCCCATCTCTTGGTAAAGCGAAAACGAGAACGGGCCATAGTGATACGGCAGATAGTAGTAGAACGAAGCGCCGCCCTTGAGTCTTGGACTCGTGCCGAAGCAAAAACGACGACTTCATCAGCTCAAGTCGATTCACTGGCCGATCGACGGCTGTCAGGAGTGATCGGAGGATTTTTTGTCGAGTGAGCACTCGTTTTTTGCAAGCATGGATTGAATTTGGCGACCGTTGGGCGAACAAAAATCGATGTTGCAGACAATGCTAGAAGGCATTGCCATTAGTTGCCATTCGATGGCATTGAACACTTTTCAGTCATCGAAGACTTTGGCTAACACAGTCTATCCGCGTAGAATTCTGCCATCGTTTTGCATCGTCAACCACCATTCGAACACTGCTTCAAGGTCAACGACTCCCATGCTAACTCAAAGCCTTCAGGATACGCCGAGTCTCGAACGCCATCGCTTGGATGACGAACACTCGATATTCTCAACTGACTTGCCCGACCACCTTCGAATAAATCGGAACCAGTTTGAAGAAGTATGGAATTTGCATCCAGACGCATATACCGAGATCATGATGCACGGGAAAAAGGTCATGACGCCGCGTTGGCAACAGGCTTATGGCAAAGACTATCTCTATAGTGGTCAATCGAATCGAGCTCTTCCCGTTCCCCCTCTACTTCTTCCATTGCTCGAATGGAGCCGGTCAATCCATCCGAAGCTAAACGGATTGCTGCTGAACTGGTACGACGGATCAAAGGGACACTACATCGGAAAGCATCGAGACAGTATTGCGAACCTCGTACCAGATACGCCAATCGTCACGATCTCATTCGGCGAAACCAGAACGTTTCGACTGCGGCCACATGGGGGAACCGGAATGATTGACTTTGAATCGTACGACTCGAAAGTGTTCGTTATGCCATTGAGCACCAACCGAGCCTGGACACATGAGATTACCAAGACAGCACGCGCTCAAGGCAGACGAATCTCGGTTACCATCCGTTCATTCCTACCCCAATGATTCTCGCTTAGGTTGTTCGCAGAATCGCAAATAATGGATTTCCGGTTGGAGAACGTCGAATGATTAATTATCATACGACCCATGAAAATCCCAAAGTCAAAACTGCTCGAAGCACTCAAGCAAGAAATTGCCGAACGTGAACGAAACATTGAGTTCCGCGAGAGCCAGCTTGACCAGAAACGGCTTGAGCTCAAGGATGCCAAGAAACGGCTAAAACAGGCTCAAGAAAGTAGTTTGAACCGCATTGCAAACTAATTTCCACGGGAACTGCCGTGATAAATCGAAGAATAGTACTGAGACTCACCGACAGTCACTCGGTGCTTAAAAGCACGCTTGGGCTTTATCCCAATGGAGCCCACTATCGGCGAGCATTTACTGCTTTAGATTCTTCCATGCACATGTGCATGGATCCGTACACTCAGCCCGAAAAATCGAGCCATGCGTTTCTTTCAGCGATATTTCTGTTGTGTCAGAAACGATCACGTGATCAAGCAACTTTATGCCAAGCAAATAAGCCGCTTGAAACAATCGTCGAGTCAATCGCAGATCTTCGCTACTTGGTTGAAGGTTGTTGCTAGGGTGATTGTGTGCCACAGCAATTGAAACGCTTCCGGCAAGTATAGCTCGCTGGAATAAGACTGATGGCTGAACGGGTGCCGAGTTTTCGTTGCCAATCGAGATGAGCGAGTATGCAGCCACATCATGGTTTCCGTTTAGAAACAATCCCATGAACTGCTCTCGACTATTATCGACTGCATGTTGACGGAAGAATCGAGCTACATCGTCGGGCCCGCGAATACTGAACTTCTCAGTGTTAGTTGATAGGTAGTTGACTCGAACCTCTCGAATGAATGTGTTTTCAATAGTATTTGCTTCCATTTCTTTCCTTGCTGAGTTGCCCCAACGGTTCATCCGCTGGTTGGCCCACAAGCCATCACATCGAAAGCAAGGTGGAGCCTTTGCGAGTGGAACGAGTAAAGCTGCAAAGAGGCCCGATTCGATGAGGGCCGAAAGACCTTGCCGATGTGGTAAAATCAGGAGGCAGGCGGATTTTGCTGCTTCAATGACCTCCTGACTTGATCGGAATGGTTCAGTAACTAACGCGGCTCAGTCACGTCAGCTTTTACTGGCCGAAACATCCGAAATTTCGCAGGCACGCGCACGGGCGTGTCAAACGCGTGTCAAACCGTTGCGAGGCATGGAATTGGGCTCAGCTCAAAGGGACATGGGCATACGTGTTTCCGCCACCGGCGATGACGACAACAATGGAAGTACCGGGCTTTCTTGGCGCGTCAAAGTTTTTTTCGGCGGAGTCGGAGGTTCGGGCGATTAGTCGCTTGGCATCTTCGAAATGGAAGACGCATAGAAATGTCGGAATCGCATCGTGTGAGAGTTTGGCGATAAGTTCAGGTATCTCATATTTCGGAATCCCTTCCGATTCCATGGCTGCGTAGGCGAGGGATTTTCCAATGTCGTCGGTCATTTCGACAATGATTCCAACGGGGTTATCGAATTCAGACTCGATCATGCGTCGTACAATTTCGTCACCATTATGTTCGAGCATATGGCGGCGGAGAAGCATTGCTTGATTGGATATGCCAGCTTGCACGTTGTGACCTCACCTAAAAGACACGTGTTTACAAATTCTGCCTGTGATTGTAGCCCATTACTTACAAGCGAACTAGATTTGTAAAACGGATGTGGGAAAGAACCACAGACCTTGAGGTACACGCAACGTTCCTTCAATCCATCACTTGTCGTAAGCGGCAGAAGAGGTCCAGTTGGCGTGCATCATCGCAAGCGAATTGAACCTTCAAATGGGCAATGATCGAGATCATCGCTCAAACTCTCTACCAGCCCCTACTCTTTCGAGCGCAGCTGGTCGAGCAAAACATTTCCCCAACGTAATCGAACGCTTCATCTCCATTGTAGAGCGGATAGCCACAAAAGCAGCAGCTCCCCTCCTCCTGAAGTTTGTTGATTCGGTACTTCTCTGGAATAGGTCCTGGATCCACGCCGGTTATGGCCTGTATCCAGTCGCGAATTGCCAGAACATCAGTGAGACCAGTATCCCTGATTTGGCGGACCCGTTTTTGAGACGTGCCCAGCCGAAATGCCAACGAGTCAATCTTCACTTTGTGCTTCCGCATCAAAGCGGTGACTTCCTTGCCAGACAACGATGTCGGCAGTTTGTCTGCGGTATCCTTTCCAGTTGTTCTGGTGAATCCGCTCATGACTTCGACATACTCCTTCAAGTTGTGTTGATGCTGCACAAGGCAGTCATCAATCAACCGGCGTCGTTCGTATGGACTCATTGCGCGAAGCGCTTCAACTCCATTTCGTAGCTTCGAAATCACATGTTGAACAACGGACTTTGCCGTCGAGCCAACGTGGCAATCTCGGTTTACGATCTGACGAACGATTGGATGCACGTTCAAAAGTCGTTGATAATCCGGGCCTTTCTCCTCCTCAGTTTGGTCCCAAGGTGGCGGGCCAGGATCAGGGGCATCGCAGCGTTCAAAAAGCTCGTGGCATTCAGGACAAACTCCCAAATGCGTTTCCCAAGCGAGTACCAACTTTTCACCGATCCATTCTGGAACCGGTGCGACGTCGTACCAACTCTCTGGGATTCTTACCACATGATCAAAATCATGACGGTCACAATGGACGCATCCGAGTCGAATAGGAGTACTCAAAAATGGATCTTCCGAACCATTTGAAGGCAAAGCGTTGTCGTTCATGACTTCACCTCGCCGCCCTTGTTCTCGGCTTCAATTCTATCGCGATGAGTTGGGCATCCGTGCTTCACCATTTCGCGGTAATGCGAATCGGGAAGTATTGGAAGCGTCCAAACCGCAACAGTGATATGACGATCCATTCCGCCTTTTGCACGCGGTCTATCGATCCAGCACCAAAACGTGTCGGTTTCTTCACCAACAAGTTTCAATCCATCGAGATCCTTGATCTTGATGGTTGTGAACGGACCACCGGATGTACTCATTACTTCCGGTGATCTTCCATCTGGCTGACCGTAGTCCGGCCCCCAAAACGTGTTTACCTGTGATCGAGGTGCTACATAAAGCTCCTCGCCAACGTCAATCCATTCGCAATTCTCACAGACTCGCAATTTATCGCCGTCTTTGAGCGCGTACCATTCACTAAAGTCCACGATGATCAGATCACCGGGAACCGGGACAAACCTTTTCATTGTTTCTTCTCCTAAAGTTCTAAACGCAAAATGGGCAACGCCCATGCTCCGCATCCGTTTGAAAGCGGCTGCGAGCAATTTCTTCGAACAGTTGATGATCGAAGTCTCCGAAACAGGTCTGCTTGACCAACTCAAGCGACCTTTCCTCTGAGCACCACGAGAAAGTGACACTCTCGATTTGAACCAACTGATTGAGATCCTTTGACGCTTTGAGTACTGCGTACTCTTGAGCGCCATCGGGGCCAGTCGAGTCATTGGCAAAGATGTAGCCTTCAAGCCCAAAGGCTTGACAGCTAGTCCAGGTCAAATGCGAAAGCTTGTAAGCAAGTAGCTCACGGCCTCCTATGGATTGAAGCGACCAGGTTCGATTTCTATGCAACATGAGCCACCTCCCTTACTAATTCGGAGTTGACCTGTTCGGATTGAACAGAGTGAAGTTGCGTAAGAATCTTTGAAGCGACAGAACGAATTTGCTCAAGCGATTGCATGAGTACCTTCTCGTCGCCAGTCCATAGCTGGATGTAGTCCGAAGCGCGAGTTGAGCATTCAAGGCCAATCGACCTACAAACTGCATATGCAACGGCTTCGGCTTCCGTCTCGCGAACCATCTTGGTAGTTGTTTCACGACGATCGCCCCAATGAAGCATCTCGTGTGCGAGTTCATGTACCATCGTTGAGAACATCTGCGGTTTAGGCAGTGATTCAACTATCGATACAGTGCCCCCGCCTGACATTCCATTTGCTGAACCAGGAAGCGAAGGAACGAATTCCAACAGAACTCCTTGACTGCGATAGATCTCAATCAATCGTTCGATCTTGTCACCTGGATCGCCACCGAGAGCAGCAAACTCTGGAAGCTCTTGACCTTCGGTTTGGCTTACATCAAAGACGTAAACAACTCGAAAGCCATAAAGCACTTTGTTTGCGTTGGTAGCATCAGGGGTCTCTGAACTACCCTGGCTGGAATCTGAACTTGATGCTTTCTTGGCATCCGTGTCCGTTTTCTTCTTGCCAACCATCGGCGCAAAGATTGCGATTCCCTTCTCGCCTTTCTTAACGAAACGATTCATCTCCTTCCACTTCCCAAATCCTGCGACTTGGGTTGCATCAGGTTTCTGCATGTAGATCATTATGCAGTTGCCAAAC
>JANMHA010000481.1:0-1969 GCA_031374925.1 Pirellula sp. | reverse complement strand
ACTTGGAGAACATCGATCTTCCCCGACACAAAAGACGGCTCTTACCTCCTGCCTCTTAAAAAGGAAATTAGGAAACGGGAAGGCTTGGGGATTGCCCAAGCGATACGTTTGCGAGTTCGGATATTGATTTTAATGTGTATGGACCGATTAATAATATCAACGACATTTGCACTTTTGCTAAAAATAATGCGCCTGTACGAAGTAGTTTTGGCGTAGAAAGAACATCGCCTGGCAGAACAACGGGTTTGATGGATTCTTACGTCAATACTTTAGGAAATACTATTATTGTCACTGATACTTGCGAACAAGGTTTCGGAGATGGCGTAGTGAGAAGAATGGATGTTCAAAAAGGGAAATATTATTTGGTTTGGCTTAATGATTATAAAGGCTCGATTGGGACTAACGGTGTCCGCTTAAATTTTAGTGGCACGACGCCTGGTGTATTAGATTCACTGGGCGACCCCCTCAGTAATTTTGCTGCTGGAAGAGATACGATTCTATTTCCGGGTAGAACAACGCAATTGTCTTCTAAAGGTGGTGTCTCTTATACGTGGTCACCAGCGAGTGGTTTGAACAATTCAACTTCAGCTACTCCAGTAGCATCGCCGACTCAATCTACTGTTTACAATGTATTGATTCAAGGCACTTGCCGCGTCGTTCCTAAATCAGTGAGAGTCGGTGTTTTTAATGTCAATCAATTGCCCGATATGACGGTTTGTAAAGGCGAAGAATTGACATTTAATGCAGGTGAAAATTATCCAGCCAGTTCAGGAGCTGTTTGGACTTGGACTTCTCCATCGGGGCATTTATCTGAATTAAGTTGTACAAATTGCAATATAGCTCAATTTAAAGCCACTAATTCAACGGGTTTAATTGAAATCCATAGATTTACGGTGACGCTTACAACGCCGAGTGGTACGCTGACCAATTCATTTAATATTACAGTCACGCCCGGAACAGTGGCAAAGTATGATGTCATTACTTCTCTGAAACCAACGCGGGATACGAATGTTTGTATCGGCGGTGCATTTAATTTATTGAAAACGGGCTTCGATGCAACTGCTGTTTATACTTGGACTTCAACACCTCCGAGTATGTTAGCGGGCAGTAACCCCTCAGTATCACCGACCTTGAACACTAAATATTATGTGACAGTGACGGGTGGTGCAGGTGGTTGCACGGCTCCTTCAGTGGATAGTGTTATAGTCAATGTTTATCAACCGCCCGTTTTAAATGGGATTAATGATGCGACATTGTGCGTAGGTACTCAACTCGCTTTAGGCAACAGTGCCCTCGAAGAAGCGACGACTTATAGTTGGACCCCCTCAGTAGGTTTGGATAAACCGAACGTGCCGAACCCTACTTTAACAGTTCAAGCCAATGCCAATACCTATATTTTAACGGCTACTAATTTAGGAAAATGCGTTTCAAAAGATACGGTCATCATAACAGGTATTAATTTGACCATGAGAATTGATACGGTTGATTCCATCCGCATTTGTAGAGGTACACCTTTAAGATTGAAAGCAGCGACAACACCTGTGGGATTAGCTGTGAAATGGAGTTCCGACCGTGATTTTTCAGTGTCCGATTCGGCAGTGAGTGTAGCGGTTAATCCGCAACGGATTACACGATATTTTGCAACGATAACCCAATCGGGTTGTACGCGCAAAGACACGGCAATAGTGTATGTCGATTCATTGCCTTTCAATACCACCATTTTACCAAAAGATACGATGGTGTGTAAGGGGACGGAAGTGATTTTTAAGTCATTTTCCTACGAGCCTATATTATTCCCGAATATTACTTTCAAATGGACGCCTAAACAGACCCAATTGACCAGCGATACGCTCTACAATTTGGTTATTCAAGCCGATACTGCACCTAAGAGATATTATCGTGAAATGAATAATGGCGTGTGTAAACGCATTGATTCAGTCAATATTATCGTCAATCCGATACCGATTGT
>JANMHA010000474.1:0-8462 GCA_031374925.1 Pirellula sp. | reverse complement strand
TGCGTGTAATCCCTGTGCTTTCATTATGTTTGCGATTCTTCTGCGCCCGATAAGGAGTCCATTGTCGGCAAGCTCTTGGACGATTCGACGAGTTCCATATCGCTTACGATGTTTCCAAAAGATGTCCAGTACCATCGGCGTAATGTCTTTTGTTCGCGTCTCATTCAAGGTCAGCTCTTCTCGGCGATGTTCATAGAAGGTTGACCGCGGAATTGACAAACATTGACATACATCGCCAATGTGGAATCCACCATCGAGACTGATCTGCTCAGCAGCTGCAGCCACGTCACTCATTCGCTTCGGCTGAAAATGGCCAACGCTTTTTTTAAAATATCGCGTTCCCGTTCTACACGCCTAAGTTCCGCTTCCAACTGAATAACCCGGGCGTCCAACGCAGTTGCAATTGGACCATTTACTTCTAGCTGCTCCTTCTTCCATCGATAGAGTAGAGTAGTACTCGACAGTCCCAATCGTTCTGCAATCGAAGGACCTGAATGTCCATCCAACAGCATTTGAACAGCGTCCCGTTTGAATTCATCCGTGAACTGTCTTCGTGTTATCGATGCCTGCTTCGTGCTCTTTGCGCTCATCCTGAAAGTCTCCTTGACCGTTCATTCTAAGCTCTGAGCGCGCCCGGAATTACGGCACCACCTCAAACTGCATCCAACGAGTCTACAAGGACCGAATCATCCAAGTCATCGTTCTAGCCGATGGCTTTGAATTCGATGGCAAGAAGTATAAGTCTCTGTCAGCGATTGCCAAGAGTATTACTGGCTCCCATGTAAACGGATTCCACTTCTTCCACCTCGGAGACGCGAAATGATCAAGTCAACAAACAAAACTCCCACGGCGACCAGCAAGCCTGCAATCCGCTGTGCGATCTACACTCGCAAATCCTGTGAAGAGGGACTCGAGCTAGAATTCAATTCCCTCCATGCACAACGGGAATCAGCCGAGGCCTTTATTAAGAGCCAACAAAATGAAGGCTGGGTCTGAAATCCAGAACAGTACGATGACGGCGGATTCTCCGGTGGGAGCCTAGATCGACCAGCCTTGAATCGGTTGCTCGCAGATATCGAATCCGGCAAAGTCGACTGCGTGGTGGTCTACAAAGTGGATCGACTCAGTCGTAGTTTAATGGACTTTTCCAGAATCATGGAGACATTCGATAAGTTCAACGCTTCATTTGTATCGGTGACGCAGCAGTTCAATACGACGCATTCCATGGGACGCCTGACGCTGAACATCCTCCTCTCCTTTGCACAGTTCGAACGCGAAATCATCGGAGAGCGGATCCGGGATAAGATCGCAGCCCAGCGGCGCAAAGGAAAATGGGCTGGTGGTCATCCGGTTCTTGGCTACGTTGTGGATCGATCGACGCCGAATTCGAAGCTAGTCATCAATGCGAAAGAGGCGCAGCAAGTTCGAGCGATATACGAATTGTATCTGACGCTCAAGTCGCTAACTCCGGTTCTAAAGGAAGTGGTTGGGCGCGGTTGGCTAAATAAGGCATGGACCTCCAGCAGCGGGGCACAACGTGGTGGACGGCCATTCGACAAAGCCTCATTGCATACGCTACTCACCAATCCGATCTACGCTGGGAAAATCAAACATAAGGAGCTAGTATTCGACGGAGAACACGAAGCCATTGTGGACAGTACGACATTCTCCGCCGTCCAGAAGCTGCTTAAGTCGCACAGTCGCGGCAAGGGGAATGGCGTCAATAATAAATACGGCGCCTTGCTCAAGGGCTTGCTTTACTGTGGCGCCTGCAACAAGGCCATGGTCCACACGATGTCGAGTCGAGGAAGCAAGCGATACCGTTATTATACTTGCCTCAAAGCCATCAAATGTGGCTGGGATACTTGTCCGTCGAAGGCACTTCCGGCAGCAGAATTGGAAGCAGCAGTCGTCGATCAAATTCGATGCATTTCCACAGATGATGGTCTAATGCAGGAAGTACTACGCCAATCTCGTAAGAAGGTTGGAACCGGTCTCAAAGAATTTCAGCAACAACAAAAGCAATACGAAAAGCAATTAGCTCGCGATCATGCCGAGATCAAACGTATCGCAGCCATGCCGAAACCAAATGAGCCAACGCTTGCTCGCCTTGCAGAATTAAGCGAACGAACAGCGAATTCGGAATTGGAACTCCATCAGTTGAATATTCAAATGAGCCAGTTGGAATCGTCGGAACTTGCGGACGCAGAGATAAGAGCAGCGTTCAATGACTTTGACACCCTGTGGAAATCCGTGTCGCAACGGGAAAAAGGCAAACTCATGGAAGTGCTAGTTGAGCGGGTGGAGTATGATCCACACGATGTTGCTATTTCGGTCTCTTTCCATCGAGCTGGAATTAAGACACTGGCCGCTAAAGCAGAAGAGGTGCTCGTATGATCAAAGTAAAACGCAAAGTCGCATTCCAGGGGGAAGTGCACAAGCGTCGCGATACAGCCAAAGCCGCTAGGGTCAAGCTTGCTGAATCTGGTCGGATTCCCAGGATCGCAAAGCTAGTGGCACTGGCCAGTCGTATGCAATCGATGATTGAATCGGGAGAAGTAGAAAGCTTCCAGCAGCTAGCGGAATTAGGCAGGATCAGTCAGCCGAGGATGACGCAGATTATGAGCTTGCTGAACTTGGCGCCAGACATTCAGGAGGAGCTGCTCTATTTGCCAGAAGTGATGCAGGGGAAAGCTGCGATTCATGAGCGGTTGCTACGGCCGCTGACTAGGGAGCTGGACTGGCGGGTGCA
Source organism: Pirellula sp. (assembly GCA_031374925.1). Taxonomy (GTDB): domain Bacteria; phylum Planctomycetota; class Planctomycetia; order Pirellulales; family Pirellulaceae; genus JBKCUI01. The sequence continues at coordinate 5,710 of JANMHA010000474.1, read as the reverse complement.
GAGGAGGATGTAGGCGAGGATTCGGAAGATACTTCGAATGTCTTGAGACGTTGCCCGGCAACGGGCATCCTTACCCGATTTCGTCATGGCTTAATATGGACAAAGTGCAAACATGCGCCACGAAACAATCTCGTCATCGATGGTAGCAAGTATAAGCAAGTCCATCGACTCCGTGCCGTTGCCCAAGTCCCAAATATCGGTTTCTATCGATTTGTATTTTGTTTCGCTTTCATGGGATGAACACCATTCCTGCAAGCCTGTCATCGGTAGTTGAATTTTATGAATATCGTCAATGTCATCAACAAGACCGTTCAGTTCTGGCATCTGATCAAGTCTCTTGCCGATCAAAAAATCGAAACCACTCGATTTCACGCTAGCAGCACTGAGACTCCTCGCAAGTCTTGTGTTTGATGGATTGTGTTCGTCAATGAGGGCGTTGACAGCGGAAATCTGCATCCGTAACCGTTTCAAAGACCGAGAGTTTGCAGATTCCGAGCAACCAGCAAAAAGTAAGATTGAGAGTAGTGAAAATCGCAACATCAATGCTGCCCTGACGAACTATAAATTCTCCGGCACGGCGCCGGTAAACACATTCTTAATTTACCCCATCTCGCTGGTCGAATGGGCAGGCGAGCCGCTTGGAGATGAAGGTTTTCGCTGGGAGCCGAGTAAACACGGGAGCACCGGCGTGTCAAACCGGAGCGAGTTGGTGGCGGGGACTAGCCATTGAAATGGGAGATCCGCAAAGGACCTCGGCGGATGGCCAAAACGATTGCAAGCGGAGTCAGAATGACGAACGCTTGGTGTAAACTCGAGGGTCTCGAGCCTAAAGACACTCTGGGCAGAGCTTGCTCAGCTTCGTTGAACCGCCGTATGCGGACCCGCATGTACGGTGGTGTGGGGAGGATGCCCGGCAAGGGGATCCTTACCCGATTTATTTGCCAATGTCCTGTCGCTTCGCATGTATTCTCTCAAGGATTTGCTCGACGGCATCACTGTACCGTAATACATGTCGTAGCGGTACGAAGTAACGCCAATATCCAACTCCTCGAATCGGTCGGCGGTCATCCTTTAGTTTGTCTAGCTGAGATCTTGCAGGATCGCCAATCTCGACGAGAGCCAGAGCTGGGTTGTATGTGTCTGCTCCCGGTACGGTTGTTCCATGGAATGACAGTTGACATGACCCGGGCTGCATGATCTGAAACGCCAGCAGCTCGCATCTAGCCGCAGCTACGCTCATCCATTTTGCCGACGTCTGCTTCCCTCCGAGATGCTTCTGCGATTTCCACAAGATTGTGCCTAGCTGCTAGATTCGCATTGTGCAGGCTCCGAGCAGCAGCTGTTTGAATCGGCGAATTCGCAACACTGAATCCCGTATCACGAGTTTGACCCCAACGAATTACCCCAGAATGGTTCCTAAATTGAGTTGTATCGCATGAAGTTGTACGCCATCAATGCAAAAAAAGACATTAGACAAAAACAGCACCAGACTGAACCAGCGAATGATCGCCATCTCGCGAAGTACATCAGGAAAACAACCGCAATAGCACAGGGCGTCATCACGAACGCAACCTTCTCTTCCCAAATTCTACTAATACCAAAATACTCATGGGAAGTTACTAACCACGCGAACGACAATGTCGCAACTAGGACAAGAGAATCGATAACCGAGTACCAAAAGGGGAAAACTAATTGACTTAGCCTTGCCGCACTAGGCTGAATATCGATTTCCTTATTCGTGCTAACTTCATCTGGCCGATTTGAGTTATGCGCATAGGGATTATCGTTGCCACGGTCTTTTAACACAAGGTTTTCCTACGTTTATCGGCCTCACAGCATCATGCATAGCGATCTGTCCTGTTGATCCTGTCGGATCAAGATCCTTTGCGCATTTGTATGGATAGTAGTCACCCTGGGCATGGTTGCTACAAGCTTCTGCGATTTCCACAAGATTGTGCCTAGCTGATAGCTTCCCGAATTCGGCAGGATGCAACAGCTGGCTCAACTGTGGAAAGCGTCGTACTCCTACAGGATCGGCCTAGCCAGCAACCTAGCAGCTACCAATTCCACAGGTTGGACTGAGGCTGGATTCCTGGCCATCCAATTTGACGATTTCGCTTCCCTCCGACACGCTTCTGCGATTCAACAAGGTTATGCGGTTAGCTAGATTACCGAATTCGGCAGGATTCATGTTAGCTCATCAACTGTGGAAAGCGTCTTACTCCTGCGGGATCGGCCTAGCAGCAACAGAGCAGCTACCGTAGCCACAAGTTGGACCATCCCCGCTGTGGACTTTGGCGCTGGCTGATTGCAATACGCCTCCAACCGAAAGAAATACCTGAGCTCACATGGAAAATAAGGTCCGATAGGCTTTGAAACATCATGCACGTCACCAAGTCGCTCCGTTGAAGTGCCACTACTGAGGTCGGTACCATCCTTTTCCCATGTGATGCCCAATTCCCTCTTCATGTCGACTTCACCCGTCTCAATATTCCCCTTAATAACGCTGAGAATGTGTAGTCGTGTGTACCACTCGCCTTGGATGACGACACTTTCGGTGCTGTCTTGGTATTGATGGTTAGAACTTGCAGGCACTTTTTTACATTTGGCGACGACGATAAAGGGATAATCTGCCAGTTCTCTGTCTGATACGAATGTCGGTTCGATGATTCTCTCCTGGTTGCACACGGCCAAAATTACTTCAATGAATCAAAAGTTGGTTCTTCGACAATTTTAGTGGCTAGGTGTGAAAACGCGGCGGATTCGATATCCTTTTGGGATGAACGAATTAGCCACTGAACATTATCGTGCATTAAAGGTATGCCAGGTGACGCCGTTGCCGCCGATCCTTCGAAGCAAGTCCAAAACAATTCTTATGATCTTCCGCCACTTTGGTACGTCGACATCGATTTTGTATGCGTCGACTGTGGCGCAGAGGAAACTTGGACAGGCGCTCAACAAAAGTGGTACTATGAAGAGGCAAAGGGCACTCTCTATGCAACTGCCAAGCGTTGCCACGACTGTAGGAGGATTGTTAGGGAAGCAAAGTCGCTTCAACGCGAACAAATGGCTGCATCAAAAAAGAGTGATCGAAAATAGAGCTATCGTGCTGTTCGGGTTCGCCTCCAAATGGGGTGAGCGTGGGTTGGATGCATTCCTACCTCATCAACTGTGGAAAGCGTCGTACTCCTGCAGGATCGGTCTAGCCAGCAACCTAGCCTTTTCCCTAGGCCGCAAGCTTCCCACCCACATGTGGACGTAGCCGGAGCCGGGATCGAGCAATTGCCACAAGCTAGCCCGACAACTGTGGACGTGGCGCTGGATGCTTGCTGTAGGACTGATGCATCTGCTAGACTGAGTGGCTAGCGGCGGGGAAGCGGAACTCCCCAAACTTCGGGGATAACATTCCCAGACCGGGATAAAAACAAGTTCGTCCTTAGACCGAATGGCATCTCATGGTCCTCATTTTCCTCCACTTCAATTCACCATGACCGATAGCGAGCAACCGAGTCGGCCGTTCCAATTCTCCCTGAAGTCATTGCTCACTTATTCTGTCGTTGCTGCAGTGGCAATCTCCCTGATTATCAAGATGGCTTCCGCGAGTCCACTTGCTATCGGGTTAGTTGTACTCTTCCTGATTGTGACGGCACCTTTCATGTTCTTCGCCGAAATTGTCGACTGGCTACTTGGCGTCAACAAACACAAGAAATAATGGTCAGCGACAGCTTTCGTGACAAAATGAACAGTTGATGGCTGACTGGATATGCGAAGGGCTGTAAACATGTTCAATTGGGTGAAAACGCAAGTCGCCTCTAATTTCCGCTCGGCGATCACACATAGGAACGGACGAACATATAACGGATTGGATACTGCGTCGTTGTTCTAGGGACGTACGTGGGCTGGACTTGGTCGATTGCTGAATTACGAATCCCGTAGGAACCTTGCCTGCGTCCATTTCCACAGGTTGGTGCGTAGTCCGTAGCACCGATTTCCCTAGGCCACCCACTGTGGACATTGGCGCTGGTCGCTTGCTGTAGGACTGCTACATTGGATAGACTGGAGCGGATGGCGACGGGGAAGCTCAACCGCTGGCAAGCTAGCAGGTCAGAGTTGTAACCTTCGATTGGCTGGCACCCTAACCTCAGGACTTAGATGGATTCTTTTGATGGCTCATTAATGTCACGCCTACCCAAACCGCCTCGTTAGTAATGATTCTTTTCCAGAGTGGGTATAGCTTTCGTTCGATCAATGGCACTCTGTCCGCGTTGGTGACGTTCGCGTTTGGTGGAACGTTTGTGTGGGCGTCGTCGGAATGCTTCAAAATGAATGAGGGGCAACTATCACAGATCGTTGGCGGTGGTTTTGCGATTGGCTCTGTTGTTTTTCTAGGAGCTTCTTTCTATGCGATGGTTTCGCTGCTCGTTGGTAGAAGAATACGAGTACAGATTTCAACTGAAGGGGTAATGCATGGCAAGCGGTTCGTGAAATGGGAAGAGATTTCTGATTTCTTTGGGACAAGCTACACAAACGGCGTATGTCTTGCGTATACCCCTGCTAAACGCAAGATGTATCTCGAAAAGAGCCTGCCTACGACGCCGCTCCTTTCGCTCGACGAATACCGTGCGCTCGCTGATAGACTTCACGAACAGATTACCCCTTTACAATCGCATCTCCGGATAGAGTTGGTCCCGAGGCAACCAATTGGAAACTAATTTGCATTACTTATCACACGGATGGCCAGTTACCTGTGGAAGTATCGTACTCCTGCAGGATTGGCCTAGCAGCAACCTAGCCGCTTCCCCAGCCGCCCGCTTCCCATCTACATGTGGACATAGCCCGGAGCCAAATCGCAGGCACTTCCACAAGTTGGACCATCCCCCATCTGCACACCGGCTTCGGCCGATTCGACTGCGCCCGCGGGATCGGGGCAGCCGAAGCCAGCGTCTGGCGCTTTCCACAGTTTGGTGCGTAGTCGGTAGTACCGATTTCCCTAGCCCCCACACCCCCGACATTGTGGACATTGGAACTGGCTCGATTGCACGGCGACCTATAGATCGGATAGACTGAAGCGGATGGCGGCGGGGATGCGTGTTGGGGTGGAGCTGGACTCTGTTCCGATCCGCTTCGCTACTTGTGGGAGAGGCTGCTAATCGTGCCGCTTACGCGACTGGTCCACATTGGACGCCTCCCCAACAATTCATGGCAAGTACGGTCGTACCACCGATTACACCCAAGCGGCGATTAGGTGCACTGAAAAAGCAATGTTTTACTTTGCTGAATGAATCGAAACGTTCGTCCATTTGAAGCGATTCGAGAGAGTCCTAGAATCCGGAATTTTCCTAATGCCATCACGATTCTCAATTCGAACTTTGCTGCTCGGCATGATAATGGTCGCATTCAGTTGCGCTTTATACATCGTGATTTGCCGCAACGGCATATCCGAGGCTTCAGTGATGAGGATCAAACCCGGAATGCATAAGTCTGAATTGATTGAGATGCTAGGCAAACCTCATAGAATATACCCGACGGGTTATTGGGAATACGACGTCTGGGGATTTAGCGGTTTTGCACTAGGCTCCGTTTCTAAACTGGTCTTGATTTGATTTTCTCTTATACGCCATATTGGTGGATAGGAGGACCAATTATGCGTCATGGATTGAGCGATGAACAGTGGAAAGCAATCGAGGACATATTTCCGGAACCAGCTTGG
>JANMHA010000441.1:0-1816 GCA_031374925.1 Pirellula sp. | reverse complement strand
TGACCGGGCGCTGTTGAAGATGAAACGGGGATTGCCGTTTCCCGTCCTCAAACCGGAGGTTTGGACGGCTACAGCTTTTGGCTGAAAGCCATATTTCACTGGGGCTTAGAGGTATTTTTTGGCTGTAGTCGATAAGTGGATAAAATGTGCGCTATGCCCAATTGGCATGGGCGTTTCACGATAAAGCTGATCGTAGATTTTGTCCGCTCTCCCCCAACCCGCCGTCATTCTCGCGAAGCGGGAATCCAGCTCGTAATCCACGCGAAGCGCAAATCAAACCTCACCGTTTGCACCGATCCCTCTCATGCCGCGGGGCAGTCACTTTTCTTGCTTCGCCAAGAAAGGTAACCCAAAGAAGGCGACCCCGACGATCGGCCTTTTCCTGCGATGCTCAGAAAAAAGCGGAACGAAATATACTCGCTACGCTCAGACAGTTTTTCGTTCTGATCGCTTTTTTCCTCCGCTTCTCGGGGCCAATCAACGGGGACCCTTCGAGCCGATATTTGATCGCTTTGCGATAGGGAGTACGAAAAGCCGGTTGCAACTATCTGGGCCGTCTAGTTCAACCTCGTGCCTAGCCAGTACCGACTCTTGTCCGCGATCCGATACGCCGGTCGTTTACCGTCAAAAGAAGGGAACTGAGGTCGCTGAATCTGTGCGCACCGAGCCTGAATCGCTCCGACCAAAGGTCGAATCGACTGAAGGGTCACATTGCCGATTTCAGCTAGCAAATTAAGGCTAGGTTCCTGACCTCCCACTGTGATGCCTTGATCCATCTGGAGCACGACATTTGCGAAATCTTCTTTTGCGCCGCCTAGATGCACCCCGCCCTTAGCGTTTGCACATGTTTTTACGATGTGTCTAACGCTGAGTAATGGTGTAGCAACGACTAATGCCAAGAACTGATCTATGTTCAGGCTCTGGTACTGGCGATTGGGATGCTGAGCAGGGTCGATTGATCTGATGTGTAAGGTCGGCGGTACCGGTACAGCCTCCGATGGAGCATAGACGTCAAAAAGTAGCTTGCATCGATATACACGGTTGACGTCGTGAATTAGACCGTCTAGTAACAGTTGTCGAAGCAACGCTGCTGCACGCAAAAGGGCATACGTCTCTGGTTCGCAAAGCTTTCGATCAAGATCACGAATCGTCTCCAAAAAGAACCTGTCACGCTCATGCGTACCGTCGCTCGCTTGGATACGTGGATACTGGAGCACTCTTGGTGACCGCACATCGCGCTTGCCTTCGATCATGATGCCCGCAAGACATCGACCAATGTCCGGGAGTAGCTGGTATGAGTTCACGCGACATTCGGCACCATCGCCACACCAGCCTATGTAAATCACAACTCGTGTGCCTGTTGTTAGCTGAAACGGCTGAAATATCCACTCCTTCTCTTTCAAACCCTGATCGATGAGAGTAACGCAGATACGCCCATCTATACCTGCGCACGCAGTAATCGAGCTGGTGCCTTCATTCCTCTGAAATAGGACAGCCGCTTGCGCAAGTGGCCACCCCGATGGGAAAGACACGAGAAAAAACACGCCACCCTGCGTTGAGCTACTTAGTGGCATCGGAAGCTTCCTTTTAAATGAACGGTCATTTCGCAGACAACTGCCACCGAATCTGTCCTTTAACAATTGGCGGCGCGGATATTGATCTACCGCCAGCGTAACCCAGATGCTCGCATTCATGCCCTCGTAGTGCTCATCGCGAAGCGATCAAATATCGGCTCTACGGGTCCCCGTTGATTGGCCCCGAGAAGCGGAGGAAAAAAGCGATCAGAACGAAAAACTGTCTGAGCGATAGCGAGTTT
>JANMHA010000432.1:0-1527 GCA_031374925.1 Pirellula sp. | reverse complement strand
GTGGTCTTGCAGAGCCGCGCTGACGATCTCGCTGGCCGACGCGCTGAAGCGATTGATGAGCACCACCATCGGGAAGACAGAAAAAGTTCCTTCCTTCTCGGCCGTCCAGACGCGGTTCTCGGCGTTGCGACCTTTGACACTGACGATCGCACCGCTTTCGAGGAACTGGTCCGCAATTTTCGTCGCTTGGCCGAGCAGTCCGCCTGGATTGAATCGCAGGTCGAGGATCAGCCCCTTCATCCCTTCTTTGGTCAACAACTCCAACGTTTCTTGCAGCTCATCGAAGCTGCGACGACCGAAGTGAGTGAGCCGGATGTAAGCGATCTTCGAGTCCGCATCGAGGAAAAAATTCCAACTGTCGTCGGGCTTGTGTGCGTCGCCGAGAACGGTCGCCACTTGAATGGTCGCTCGTGTGATCTTCAGTGTTTCGATCCGCTCGGAACCGGTGTGTTGCACGCCAATCGAGACGTCGGTCCCCGGTTTTCCCTGCAAGAGCTTGACGGCATCTTCGAGTGTGACGCCTTCGGTACTTTTTCCATCGACTTCCATGATCAGGTCGCCCGACTTCACTCCCGCCTTGTACGCAGGCGTGCCAGGAAGCGGGGTCATGACCATCAGCCGTCGTGTCTTCTGGTCAAGTTGCACTTGAATGCCGACGCCGCCGAATTCTTGCTCGACCTCTTGATTGAACCGTTTGAGTTCATCCGGGCTGATGTAGTTGGAATACGGATCGAGCTGTTGCACCATGCCGCGGATCGCCGCCTGCATGAGCACTTTGCGATCGACGTCCTTGACGTAATTCCGTTCGATCTGCTCGAAGGTATCGACGAAGAGCTTCATCAGCTCGAAATACTCGTCGGACTTCGGATCAACCGTCGTCCCTTCAGCAGCCGCAGCTTTATCAACCGCCGGCTTCGCGGGCTTGTCGTCCGCTCGCAGCCAACTGGTCTGCAAGGCCAGCGGCAACAACAACAGGGTGATCGAACAGAACGAGAACCATCTCACAGCACGCATGACGCAACTCCGTCTGCCAGTTGAGATGAGCGGCCATCAAATTGACGGCTCGACATCGGGGATGACTCAGTTTCAGCCAAGACTTCAGCCAGAACGCGCGGGAGTCTAGGCCATGCTTTCTGGTGAAACAAGCGGGGCTAAACGAGGGATGTGCCTCATCCGTAGTCCGGCTTTGCCATCCACAGGAAGTCTGAATTTCGGAGCCTGCCTGCGAATGGCAAAGCCTAACTGCGGATGAAGAATGAAAATGGATGACAGGAAAAAATTCAGTTCTTGCATCTCTCGCAACATCTGTCGGCTTCAGAGCGAAGTGTCGCTATCCGAGAAGTGGTTTTTCATCGTAGGCTGGCTGGAACTGAAAGCCTTTCGGAAGGCCGCTTGAAAAGTCGCAACTTCATTCTCAAGAGTCCGCCATGTTGATTTCGTTTGACTGCGAACGTTGTGGCACGAATTACAAAGTGGACGAGACTCGTGCCGGGCAAACGGCCCAATGCCGCAACTGTTCGGCCACGT
>JANMHA010000413.1:0-9351 GCA_031374925.1 Pirellula sp. | reverse complement strand
TATTGGAATGCATGGTCACGCCCGAGACCGAGTACCACCATAACAAGCAGTTTTCACAATGCTATCATGTACTCGGAACGTAGATTTGCATGTTGGCTCATAACCTCGCGGTCGTCAGTTCAAATCCGTCTCCCTCAACTTCTCTGTTTGGTTAGGAAACTGACCGCAGTAGGTTATTCGATTAGGCCGGTGTCTTGCAGCAACGCAAAACACCGGCTTTTTTCGTATTTTCCTGCAATTTCCCGGCTCTCAACCACTCTACAGAGACTCGAATTCCGGTTGCGACTCTCGCCAAATCAGCCCCTCTCTGGGGGCCAATCAGAGACAAATACTCTCATAGTCTCTGGGTTATGAAAAACGCCGGGTTAACGACTCTGGGTAATTCCCTGTCCGACCGACTCGGGATTCTTTTTTTCAACTAGTCCGAGCCACTGGGGGCTCCCAGATCACAAATCTATGCGGCGAGTTATGAACCGCAGTGAGCCAAACTTAAAAATTCACCTTTCCGAATCTGGGGTTGCTCTACGATCATCGCTTCCCATCCACCAGGGCGACTCATGATTTCCGTTCTACCCTTTAGATTCACAGTTGTTCACATCGGCACCTAGCAATGAACTCCAGGTGGATTGGTGGATTGACTGGTGATCTAAACAGTTGCGGTGCTAGCCTATATGATAGCAATGCAGTGGCGGCATACGGTGGTCATAACTAGCGAAGGCGAGACTCAATGGGGATGGTGAAAGTAGGTGAGGCCCAGTGGAAAAGCATCAAGCGGAGTTTGTTAATTGCACAATTGAATCGAAGGTGGATACTGATTTTCGTTGGCGCAATTCTTCCTATCCTGGAATCAGTACTTTGTAATCTCTACACCTCTTCAACGGGACAGTCCGCAACGGCTTTAGGCTGGTCGCTCATTGCGATTGGACTTTTTCACACAGTACTTTTTGGGTTGGTACTTTTTGGTGAAAACGAAAACTCGTCGGATTTTGTAACCAAATCTGCTGAGCTTGAGTCACAGCTTAAAGATACGACGGATGAACTTGTTCGCCGAAGCATAGCTTACAGATCGTTTCGCGCGGCATTCGCAAAGCTAAATAACGAGGTGTGCCGCATTCAGAACGAATGGTGCCAGAACGGTTTTGCAAAAGAGCTCGAACCCATTATCGCATTGATCAATAACGACGCGAAAACCACGTTGGGTGTAAAGCACGACGTGTACACACTCGAAGTGTTTTGTGATCAAGGGATGGTGGAAGCTTGTCGCGATGCCGGCGATCGTGCAAGAATGAGAGTTGAACAACTCGAATTGCTCTACTTCGCTTCTACGAGGGTTCCCCAAACCAAGATCTCCGTATTGGGTCGACGCGCCCCCGCAGCGATCGCACGGCACCAAGACACCCCCATGACCAAAACACTTGCTCAAGCTCCAGAAGCTTATTTGGAGAACGGCCAACCACGTGACGACGTTTACTTTCAACAATTTGCCGCAGTGCCCATCAAATTTGTTTGTAGCGATGAGTCGCAAGGGGTTCTGGTGTTGACTTCTATGCAGAACGAGCCATTCGCATCTGACGTCCTGGATAGCCTCGAATTTATCGCGGCTATAGTGACGCAGTTTATCAGTGAATACAACGCCTGCATTCAGGATTCTCGCCAAACCTGAATTCGAACTCGTGAATTAGGCGAAACTTCGCGCCTGCCAGTTTGGAGTCTCTACGATTCGTTCGGTTTCCATGATTAATTTGCGGGCACGCGTTTTTTCGATTTCTGCCTTACTAAGTGGTCGATAACAGTCAACTTTCTTGCTGGGTAATGTGACGCGCGTCGGGCAAATTGCATAGATAGATCTGGGAGGGACGCTATTTCGGCTCCCTCCAAGGTCTTTCTGTGGAGCACAATCATCGACGCTAACTCTCTAAACTCCCGTCCCTACGTGGACGATCTGCCGTGCGATGCTGCATCAGTTCGTCGCAGGTCAATTGCCGTGATCCTTCTCCGGGGCATCCATCGCTGCATCGCGGCCGATCGTGAGCTGAATGACGATCAAAGCCCAATTTCGGCGCAGGATGAACCTGTTTGGGGCAATCTTGGAGACTCTTTACCCGAGCCGCTTGATTTCGTTTCCGACAAACCCCTCTCTGTGTCCGACGTCTCCGAAACACCGGGTTTTGGAGGCGATCGAAACATTCAAGAAGGAGGTAAATCGTGAGCAACGAAGCGAGAAACAAAGACATCGCGGCCCTGCTAGCCAGAGGTGTCATTCGGGTCAAGAAACAACCACTGGTAGCCAAGGCGATCGAGTCGCAACTGCCAGCGAAGCATGACGTCAGCAACATTTCGGAAAATTCTGTCAACAACGATTCACGGTTTTCGCGGGACCAAGCGAGAGACGGAGGTGATCAATGAGCCCACACGTCACCATCGAGATTGCAGAGTTGCAGAACAAGACGGTCAATCAATTGGTCCAGCGCTACGAGCAGGTTTTCAACGAAGAATGCCGGAGCCGCAACAAGCAGTACCTGATCCGGCGCATCGCGTGGCGATTACAAGCCAACGACGAAGGTGGGCTCTCTCGAGCAGCTCTCAAGAAAGCGGCAGAACTGGCTGAGGATGCTGAGACGCGAGTGACCGCCCCACGCAAGCACACCAACGACGGCGTCAAGCTCGTCGTACCTGAACCGACTGCGTTTGTGGACTGGGACCCGCGACTTCCACCACCGGGCAACATCATCGAGCGGCAATACAAAGGCGAGATGATCCGCGCGATCGTCCTGCAAGACGGTTTTGAATACGAAGGCCAACGCTACAAATCGCTGACGGCGATCGCGAAAGAAGTCAGTGGCTCACACTGCAATGGATTTTTGTTCTTTCGACTTGGGAGGAAAGCATGAGCAACAAACCAACACCACGCCCCAGAACGATCCGCTGCGCGATCTACACTCGCAAGTCGACCGAAGAAGGGCTCGATCAACAATACAACTCGCTCGACTCGCAACGAGACGCTGGTGAGGCCTACATTCGCAGCCAAGCCAACGAGGGTTGGGAACTCGTACATGATCGGTACGACGATGGAGGTTTCTCTGGTGGCAACATCGAACGGCCAGCGCTCAAGCGGTTGATGGAAGACATCCAAGCCAGCAAGATCGATTGCGTGGTCGTCTATAAGGTCGATCGACTTAGCCGATCGCTGCTCGACTTCGCCCGTGTGATGGAGACGTTCGACAAGTTCAGTGTCTCGTTCGTATCAGTGACTCAACACTTCAATACCACGCATTCGATGGGCCGGCTGACGCTAAACATCCTGCTCTCGTTTGCCCAATTCGAACGCGAGATCATTGGCGAACGCATCCGCGATAAACTCGCTGCTCAATGTCGGCGCGGACAATGGACCGGTGGCTATCCCGTTCTTGGATACGATGTCGATCGCAGCGAGCGAACACCGAAGCTGGTGATCAACCCCGAGGAAGCCACCAAAGTACGCCGAATCTTCTCGCTCTACCTCGAAATGAAGAATCTTCTCCCGGTGGTAAACGAACTCGACGAACGTGGTTGGACCAACAAGCTTTGGCACTCAAAGAAAGGGCTGCCCAAGGGTGGCCGCGTTTTTGACAAGGGCAGTCTGCATGCGCTTCTAACCAACCCCATCTACTGTGGAAAGATCAAGCACAAGACCGATCTTTACCAGGGACAGCACCAAGCAATCGTCGATCAGGAAATCTTCGATCGCGTTCAAGCCCAGTTGCGTGAGAACGGCTTCAACCGTGGCAATCGCCTACCAAGCAAACATGGCGGCCTGCTGAAGGGACTAATTCGCTGTCCCAACTGTAATGTTGCGATGGTTCACAACATGACCAAACGCAACTTGATTGTCTATCGCTATTACACCTGCGTCCGAGCCATCAAACGCGGCCGACAAGCTTGTCAGCATCCGTCGCTTCCAGCGGGCGAAATCGAAGCCGCTGTCGTTGATCAGGTTCGATACATTTCCCGAGACGCTGGGCTCCGGGACGAGATCATTCGCCAAGCGATGGTGGCTACCCAGCAAGGTAGAAAAGAGATTGAGGCACACCAGATTCAGCTTGGCCGGCAGCTCGCGCGGGATCACGGCGAGATCAGGCAACTCGCGCTCGACGAACGACCTGGCGGCCAGGTATCGCATCGCATTGCCGACATTCAAGAGCGAATCGAGAAGGCTGAGCTTGAACTTGCCAAAGTGAATCGACAACTCGTCGACTTGGAAAATCATGAAATGTCGACCCAGGAAATCGAAGACGCCCTAATTGACTTCGATCGCATCTGGGACGCACTAACGACTCGCGAGCAATCCCAACTGTTAGCCCTGCTGGTCTCAAAGGTCGAGTTCGATCAGAACGATTGCACGATCGCGATTTCATTCCACGCCAGCGGCATTGAGACGCTGGAACAACAATCACAGGAGGTCTAATGGTCACCGTCAAACGCAAACTGAACGTCAGCATCGCCTCACGAGGTCGCATCGCGATTCGTCCTCACGATCCCGACGCAGAACCACCGCGACCAAGGCCGACCAATCGCACACCTCGTATCGCCAAGTTGATGGCCCTTGCCATCCGCTTCGATGAAATGCTCCGCACTGGCGAAGCGTCAGATACGATCGAACTCGCCCGCCGTGGACACGTTACGCAGCCACGCATGAGCCAAATCATGGCGCTCAACCAACTCGCACCTGACATCCAGGAAGCACTGCTCAACCTGCCGTCCACCAAAGGCAAACCCGAGATCCACGAGAAGCGATTGCGTCCGATCGCGGCCATGCTGAACTGGGATGAGCAAAGGAAAGTATGGCGAGAATTGAGATACTTCGCTTCCACTGACGCTGAAATCGCATAGAGACGAAATCATACAAAGGACGGTTCGTGATGGGTTACGAATGGAATTAATCAGGTTTCAAGATTTCTGTTCAACATATGCCGAATACGCAAATCAACTAGCCACGTTCGGTCTTTTCCAACTTCGTGATCTGGGTGAATGTCTTTGAGACGGATTCTATCAAGTTGAACTAGGGCTATTTTACCAAGGACATCGGTTGGTACACCGCCACTTTGCGAAAGAGGGTCCCATGACCATTGACAACAAGCATTACTTTTCGAAATAACAGCCGAAGTACTTTGATATTCGAACGGATGCTACTCGGCAGCATGATAGCATTTTCTTTGCTGGCCGCATTTGTTCTGGCAATGCAAGTTGCCTCCAAACAGGTTACCTGGAAAGCAGGGTATTGAGAGACCTTGAGAGACCAAGACATGCATCACTACAGAGAGCTTCTTCGTGATTTTATTGCACCACATGTCAAAAAAATAGAAACGGTTGATTTGCAGTCACAAAACGTTGGTCAGCACTTCATTTGCAATTTATGGTCATATTGACGAACGAAAGTCACAAGGTCGAACTATAAGGACTCAAATTCGTCATTGAGCATCTCGGTAGTCCGAGGTCGCAGCGAGCCATTTGGCTGCCAAGTCGCATACTCCCCGCGAGTAGATACCAATGGCGGCCTCAGAGTCCCCGCTCAGGATGAACTGGTGGCAGGGCAGTACGATCTCGTGGTAAATCCGTTCGTATTCGCCTGCGGGAGCGCTGGACGCATCAATGCGATCGACGATTTGCGGGGCGATTGTGTAATAGGCCCCCACGAGTTCCCTGCCTTGGTCTGACGCGAGTAGACAACCATCCCGAAAGGCCCTGAGAGTCGCAAGGACTCGCTCGCCAGTTTCAGAGGAGAGCGACCGTACGGCAGCCGTCGTTAGAAAACACCCGCCACCACCTCCGGTTGTATTTTTCCATGTGTCACTGAGCTTTCCCCCTGCGCTCTTCCAGCCAGTCGAGATATCTCTTCCTGCCTGCTTCCATGCATCGCTTGCTCTGCCACCAGCACGCTTCCATTCACTCGATACAGCCCTTCCACTACGTTTCCAGCCCGAGGCGGCAGAAGATCCGATAGCTTCGAAATGCCTAGAGATGTCTATTCTATCCCTCGTGGATGAAAACAGGTTATTCCCAAGCAGAGAACCAACATTGCCAATTCTAATGGCTCCTTCAAGGCCTCGTTCGAGCCAGTCTCCGATTACCTTCTCTCCTAGCTTCCATAGTCCATACGCGGCAATAGCAGCCCATGATATCCCACCGCGGGCCATCCACGTTATTGGACCAGCTGGGCCAACCGCCAACGATATGGCAAAAACAGCGATATCCAGCATGGTCGTATTGCGCATGCCAATTTCCCAGTAACCATATCCAAAGAAGTCTCCCTTCCACCCAGTTGTGGCGTTTGGAAACGGCTTGTACTTCCAGAATTCGACCTCAAGCCTTTTCCGCCAATAATCCAATTCCTTATCCCAATCAGGGTAGAAATCGCCCGGACCCCAATATGCCGGGGACGCAAATGCGTTTTTCCAAACTGAGCTCGCCCCTAGGCCTCCCATGTTTCTGAAGCTGCTACCGACACTCTCTCCAAGCTGACGCGTTGCTGCGATGCCGAAGAAAGCGGCGTCCACGCCCATAAGTAATGGAAAAACACCGTGAATCACCCCTGCCGCGAGCGAATCCGTAAACAGGTTAGTTACACCTCGTGTACCCTTGCTAAACGTCAGATCGTACTCACCATTCGCGAGCCCCTCTACGGGATACCAAGCACTTCTCCACATCAGTCTTGCGTCGGATTCAATCAATGACGTGTGAATAAAAGGGTGTTCGGTGTCCAATCTCATCTTATAGAAGCTACCATCTCCATACCCGTATTGTTCTTCGAGATTCGAATACTCTTGATCGTGCTGCATGGGCCCGCGATCAAGTGGCGTCATTGGAGGTAGATGCTCTTCTTCCCAATCATTTCGTTCATTTCCGGGACCCGTATAGTTTCCATACCAACTCCGACGAGGTCCAGTGACGGGGTCACCTCCCTTGTCTCCCTTTGGCTTGTTTGAGACAGCCTTGGACGAGGAAGATTGCTGCCCATGCTTTGGGAATTGCGAAAGATGCCTGACCGATGTCTTGTTGGACCCGAGTGAGTATTCCACCGAAAACGAATTGGCTTCGGCAAATGGCATGCGTGACACAGCAGTGGTACGTCTGTTGGCAGAATCAATCTGCTTTTTCAGCGCTGGGATCATCGCTTCGCTCCATCTACTGAATGCAGCTTCGATTTATGCCCCAATACTGAGATTGGCCGCAGCGCCATTAAGTAGAACGGATATCGCAAGGCAAGGTCCGGACTTGGAAATGACCGATTCTCACCAGTTGGATTCGTGCCATCCTCGTCAGGAATTGGCGCGGGAGTCGCGGCGGGGGGGACGATCAACTGTAATCGATATGTCTTCAGTGCCGACATTCGCTGCTTGCTATCCACAAATCGTGACTCCTTCAATCCTCCTGGAATCGGCTGTCCGTTCGGATCCAATTGGCCATCCAAGAGTTTCTTGTTCGTCTCGCTATCCATGTCCCGAAACAGCCGAATGAATGCGGACGTGCCATTGTTGAATGCGTCAGACAGCGACCATTTCAGAACAATTCCCCATCCCGCCAGATCGTAGGGTGCGCGACCCGGGGCAGCCGGGTGAGGCGGTCGGGTCACGAGTTGAGCGGAGTTATCGGACCATTCAGATACGCCGCCGACCGCATCGTCACGGGCTCGAATTGCGACCACATAGGCCACATTCGGACGAACCGGAGTATTGTCGGGGAGATGATCGAGCGTGTAGGGGCGCTGAACGGGAGCAGGAAACTCCGCACCGTTCACTCGGAGATCATAGGTTGCAATTCCGTTGACCGTATTCCAAGTGAGTATGAGTCGATCATGCTGACGGTCGGCCGGAGACTGCAAGAACGGCGGGGCAGGCTTGTCCGGTCGCGTGGCAATCGTTGCGGGATCGGACCAAGGGCCTGCTCCATCAGCGGCGCTGACACCGCGAACTCTGATTTGTTGGTGCTGGTTTGCAGGAAGTCCCCCAAAAAACACGCCCTTGGTAGCGTTCTGTCGCACGTCCGCCGCACCAAACCGGATGTCGTAAGTATCAGCGTCGGCGACGTCCGTCCAACTCAGCCGGAGTGAACTCGCACGCCGAGACGCTTCGCGTTCTGCGTTCGTAGAACCGAACAAGACTGGCGGTGCAGGTTTTGGGGGAACGGGCATGCCGAAACTCCGTCAGAATAAAGGACGATCACTCTCTTTGTGCATATACTACGGGACAATGATCTTCGTAGTATCGCGGTCAAACTGATAGTAAATGGGCAGTTTACGCCGCCCCTGGGCATCCACAGGATTGTCGCATTCAATCAGGATTTCCCATTCATCGTCATCTGCTTCATGACCTCGGATTCCACGAATGCGACCTCGGAAGTCCTCTGCCGCACCCGCCTCAAATAGGTCTGTAGCTCGAACGATGACATCCTGTCCGATCCTGAGCATTCCGAAGTACTGCACTCTTCCAACGAGGAAGACGACCGTGTCATTCTCAATTCGCATGACCGCTTCGCCGGGCTGAACGCATTCACCAACATCCTTGAAGACGGCAGTCACGATGCCAGAAATCGGAGATGTCAGATAACTCTCCGCGAAAGTCACCTGAAGTCGACGGACTTCAGCATCCATCGCAGCGTTCTCGTCAGCAATGATCCTCTCGGTGTGCGGAGCGCTCACCGCAGCGATGGATTGCTGCATTTTTTCGCTCGCGAGGCCAGCCTGAAGCTGCTTGTGGGAAATGCTGTTGTCGAGACGAGGGTGAAAGAATGCGGGGTTGTCGGACTCGGAAATCTGCTTTCCAGCATTTGTCGTCTCAGCCACCTGTGATTGATCAATGAATTCACCTTCCTCTTTGGTCCACACAAGATTATTGGCTTGATCGCGTCGCCTGGAATACGGAAAGGCTGTAACAGGATCTGACTTATGGGTCTGAACTTCCTTCTCATCCCGAACGGTCTGGCCATTGACATCTCTGAAAGTCACTTCGAACACTTTTGTGTCAAGTGGTTCGTTGTCGGCGACTCCAAATTCGCGGTTAACATTTATCGCGTTGCGCACCTTGGTTTCAGTCTTAACCCTGTAGTTTTGATCCACCCCTGACTCCGTCTTAACCTTGGTAACTACGGCTGGCGCACCGTTCTGCTGGCTGGTCTGGTGGGATTGATCAATCGCTGAAAAGCGATTCGTTGCCTCCGTTTGCAATTGAGGCAGGAGGTACGTGTTTACCGGGGGTAAACTGATATTTTAATTGACCGACGGTCTGGGTTATGTTGTAGCGATGGAAACAGACTCGCCACAACCGGATTGTACCCGCTGCAAGGAACTTGAGAAACAAGTCGCTGAACTTGCTGCCC